>CAMBIK010000007.1 GCA_945867435.1 Klebsiella pneumoniae
AGACCGGTGAACATCGATGCGGTGGCCGGCAGGGTCCAGCAGCCGGCGCTCCGGGCCGCAGTGAACTCCACGCTGTTCCCGAGCACATAGGGCATTCGGGGACCATCTCCGCCATACACGGAATCCCAGCGCAGCGAATCTGCGATGACGACGACAATGTGGGCGGGCCGAGGCAAGGCCGCTTTGGCTAACCCCGCCCTCCCCGAGGCGCCGCCGCCCCAGCGCAGGCGTTGGGTGGTCGCAGGGATCGCCGCCGTGGTGACAGCGGCGGTGCTCGCTGCCTTCGGGGGAGTGATCGGGGGCGCGATCTACGACCTCGCGGGGCGACTTGTTGGCGGGGGAAGGGTAATGTGGAGCGAGGGCGATGGTCCGTGGCGAGAGGTGAGCCGGGCACTCCTGCTGCGAACGGAGTGGGGCAAGACCGACGCCGTACTCGCGCCGCAGTGGCAGGAAGCCGCGCCGGGGTTGGCTCTGGCGGAGATGCGGCTGTCGCATCCTCCGAGTCCCCTCAGCGTGGAGCTGGTCCTGGTCCGGATCGATCCCGCCAAGTGGCAGTTTCGGGTCTGGGGGCGCGCCGATTGGAGCCGCGCACCGGTGCGAACGCTCGCCAAGGAGGCGGGCCTGACCCTGGCCGTAAATGGACCTTACTTCGCTGAGAAGGGACCTATCGGCCTCGTGGTGAGCGACGGCATCTCGCGCAACCGGCAGGCTTCCAAGCGCGCGGCCCACTTCCTCGTCGGGGCTGGCGCCCTCCGACCGCGCATCGTCAACCAGCGCAACGCCGACGTCGGCGGCGTCGTACAGGGTTTTCAGGGCTTTCCCGGCATCATGACCGGGGGGCGCACGTACACCTACCTCCGCACCGGCGGGGGGGGCTTTCCCGTGCGGGTGGCCGAGCGCCGCACCGCCGCGTGCATCACCCGAAACAAGATGGTGGTCCTGCTGGTCACCGATACGTTGGTCGGCGGCGTGTCCTTGTCAGAGCTGGCGACCGTGCTCGGTGCGCTCGACTGCGTGGACGCGATGGCGTTCGACGGCGGCGCTTCGACCGCGATGTCCGTGCAGCTGCCCGGGGCGGAGCGCGAGGTGCAGGGGTACGACTCGGTTCCCGTCATCCTCGGCGTGTCGCCCCGCTGACCGGGAGGGGCTAAACGCCGCCGATGGTCCAACCCGACATCGTCAACGCCGAGCGGCGGGCACGCATCGCCGCTGCGCTCGACCGGCGCGTCGGGAGCGTGGTCGCGGTGTGCGAAGCCGTGCGGCGCCGCCACAACGTGAGCGCGATCCTGCGAAGCTGCGAAGCCTTCGGCGTTCACGAGGTGCACCTCGTTACCCAGGGGTTCCGGCCCAGCTCCGGAGCCGCACGAGGGGCCGAACGCTGGGTGTGGCGGCGCCGCTACGATCACGTTGCTGACTCGCTCTCCGAGCTCAAGGCGCGGGGCTTCCGCATCTATGTGGCCGACCTGACCGAGCCCTCCTTCACCCCGGAGACCCTTCCGGTCGATGGCCCCGTGGCCCTCGTCTTCGGCAGCGAAACGCGGGGGGTGAGCGAGACCGCCCGCCACCTCGCCGATGGCGTGCTCCGGGTGCCGATGGTGGGCTTGACCGAATCGCTCAACGTGAGCGTGAGCGCCGCGATCGCGCTCCGCGCCGTGGCGGAACGGAGGCGCGCGGTGGCGGGAAACGACCTCGGAGTCGAGGAAAAAACACGCTTTCTCCAAGCATGGCTCGCAGCGGAAGAAGCGGCGGCCCTGGGGCGGCGGGCGCGGACGGCGGTGGGGGTCGGGCCCTGACGCGGAGGCTCCACGTGGAACGTGGGGGAGGGCGCTCAAACCCCGATCAGCGGGAGTGGTGGTGCCCGCCGCACACGCGGTTGAGGAGATACGTCAAGAGCGCATGGAAATCACCACCTGGCGCAACCGAAGTCGGTGTTCAGCCTCCTGTACCTCGACATCGGTTGGCACCAGCGACCCGGTGCCGATTGCCCCCCCCTTGAGCCTTTCCCGACGGATTTGGCGCAACTGTGCCATACTTTCCTCCCCTCCTGAGGCCCGATGTTGCTGCTTCCCCTCCTCGCTTCTTCCGCTCACGCGTTCTGTGGCACCTTCGTTTCGACCGGAGCCGACGCGCCCACCAACGCCGGCAGCCAGATCGCCATTGTGAAGCAGGGCGGCATCACCACCCTCACCATGTCCAACGACATTCACGGGTCGATCGCCGACTTCGCGCTCGTCATCCCCGTACCCGAGGCCATCCCCGAATCCGCCCTGCATGTGGTGGATCCCGCGATCTTCGCCCACATCGATGGGTACAGCGCCGCCCGGCTGGTCGCCTACACCTGCGACGACTTTTGGGACCAGCAATCGGACACCGCTTCCGACTCAGGCGACACCGCCGACACCGACGTCGACTCGGGCGTTGTCGTCGAAGGCCAGTATGTGGTCGGCGAATACGATGTGGTCGTGCTCTCGGCTAGCGAGTCCACCTCGCTCCTGGTCTGGTTGCAGAGCCACGGGTACAACGTGCCCTCGGACTCCCAGGCGCTGCTTGGCGAATACATAGCTGGGGGCTCCTATTTCCTCGCCGCACAGGTGCGCGCGGATGCGGGCGTGGAGGATGGCGACACCCTCTCACCCTTGCAGATCTCCTACACCGACTCCGCCGGCACGTTGCCGATCCGGCTCGGCACACTCAACTCAAGCGGGACGCAGGACCTCACAATCTTCAGCCTCACCGACTACGGTTCCGGGTCGCTGGCCATCGCGAACTACCCTGAATCGACCGTCGAAACCGACTGCATGCTGCCGGAAGGTGCCAGCTTTGGCGACCATGTCGACGCCACACTCGATGCGGCGCTCCCCATCACAGGCGAAGCCCATTGGGTCTCCGAATACATCTGGGACAACGGCAACTGCGACCCCTGCACGCCAGGAGGAGAGCTCACCGAGGAAGATATGGCTTCGATGGGCTTTATTCCGGACGAGAAGTACGGATACGCCTACACCTTCACGCGCTTGCACATGCGCTACACGCCGGCCCAGGCCACCCAGGACCTCGTGCTGTACGGTGCCCAGTCCGGCACCAAACAGCTTCGGTACATCGAGTACAACGAGCAACTTGAGGATCGATTCCAGGTGTGCGGCCTGGGCTTTGTGGACGACCCCGGCACCTGTGAGGAAGACACCAACGACACCGCCGGTTCCGACACGGGGGAGGAAACCGGCGACGCCTCCGGCCCCCACCACGAAGGCGGTTGCGGCTGCGCGAACGGGGGAGCGAGCGTTGCCGTCCTGTCGCTGTTCGCAGCGGGGATGCGGCGGCGGAAGGGCTACTCCGAAGCGGGGTAGGGCTCTATCTCCAGACCCTCGACCCAGGGCGCGTAGATGTCCTCGCCGATGGTGTGGAGGCAGTACACCTCGCCGTCGGGGCAGGCGGCGCAGTACACGGCGAAGGTCTCGGCGAACAGGCAGACCGCGTCGAGCGCATCTCCCTGACCGAACAGCGGGCCGAGGTTGCGGGTGTCCACGAGCGTGTCCACGTTGCCATGGGTGATGGCGGAGCCGTCTGCGCTGAAAACGCCGTCGAGCGTGAAGTTGTACAGTTGGATGGTGGTCTTCGTCGACCCGCCGTCGCTGTACACGATCGCGAGCGAATCGATGTAGGTGGAGAAGAACGGCTGCTCGTCGAAGGCGGAGGCCGGGAAATCCCAAGTGTCGGTCTTGGCGGCCTGGAACAGGTCCCCATCCTCACGGACGAGCACGCCGCCCAACAGCTCCAGGGAGGCGGCATCCGCGGTCAGCACCATGAAGCCGAGCGGCGTGACCAGCTTGCTGTCGTCGAACATCTCCAGGACGGCGGGCTCGGTGATCTCGGCGTCGGCCAGCGCGAAAGCGTAGGTACGGCCAATCAGATCGCTGGCTGCGATGGTGAGCGGCGAACCGTCAGCGGAGGTGGCGAAGTGGGTTTCCGTCGTGAGACCGCACAGCTCGATGTGGACCGTGTAGTCCGTGGAGGGCAACAGGCCGCCTTCCAGCGTCACCATGTTGTTCCCGGCGGCCCAGGTCGGCACCATGCCGGCGTCAGTGCCGGTGGGGTCGAGGACAGAGATCGCGGCGGTGGACCCATCGCCATCGAACGAAAGGGTCACGAGGTCGCGGTAGTACACGCCCACCCCGCCTTCGGCCGGGTCGACCGACGTGAGGCGGGACGCACACGAACCGGTGTCGTCGGGGGTCCCCGTTTCGTCGAGCCCAGCGGCCGTGTCGCCATTCTTGTCGGTGGATTCCTGCGGGGCACAGCCCGCCAGGATCGCAAGGAAGGGAGCGTACTTCATGTCTATTTTTCCTCGGTCGTGGAATGAACGCGCAGCGTATACCAGAAGAACATCGATCCCCGGTCTTCGTTCCAGTTCCTTGCGCGGATGTAGATCGTGGAGGTATCCACGGTGCCCGGGTAGGCGGCGGGGTTCCCGGCGATGATCTCGGCGGTCTTCTCGCGCTCGTAGGCCAGATCCACATCTTCCCAGGGGTCGGGGCCATCGGTGCGCCCGTCATTGCCATCCTCCATGAGCAAGAAGCGCTCGGTGCCGCCCCAATACATCGTGAGGTGCATATCGGCCGCCGAGCCGAGATCGGCGGCATCGACCTCCTCGATCACATGGGTGGCACCCTCCGGGAGGTGAAACACATACCAGTCGTAGTCGCCACGGGTGGCGATCTGCCCTAAGACTGGCTGGTTCTCAACAAGCTCCTGCGCGCCCTCGGGTTCGTCGTTGGTGGATTCCGCTTCCCGGTCGGGCGTGATGGCCAACGCATCCAAGGTCGCGTCATCGACCACTTCGCCATCCACGAGGTGGTAGGAGTAGGGTTCCTTGGTTGACATCGCCAAGAACCACCAAGGATAGGCCGCGCCGAAGTCGCCGTGGCTCTCGCTCAGCGCCGCGATGTAGTCCCCGGGAGACTCCGCGTAAAAGACGTTGGCCGGGTCGGAGGTGAGGTAGCCATCCGCCTGGACGACCACTTGATCGCGCTCAGGCTGCGTAAGCGTGTAGAACATGTCCGCGGAGGACCCGCGAGAAGCCGCTTGAACCTCAACCTTCATCCATCCCGGCGTGACCGTGGTGAAGGTGAGGTAGTCCACGTCTCCCTTCGTGTTCACATCCCCGCAGGCGTAGGTGCTAAGCGGCACATAGAGCATTTGCGAGAAGTCATCGGCCGGGTTCGCATCTTCCACTTCTTCAAGTTGACAGCGGGGAATCACCACCGGACCGGTGTCTTCGGCGGTGTCTTCGCCGCCCGTGTCGGCCGGCAGGTTGCCGCTGTCCACGCCCGACTCGGGCGGAGCGTCGGGGCCTTCGTCGGGCAACTGGAGGCAGCTTGCACAGCCGCCCAGGAGGAACATCCACACCATCGGCCTACCCTAGCACAGGTTCTCGGTGATCGCCCGGTGCCGAACGGGTATGCTCGCGGCCGGAGATGCCGATGAACCGGAGCCTTGGGGCGGTGTGTTTCGCCCTTGCCGCGTGCGAGCCCAGCGAAACGGCGGTGAATCGTGTCTACCCCGACATGGTGGTCACGCCGAGCGTCGTCGATTTCGGGGATGTGGCGGTCTATTATTCGCAGGGCGTCGGGGTCACGGTGATCAACGCCGGCTTGGCCGCGCTCGAGATTGAGTCGGTCACAATTGAAGACTCAGGCGTCTTTGCTGTTGATGTCGCAGGTCCGATCGTCCTGAAGGCCGACGAAGCCGCCGTTCTGGGTGTGACCTTCGCGCCCGACACCTACCTGCCGTTCGCGGCCGATCTGGTAATTCGCAGCAATGACGAGGAACATCCTGAGCTTGTGATCCCCCTCTCCGGCACAGGCGTCTACGCACCGACCCCCGAGATCACGGTCACGCCGCAATCCCTGGAGTTCGGGACGGTGGTAGTGGGGGATGTCGGCTACCTCGTGCTCGGCATCGCCAACGACGGGGGTTCCACGCTGTCCATCGAAAGCGCCGAGCAGCACGGCAGCAGTGCCTTCGCCTTGCAGGGCGCCGACCCGAGCGGCTTTTCCATCGCTCCGGAGCAACTTCAGCAGCTGGTGTGGACCTACACGCCTGCTCTCGATGTGGGCGACAACGGCACCTACGTCATCACCAGCAACGACCCAGACGAGCCGGTCGTGACCGTGACCCTCCTCGGCAATGGCGGCGGCGACTTCGAATATCCCGAGGCCGTGATCGACTGCCCGACCACCATCGAGCCCCGCAAGGTGGTCCCGCTGGATGGCAGCGCCAGCACCGACCCCGAAGGGCTGCCGCTGACGTACGCGTGGACGCTCGATGGCACGCCCCTCGGCTCCGACGTGGCGGGGCTGATCGACGACACCCAGGCTATCTCCCACTTCACCACCGATGTAGCTGGCGAATACACTGTCAGCCTGATTGTGACGAACACGAATGGAATCGAGTCGGCCAAGCGGACCTGCACGATGGATGCGATTCCCATCGAGCAGCTGCATGTGGAGCTTTCCTGGAGCACCAACTCGGCGGATCTCGACCTTCACCTGGTCAATGACGGGCTCACGGCCACCTGCGAAGATGGGGCCGACAACGACCTCGACGGCGCCGAGGACTGCGACGTCGTGGACCGCGACAGCGATGGGATCGACGACGGCCCCTGCGTCACCGAGCCAAGCTGCCATGAAGGGGTAAGCCAGGGCTTCTTTTCCTCCCCGGTGGACTGCAACTTTTGCAGCGGAAGTGTCGATTGGGGCGTGATCCTCGATCCGACCGACGACCCTTCGCTGGATATCGACGATCGCTCGGGCTACGGCCCCGAAAATACCAACATCGACGACCCGGCCGAGAGCACCTACCGCGTGCTCGTCCACTATTTCGACGACCACGGCGATGGCGATACGGTCGCGACCGTTCGGGTGTATGTGAAGGGCGCGTTGGTATCCGAAGAGACAAGGACTATCGCCCGCAACTATCTGTGGGAGGTCGGCCAGGTGAACTGGCCCGAAGGCACCTTCGGCCTGCTCGACGTGTACCACGAAAACGTGGTCTCCGACGCCGCGGGGGAACCCGTGCTCGACAGCCGCGGGCGCACGGTTTCGGGGCCGTATGAGTGCTACGGAGAGTAGGGTCCGTGCTCGCCCTCTTCCTGCTCAGCTGCGCTCGGAACGTGGAAACGATGGATTCGGAATATTCGGCGTTGGATTCAGGTTCCTGCCTGCCCAACGTGTTCGTGTCCCCCACCGAGTTTCACTTCGGCGTGGAGGCGGGAACGTCCGAGACAGGCAGCGTGACCGTGACCAACCTCGGGTGCAGCACGTTGCGACTCGATGGACTCACCCTGGCGGACCCGGACCAACCCTGGGCGTTGATCGCGGTGGGATCGATCCTGGTCCCGTCCGAGATGTCAACGTCGTTCGACGTGGTTTTCTCGCCTGTCGAAGTGGGCGAGTTCAACACCACGGCACGCATGGAGACCAACGATCCCGACGCGCCCACCACCTCGGTGCTGTTGTTTGGGGTGGCGATTGGGGGGTGATTGGGGATGGGGCGTCAAGACAACGTCGCCCCGACCGGCGGTCCCGCCATGTCGCGGCGGGCGGACTCGGCCAGCGCGACCACCGCGGGATGGCGTAGGCGGCGTTCGAGCGAAATCGCGTAGAACCGCTCCCGCACCTCCTCGGTGCGCCCAATCACCTCCACACCGAAGGTTCGAGCGACCTCCACTTCGATGACCGTCGGAGCGGCGAACACCCCCATGCCCCGCTGACCGAACGCCTTCATCAACGCGCTGTCTTCGAACTCGCCGAGCACGCGCGGGCGCACGCCGAGCGCCTCGAACCACTGGTCCAACTCCCGGCGAACCGCCGTCCCCTCGCCCTGAAGCAGCATCGGTGCCCGGTCCAGTGACCGTGGAAAGCCGTCGCGCAAGCTCATGAAGCGGGCCGCGCCGAAGAACGACACGCCGCCTTCGCCGAGGAGATGGCTGTAGGCCCGCACGCGCACGTTCGGGTCCGCCGGCTCATCCGCCAGCACCACATCAACCCGGTGGAGCGCGAGAGCGGCGAGAAGATCGGGGAGGCGCCCTTCCCGGCACACCAGGTGGACCTCCGGGGCCGCTGCGATCGCGGGCTGGAGCAGCCGCTCGGCGACGAGCTTGGGGATCACCTGGGAGACCCCGACCACGAGCCGAACCGGAACCTCCACCTCCAGACGGGCGAGGGCGTCCTGCATCTCGCGACCCAGCGTGAAGATCTGATCGGCGTACCGGTAGGCGGTGCGGCCCGCGTCGGTGAGCACCAGTCGGCGGCCTTGCCGGTCGAACAACTTCTGCCCGAGGGCGCCTTCCAAGTCGCCGAGTTGGCTGCTCACACTCGGCTGCGCGACGCGCAGGTGCTGGCTCGCCCGGGTGACGGAGCCCTCGCGCGCCACCGTCCAGAAGTAGAACAGGTGGTGGTAGTTCAGGCGTGTGGACATATATGTTTTCTCTATGGATTGATTCGCTATTATATGTTGGAACAGCGGCATCCGCGTCTTTATACTCCCCCAAATGGACCTCTCCCTCCTCTTCGAGCCGGACACCTGGGTCAGCCTCTTCACGCTGACCGCGATGGAGGTGGTGCTCGGCATCGACAACGTCATCTTCATCTCCATCCTCGCGGGGAAGCTCCCCGTCGCCCAGCAGGCGTCGGCTCGCCGGATCGGCCTCTCCCTCGCGCTGGTTTCGCGCCTCGCCCTCCTGTTCGCGATCGCGTGGGTGATGGGGCTGACCGCACCGCTCTTCGCCCTGTTCGGCCACACGTTCTCGGGCCGAGACCTCATCCTCCTTGGGGGTGGACTCTTCCTCGTGGCGAAGGCCACCCACGAGATGCACGACAAACTCGAATTCGAGCACGTCGAGCAGACCGGACCGGTCGGGGCGGCTGCATTCGGCATCGTCCTGGTACAAATCATGCTCTTGGATATTGTCTTTTCGCTCGACTCCGTCATTACCGCAGTGGGCATGGCAAAGCACATTCCAATCATGGTGGTCGCGATGTTGGTCGCGGTCGGGGTGATGCTCGCCTTCGCCCGTAGCATCGGGGAATTCGTCGAGCGGCACCCGACGATGAAGATCCTCGCGCTGGCCTTCCTGATCCTCATCGGAGTGATGCTCATCGCCGAGGGGATGGGGCAGCACATCGGCAAGGGATACATCTACTTCGCAATGGCGTTCTCGTTCGGTGTGGAGCTCATCAACCTCCGACTCCGCAAGAAGCTCGCCCCCGTGATGCTGCACCACCGCTTCGAGGCCGCATCCATCCCTCCAACCCAAGATCAAGGTGGTACCCCATGAACTGTCCGCGCTGTGAAACCACGACCCTCGACGAGCGCGACCGCGACGGCGTCACGATCGATGTCTGCAGGACCTGCCGTGGCATCTGGCTCGACCGCGGCGAGCTGGAGAAGCTCATCGCTCGCACGACGGCCGAGTTCGACGAGGTCGATCACCGCCCTCGCTATGTGCCCGAACCGGCCAGGCAGCGCGACGACGACGATCACCGCCCTCGCAATGTGCCCGAACCGGGCCGGCAGCGCTACGACGACGATCACCGCGGGGGGGTGCGCCGCAAGAAGGGATGGATGGAATCGTTGGGGGATATCTTCGACTGAACCAGGAGCGCGATTGCGCTACGCGCAACACGCTCCTATCCGCGCTCACCCTGCTCGTGCTCCCGACGCTCTATGCGTGGCGGATGGAGAATCCTACCCGTTCTTCCTCTCAAAGTCCCCCATGAAGGACACGAGGGCATCCACGCTTTCCTGTTCCAGCGCGTTGTAGAGGCTGGCGCGGATGCCGCCCGCCGACCGGTGGCCCTTGAGCCCATCCAAGGTTGCGAGCTTCGCCTCCTTCACGAAGCGTTCCTCCAGCTCCTCGCTGGGCAAACGCCAGGTGATGTTCATCACGCTTCGGCTGTCCAGCGCGGCGTGCGGGCGCCAGAAGCCGGTGCGGTCCAACTCGCGGTAAAGCGTGCCGGACTTCTGCCGATTCTTTTCGATCATCGCGGCGCTTCCGCCGTTGGCTTCCATCCACGCCAGCACCCGGTCGAGCACATAGATGCCCACGCAGTTGGGCGTATTGTACATCGACCCATCCTTGGCGTGCACCTTGTAGTCCAGCATCGCGGGCAGGCCTTCGGGCACCCGGTCGAGGGCCCAGGGGGAGAGGAGAACGAGCGTTACCCCGCTCGGACCCAGGTTCTTCTGCGCACCTGCGTAGACCAGCTCGTGCGCCCCGATGTTGACGGGCACGCCAGCGATGTCCGAGGAAAGGTCGGCGATGAGCCGGTGCCCCTGGGCATCCGGGGTGTGGTGGTACTCGGTGCCATAGATGGTGTTGTTCGAGGTGTAGTGCAGGT
Organism: Klebsiella pneumoniae; assembly: GCA_945867435.1. Lineage (GTDB taxonomy): Bacteria > Myxococcota_A > UBA796 > UBA796 > SXON01 > SXON01. The sequence continues at coordinate 10,401 of CAMBIK010000007.1, forward strand.
ACACCGCCCCTTCCCGCACGGCGTACTCGCCGTTCTGGGGCACGCGCTTGAAGTTGTTGGGCGCGTCGTCCCAGATCGCCTTGGCATCGCCGATGCGCTTGGCCTCCTTGATCGCCTTCTGGGCCCAGGTGCCGGTCACAAGGTAATCGGCCTGCTCACCGGGGCGAAGCAGGTTCAACGCCGCCATGTAGAACTGGAGCGAGGCCCCGCCCTGAAGGAACAAGACCTGGTAGCCGTCGGGAACGGAGAGCACGCGCTTTACCCGGGCCTCCGCGCCATCCACGACAGCCTGGAAGGTCTTGCTGCGGTGGCTGATCTCCATGAGCCCGATGCCGGATCCGTTGAGATCCAGCAGGTTCGCCCTAAGTTCCTCCACCACGGAGACAGGCAGAACGGCCGGGCCGGCCGAGAAGTTGTGCAAACGGGGCATGATTACTCCGAGATCGCGACTGAGGAAGCCGCGAAGATGTTGGGGTCGGATTGGATGCGGGCGAGCGCCTCAGCGGAGATCGCGCCCTTGATGGCGATGCGCGCGCAGGCGGCCTCCCCACCCGAGAAGATGATGTTCTGCATGTCTTCCACGTTCACCCCGGCTTCCCGCAGGATGCCGAGCACCTGGGCGAGCACCCCGACGCGGTCGGCATGGCGGACGACCAGGAGGTGCGTGGCAGGGGTGCGTGTGGCCAGGTTCACGCAGTTGGGGATCGCCGCGCCATCACGGTACGCAGCCACGATCCTCACACATTCCTCGCCCACGGCCTCCTCCGCCTCGTCGGTGCTGGCACCGATGTGGTGCGTGCCGTACACGTTGGGCTCATCGACCAGCTCGTGGTGGTAGGCGGCCTGGGCGGCGGTAGGCTCGTCCGGGAAAACATCGGTGCCAACGCGGATGTTCCGTTCCCGCACGGCGCGGAGCATCGCCGCGGTGTCGACGATCTCGGCGCGCGCCGTGTTGATGAAGTAGGCACCGGTCTTCATCGCCGCGAACACGCTCTCGCCAATGCGACCACGCGTTTCGGGGACCAGCGCGAGGTGCACGCTCACGGCATCCGCGCCGGCCACGGCGGCTTCGATCGTGGGTGCATCGACGATGCAGAGCGAGGCGTCGTCGGGGAAGGTGCGGCCCCAGGCGACGATCTTCATGCCCAGCGCCACCGCCCGCACGATCACCTCGCGGCCGATCTGCCCGGCCCCGATGATCGCGAGGGTACGACCGCGCAAGCCACGCGCCACGCCGAACCGCTTCTTGTCCCAGGTGCCGGCGCGAAGGGCGGCCACGTTGTCGCTGATGCGACGGTCAAGGTTGATGAGGTGGCCGATGGCCAGCTCCGCCACGGCCACAGCGTTCTTGCCCGGGCAGTTCGTGACGTAGACGCCCCGCTTCGAGGCCGCGGCAAGATCGATCGTGTTCACCCCCGCCCCCGCCCGGATCACCAGGGACAGGGAGCGGCCCGCCGCGATGTCGGCCGACGTGACCTTCGTGCTCCGCACGATGAGCACCTCCGGGTCCAGCTCGGCGATCACGGCGGTGAGCCTTGCTTCCCGCGCAGTCGTGTCCACGGTCACGACCGCGCCCAACTCCTGCAGGCGACCGGACACGAAGGGGGCGAGCTTGTCGGCGACGAGGATGCGCATGCGGGAGGCTCCGGGCGGCGGAAGCTAACGCGGACGCTGGACCCCACACTGCGGAACCCGCCCGAGATGCGCCCTACTAAAGGATGAGCTCGGCACGTTCCATGGCTGCGTACGGCTCCTAAAACCGACCCTGAGCCGTGAGTCCCGCGTGGTAGCCGACCGCCACCGCCGCGGGTTCGGCCTGGATCAGCAGCGTGACACCCTGGTGGGTCCCCAATCCAAATCCGGGGCTGATGTCCCACATGAACCCCGGCCCCGTGCGCAGACCCAAATCGCCCCGCGTGCCATAGAGGATCACTTGGGTGTTCGTATAGGCCTTCCACTTGCTGTCGGGCTGCAGGTAGTAGCGCACGCCGAAGCCCCCTTGCAGCGTAAGGGACCCATCCTTGGGCCCAACCGGAGAGAGGGTGAGCGTGAGCTCGGGTTCAAACGCACCGCCCCAGTTGTGCGCCAGCGCAATCTCGGCCATCGCGCCGTACTGAGGCCCGCCATCCTCGTCGGCGATCACGAACGCCGCCTCGAAGCCAGGCGTGACCCGCACCGCCCACTGCCCATTATGGACCAGCGCCGGGTCCAATTCCCGCGTCACCGACAAGATCTCCTCCTTCGTAATGGCGATCTCCGTCGCATCCCGAAGGCGGATCCGGTACACGGCACCGCGCTCCAGGATGCGGCCCCGCCACCGCGTGCCGCTCTGGGTGACGATAACATCCTGATAGCGAAGGTTAACCCTTCGACTTAGCTGAAAAGTACCCTCCGCCGCAGCGGCGTTCGGAATCAGGCCGTCGAGGAGGAGCGTGGCCATGAACAGCAACATGGATACTGGCTAACGCGCGGTGCGAAACGTCGCATGAACCGCCGCTCATTCGCAGGCGCACGCGATCCGCGATAGGACTGCTGGCTCCCGAGTTGCCGCCCATGATCGTCCCCAGCCGCCTTGTCCTGTTGCCCGCGGCCCGTGCTGCGCTTGCGCACGACCTTCTGGAGGCGGGGACCGCGGTGATCGTAGATCTCACGAGCGATCCCGCGGAGGTGCCTGCAGGTGCCTGGGTGCGCGTGCGCACGGCCGAAGGCGCGCCCGGAACGGGACCGATGATCGTGATGTCCGGCTCCCCCCACCCTACGCGCCCCACCTGGCTGGAGTGTACCGACGTAGGAGGGGTACCTACGGGATTCGCCGGTGTGTACCTGCGCGGCATCGGCAGCGGCGGGCGCGCCGGGAACGACGATGTGCGGGAACTCGCAGCGGAATTCGCGTCGACGGGCACCGCGGTCCTCGCCGATTGGCCCCATCCGCCCGAGGTTTCGGCACCCGAGGGCGTGGGACTGGTGCTCTCGGATGTCCTGGCGGGCTTCGTGCTCGGGGGGGGGCCGCTCGCTGCGCGCCTCGACCGGCTCACCGCCGGGGATTTCCGGAGGGTGGGAGAGGCCAACTTCGTGGCGTCGCTCGCCAGCCCCGCGTATCGGCGGGTCGGGGGGGGGGAAGCCGTAGAAGATGCGGCCAAAGGCCTGTACACGGCGGGCGACGCCTATGCCCACGCCTGGCCTGCCGGGGCTGGGCTGCTTCATGCGCGTGGATTGTCCGAGCGATTCGCCACCCTTCCCGCTGCCGTGGCGGCGTGGCGCGGGCGCACGTCGGTGCCAGCGCAAACCCCGGCTCCCGCGGTCGAAGATCCCCTTGCCAAGATCGATCCTCACGAGCCCATCGCCATCATCGGGCTGGGTTGCCGCCTGCCGGGGGCCGCCTCCGCCTCGGCGCTGTGGTCGAACCTTCTCGCCGGGTACAGCGGCATCGTCGAGGTTCCGGTCAGTCGCTGGGACCCACGCCTGTTCTGGGATGCCGACAAGTCCGCGCTCGATCGTACCTATGCCAAGATTGGCGGCTTCGTTACCGACTTCACGTTCAACCCCAAGCGTTTCCGCATCCCGCCGGCGGTGGCGCGACTGGTCGACCCCATCCAGCAGATGTCCTTGGCGGCCGCAGCCGATGCGCTCGAAGATGCCGGCTACGGCGAGGCTCGCGAATTCGACCGGTCCCGGGTCGCGACCATCCTCGGGAATTCCATGGGGGGGGAAATCACCGACGAGTACACGCTCCGGGTGATGTTCCCGGCGCTTCGCAAGGCGCTCAACGAGGTGCCCGGATTCGCGGCTTTGCCCGAGGACTCACGCGCTGCCATCCTCGTTGCCTATGAGGCGGGCATCAAGCGGGATCTCGCGCCGATCACCGAAGATTCGATGCCGGGGGAGCTTGCGAACGTCGTCGCCGGGCGCATCACCAACGCCCTAAACCTCGGGGGCCCCAACTTCACCACGGATGCCGCGTGCGCCGGCTCGATGGCCGCGTTGCAGGCGGCGGTCAAGGGGCTCCAGGACGGCGATTTCGACATGGCGCTCTCCGGCGGCGCGGACCGGTCGATGGGCGTCGGCACCTACGTCAAGTTCAGCAAGATCGGCGCGCTTTCGCCGGATGGCAGCCGCCCGTTCGACGCGAACGCCAACGGTTTCGTGATGGGCGAAGGCGTCGGTATTCTCGTGCTGAAGCGGCTGGGCGATGCCCTGCGCGATGGCGACCGCGTGTACTGCGTCATCCGCGGCTTCGGCGGCAGCTCCGATGGCAAGGGCAAGGGCATCACCGCGCCCAACCCCGAAGGCCAGAAGCGGGCACTGCGAAGGGCCTACGAAAATGCGGGCGTGGATCCCGCGGATGTCGACCTCGTGGAATGCCACGGCACCTCCACGGTGGTGGGAGACAAGGTCGAAGTCGAGGCGCTCAGCGACCTCATCGGCCCCGGGCGGCGGTCCCGCCCGACGCGAATCGGCTCGATCAAGTCCAACATCGGTCACCTCAAGAGTGCCGCCGGGGCCGCAAGCGCGCTGAAGACCTGCCTCGCCCTGTTCCACGGCGTACTCCCCCCGAGCATCAACTATCGAACGCCCAGGGCCGACCTCGATCTTTCCGTCGTGCCCCTGCGCGTGCAAACCACCCCCGAAGCCTGGGAACACGGCGGTCCCCGCTTTGCCGGCGTGAGCGCCTTCGGCTTCGGCGGCACCAACTTCCACATGGTCCTGGAAGGGTTCCGCCCCGGCCTTGCGAAGGCGTCGGCCACCGTGGTGCCGGTCCGAGCCTGGCCCCCGGTAACCACACCCACGCCGGGAGCTTCCGCGCCTGCATCGACCGTTCTCGCGCCGGCGGCCGTTCGCGTCTCCACCGTCGACAAATCGATCCCCGTCCCGGTGGGGCTCTGGGCCCTTTCCGCCGACACGCCGGAGGAGATGGTGCAGAAATGCACGACGCTCGTGGCGAAAGGCGAATCGGCCCCCTACGAACCCAACGCTCCCTTGCGGGTGGCCGCCTGTGCGGTAGACGACGCGGAGCGCGCCTCGCAGATCGAGAAGGTGGTCGGCGCCATGAACAAGGGCAAGGGCTACGACCTGGTGCGGCAGCGCGGCATCGCCCTGGAAGATGTGCCTTGCGATGGCCAACTCGCTTTCTTGTTCACCGGCCAGGGCTCCCAGTACATCGGCATGGGTCTGGATCTGGCTGAATACTTTCCCATCGTGCGAGCCACGTTCAACGAAGCCGATAGCGTGATGGAACCGCTGCTCGGCCGGACGCTTACCTCGCTCATCGCTCACGACGCAACGATGACGGAAGAAGCGCAGTTCGACCGACTCCGCGACACCGCCATCTCCCAGCCCGCCACGCTCACGGTCGATGTGGCCATTCTTCGCCTTCTTTCCGCGTACGGCGTTCGGCCGGACATGGTGGCGGGCCACAGCCTCGGCGAGTACGGCGCGCTAGTCGCAGCCGGCATCCTGACCTTCAAAGAAGCCCTGGTCGCCGTTAGCGCACGCGGTCGCGAGATGGCCGCGGTAAAGCTGGAAGATGTCGGAAAGATGGCCGGCATCGCGGCTAGCACCGAAGTGGTCATGGAAGTGCTGGCGGAAGTGCCCGGCTATGTCGTGCCCGCAAACAAGAATTGTCCGACCCAAACCGTAATTGCGGGCGAATCGGATGCGGTGGAAGCCGCCAGCGAACTGTTCAAGAGCCGGGGCATCACTGTGTACCCGCTGCCGGTCAGCCACGCCTTCCACAGTCGCATCGTGGCCCCCGCAAGCGCCCCGCTGAAGCGCGTGCTTGAAAGCTTGGATATCAAACCACCGGTTCGCCGCATCACCACCAACGTGGACAGCCGCTACTACCCGACCGGCCCCGGCGCCCGCGAAGCGATCATCGAGAACCTGGCGTTGCAGGTAGCCGCGCCCGTGGAATGGATCGCCCAGGTCGAACGCATGTACGCCGATGGCGCGCGCATCTTCGTGGAATGTGGGCCGAAGCGGGCCTTGTCGGGCTTCGTCGTGCAGATCCTGAAGCAGCGTCCGCACCGGGCGCTCTACACCAACCAGCCCAAGCGCGGGGGCGTGCCCTCGTTCCTTGACACCCTGGCCGAGCTCTTCGCGCTCGGATTCCCCGTCGAGCGGGTTCCCGCTGGCGAAACCGACGTTTTCGCGCCGATGGCGCCGCGACGCAGCACCACGCCCCTGCTGGCCGACCGAAACGAGGCGAGCTCAACGCCCGTTTTGCGCGTGGGCACACCCGAGATCATCCGGACCATCTTCGAGATCGTCGCCCGGCGTACGGGGCTGCCGATCGAGGATCTCGCCCTCGACCACGACATCGAGGCCGATCTCGGCATCGACACCGTGAAATCCGCCGACATCATCACCCAGGTCCGCGAAACCCTGAAGCTGGAACCGGATCTCGACTTCCGCATCGGCCAGCACCGCACACTTCGGCAGCTTGTGGACTACGCGGCCAACCGCGCCGGGGCCACGCGGCCCGCTTCGATGCCGGAGCGGCGCGCCGCCGCCGAGGCCGTGGGGCCCGCAGGCACGCCCACGCTTCCCTCTGATGCAGCGGCGAAGTTCCTCGCCCAGGTCGCGAGTCAGGACCTTCGCGGACTTGACGCAGCCGCGTTTGCGGCTGCGATGCTCCCCGCGCTGCAGGGTTTCCTTGGTGTGGCATGGACCGCGTTCCAGGCCGCACAACCGCCCGTCGTGGCGCCCGTCGTGCGCCCTGCCGCCCTGCCCAGCCCAGCAGCGCTTCCGGCCGCTGGGTCACCAGGTCGAAGAGTGGTATGCTCCGGCGCATCGCTCGGATTACCTGGGGGAAAGGAGGTTTTTGAGCCCGACGGCATCCAGCGGATGCTGAAGGGCGAAAACCGGATCTCGCAGATCGTTGAAGCCGACCAGGACAAGTTCATCGCCAAGAGCCTGGTTCGCCTCACCAAGGATCCGGTGACCGGGGAAGGCAGCTTCTTGCCTGTAGAACGCCGAGATCAGGTCATCCGCCTCGCCGGTCGCCGCACCCATTTCGATCTGGTGGCCGACTACGGCGTGGACCCGGCGCTCGTCCGCAGCCTCGACATTGCCACTCAGCTCGCGCTCGCGGCGGCGATAGAAGCCCTCAAAGATGCCGGGATTCCGCTGGTTCGCACCTGGCGGCAGACCACGACGGGAAGGCCGGTGGCCACCGGGTGGGCGCTCCCCGAATCCATGCGTGATGGCACGGGGATCGTGTTCGCCAGCGCTTTTGCCGGCTACGACCAGCTGGTCCAGAAGTTGGGGCAGGATGGCGGGGATGGCGAAGGCCACTTCGACCGTCGTTTCTTGTTCCAAATCCTGGCGATGGGCCACAGTCAGCTCGCCCAGTTTTTGGGCGCGCGAGGCCCAAACACAGCGGTAAACGCCGCGTGTGCCAGCACCACCCAGGCGCTTGCGGTCGCCGAGGATTGGCTCAACGCGGGGCGTTGCGACCGCGTAATCGTCGTCGGCGCCGACGATGTGACCAGCGAAAACCTCTTGGAGTGGATCGGTGCCGGCTTCATGGCCGCAGGCGCCGCCACCACCACCGCCGAGGTCGAGAACGCCGCTTTACCCTTTGATCGTCGTCGGCACGGCATGATCCTCGGCATGGGCGCGGTGGGCCTGGTGCTGGAACGCAGCGCCGATGTCGTGGCACGCGGCATGACCCCCATCGCCGATCTGCTCGGCACCCACATCGCCAACAGCGCCTTCCACGGCACCCGGCTCGACGCCGAGCACATCAAGCGGGAAGTCAAGACGTTCGCCGACAAGGTGGTCGCCGTTGCGGCCGTGAGCCATCGGGAATTTGCCGAGCGATGCGTTTTCCTGAGCCACGAAACGTACACCCCGGCCCGCGGCGGTTCGGCAGCGGCCGAAATGGCCAGCTTGCCCCACGCGTTCGGCCCGGCGGCATCGAAGATGATCATCGCCAACACCAAGGGGTACACGGGGCACGCGATGGGCGCGGGCATCGAGGACACCGTGGCGGTGAAAGCGCTGCAATACCAGCTTGTTCCCCCCATTCCCAACCTTCGTGAACCCGACCCCGATCTGGGCGATCTCACTCTGAGCACGGGCGGCCACTACGACGTGCAGTACGCGCTTCGACTCGCGGCAGGGTTCGGCAGCCAATTGGCACTTGCAGCCTGGCGAAAAGTCGCGCATGGCGACAGCAGGATAACGGATGCGCAAGCGAACGCGGCATGGCTGCAGCGCGTGGGTGGCGCGTCGGGAACGACCGTAATCGAGGCGCGGCAGCTTCGTTTTGTTGCGGATGCGGGCGCCCCTCCGGCCGTGAGCCCCGTACCTGCGGCCCAGGCGCCACGATCCTCAGCCCCCGGCGTGAGCCGAGATGCAGTGCTGGAACGGCTCGTGGGCGTCGTAGCTGCAAAAACGGGCTACGGAAGGGAGGAGATCGACCCCAGCTACGAGCTGGAGGCTGATCTGGGCATCGACACTGTGAAGCAGGCCGAGATCTTCGCGGAGGTCCGTGACGCCTACGGCCTGGAGCGAGACGACAGCTTCAAGCTCGCCGACTACCCCACCGTCGAAAAGCTGGCGGGCTGGTTGGCGCAGAAGGCGGCCGAGCGGAGTGGCCTGCCCGTCGTGGAAACCGCCATCGCGCAGGCGTCGCCAGTACTGGAAACGGCCCCCGCGCAAGCCGCGACCACCCCCGCCATCGGGGAAGCGGCGGGCGGGGTGACTGCGGCTGAGGTGCTCAAGCGTCTCATCGCCGTGGTGGCCGCAAAAACAGGGTACGACGAGCCAGAGATCGATCCCAGCTACGAGCTGGAGGCCGATCTGGGCATCGACACCGTGAAGCAGGCGGAGATCTTCGCAGAGGTCCGCGACGCCTACGGCCTGGAGCGAGACGACAGCTTCAAGCTCGCCGACTACCCCACCGTGGAAAAGCTGGCCGGCTGGCTGGCCCAGAAGGCCGCCGAGCGGAGCGGGTCCCCCGTCGTGGAAGCCTCCCCCGCGGAGGCGCCACCCGTAGCACCGACGCCAGCGACGGCAGGCGGCGTGACCGCTGCTGAAGTCCTCGCCCGCCTGACCGCAGTCGTGGCGGCCAAAACAGGCTACGAAACCAGCGAAATCGATCCAGCATACGAGCTTGAGGCCGACCTGGGCATCGACACCGTGAAGCAGGCGGAGATCTTCGCAGAGGTCCGCGACGCCTACGGTCTGGAACGAGACGACAGCTTCAAGCTGGCCGACTACCCCACCGTGGAAAAGCTGGCCGGCTGGCTCGCCCAGAAGGCCGCAAGGAGCGCGGCACCCGTCACCGTCACCCCCGTTGCCTCGCCCGAAGTCCTACCTGTCGTTGCGGAACCCATCGCCGCGGAACCCGTGCCCGTGGCAACCCCGGAAGCGCTCTCCGACACCCTCCCCCCCGACTTCCGCCTCCGTCGCCCGGTCCGAGTCAGCCAAATGCGGCTTCCAACCGGAATGCTTCGTGGCAAGGTGATCTGGGTCCTGGGTGCCGGTCCGCTCGCCACGGCGCTGCGCCGCCAAGTCACGCTGGCCGCCTGCCGCTCCGAGGGCAATCCGGATGTGGTCATCGACTGCGGGCTCGATGTGCTGGAGCTGTTCGCTCAGGCCCAACGGCTGGACGACAAGCGGCCGCGCCATTGGGTGGCCGCCATAGAGGCGCCGACGGGGCTGCAGGCCGCCCGCGACCTCGGGGGCCGCGCCGGGCTGTGCAAGGCTCTGGGCCGAGAGTGGCCCGAGTGTCGCGCCCGAGTGGTGACCCTGGATGCCGCGTTCAGCAGCACAGACGCCGCTCGCGCAGTCTTGGCCGAGCTGACCGATCCCGACCGAGCCCATGAAGTGTGGCTAGCCCCGGGCGTGCGAGAGGTGGCTGCGCTCGCCGTAGAAGCCCTTCCCGAACCCGCCCCATGGCCCGAGAACCCCGTCGTGGTGCTCACAGGGGGAACACGGGGAATCACCGCGCAGGTGGGTCTAGAGATCGCCCGGCGCGGGCCCTGCACGCTCGTCCTGGTGGCCCGAACGGCGCCCGGAACCACGCCCCTGGCAGAAGAGGAGGCGCGCACGCAGATCAAGGCCGAACTTAGCGGTGAACACCGAAGGGTCACGCCCAAGATGGTCGAGGACCGCCTGAAACCCCTGCGAGTGGCGGAGGAGGCTCGTCGCAACGTGGAAGCGATGACCGCGCTAGGAGCGACCGTTTACGTCCGCACCCTCAACCTCGCCGATCCCGATGCTGTCCGGCTGGCGGTCGCGGCGATGCGCCAGGAAAATCCAAGGATCGACATGGTGATCCACGGCGCAGGGGTGGAAGAGTCCCGCCTGCTGCCCGACAAGGACGAAGCCGCGTTCCGGCGAGTGTACGATGGCAAGGCGCACGGGGGGCTCGCGCTAGCCGAATCCCTTGGTTCGCAGACCTTCTTCGTGAGCATGGGCAGCGTCGCGGGGCGCTTCGGGAATGCCGGACAGGTGGATTACAGCGCCGCCAACGAGGCGATGGCGCAGGTGTGCCAGTACCGCCCCCGGTCGTTGCACATCGCGTGGACCGCCTGGGCCGACGTGGGCATGGCGGTGCGCGGCGGCATGGACCAGCTCCTCACCTCGCGAGGGGTTGAATTGCTCCCGGCCCGAGCCGGGGCCAAGGTGCTCTGCGACCTGGTCGCTGCCGGGGTTTCCGGAGAGCTGGTGATCGCCGGCAAGCTTGGCGATTTCCAGTCCCCTGCTCTCCACCGTCTTCTGGATTCGGTGGAACTCGTGGGCGACCGTGCACTCGCCCGGCGCAGCCTGTCCTTGGCGAGCGATCCCTGGATGGCCGACCACGCCATCGATGCCATCCCCGTGCTTCCCGGCGTTATCGGCCTGGAGATGATGGTGGCCACCGCGCTCGCAGCCGACCCGCGCGGGCGCTACGCCGGCGTGGAGGATGTGCGGTTCCTGGCGCCGCTCAAGCTCCATCGCGACGAGCCCGCAGCGGTCGAGATCGCTGCAGAACCGGACGACGAGGGTGCCTGGCGCTGCGTGCTTCGCAGCACCCGCACCCTCAAAGGGGGCCGCAGGCAAACCACCGACCACTTCGAAGCCCGCGTACAACTCGCAGAAATGCCGCTCCTCTCGGCGATGCCCTCGTCGTGGCTTCCAGAAGAAACGGTGTCGCAGGCTGACATCTACCGGCGCTTCTTCCACGGGCCCCGGTTCCAGGTCTTGAGAAGCGCAGAGGGGCTCGCGATTCAAGGCCTGCTGGCCGAAGCCCAGGTGGATCACGGACCCATCGCGGAAGGCCTGTTGACCGACCCGCTGGTGCTCGAAGCCGCGTTCCAGGCCGCCGGGCTTCACCGCATCGCGATCCAAGGGGTGATGGCGCTGCCGGCCAGCATCGACGCAGTGGAGCTCGTACGTTCGGTGATGGAGGGTGAAACCCTGCAAATCGTGGTGCATGCCCGAAAGGACGCCTACGACATCGATGTGGATGGGTCGGAAGGTCGCGTGATGCGGGTGCGCGGCTTCCGAATGGTAGAGAAGGGCCCGTTGGACCCTGCGGATCTACTGCCGGCCCCTGAAGGCGGCTGGGCGAGCACCTCCACCGCCGTGGCGGCAGAAGCGCGCGCGGAGCTCCCCGAGGGCGAGCAAGCCCTCCTCACGGCGCGCGGCAACGCTCGCCGGCAAGACGACCGCCTTGCGGGGCAGCTTGCCGCGAATCGTGCGGTGCTCGCGCTGGTGCCGGGCGGCGACTTCATGGTGAACCGCGAAGGCAGCGGCCGCCCGGTCGTGGTCGGCGCGGAGTCCGTAGAGGTGAGCATCTCGCACACCGCCGGGGAGGCCGTGGCCCTGGCCGTGCGCGGCGCGCGCGCCGGGGTGGACATGGAGACCATCGAAGCGCGCTCGGAGTCCTTCGCGGCCGAGTGGTTCACCCCTGCAGAGCAGGCGTGGGCGCACTCTCCAGAGGATCGCACCGCCGTCTGGAGCGTAAAGGAAGCAGTCTTGAAGGCGCTGGGCGCGGGCCTTGCGCTCTCGCCCCGCGAGGTCGAAGTGCGCTCCATCCGGTATGGACAGGCCGATGTCCACCTGCTTGGAGAGGTCGCCGCCACACACGCCCGACTCGGGGGCGCAGCCCTTCGTGTACGGGTCGGCAGCTACCTGGGCCGCGTGGTCGCGACGGCGGTGTTTGCGGCTTGATGGGGGCGCAGCACTGGGAATCTCACCGCAACGCCGCCGCCACGTCCTCCACAAACGTCTCCGCGATGGCGGCCTGAGCGCTTTCGCGGGGGTGGATGGTGTCGGAAGCGGACTCCCGCAGGCGGGCAAGAGGCCCCAGTCGCACCAGGCGTTCGCGCAGGCGAATGCCGGGCACATGGGACCACACCTCCAGCACTCGCTGCTCCTCGCCGAGCTGTGGGTCATCCGGGTCGTCCACGAGGGCCGGAAAGTGAACGACCACGAGGGGAATCGCGCCCACGGTCGCCACGAGGTCGCGCGCGCAGTCGCGAGCCGCCTCCATCGTGGTTTCGTGCGAGCCCCGCACGGCGACCCGCGCCAACCCGAGCCGGAAGATCGCCACGCTCAGGAGCGGCCGAGGGAACGAGCGAAGCCGACCGCCGACCACCACCTCGGGACGGCCCCCTTCGCCGCTCAGGACCACCGGACTCCCGAATACGTCGTTCGCACACGTCTCCACGACGACCACATCGGGCCGTGCCAAGCCGATCAACTCCCGGGCGGCAGCCGCCTCCTGGCAGGTGCCATAGCCCCCTACCGAGGCGTTCCACATCTCCACAGGCGCGCCGCCCCGCCGTTGCAGGGCATCGCTGAGATGAAGCGTCCAGGACTGTTCCCCCACGGAGTCGCCTATGATCATTACGCGGCGGGCGGCCGGATCGCCCAGAGGACGAGCCTGATCAAGCAGAAAGCCGTGGCGGTCGCGGCCGCAGCGCCCCACCACCTCGTAGATACGGGTGAGCGAGGGACTGGAGCATCCAATGGTGTCGCCGTCAAGGTAAAGAACGAAGTCACCAATGCCGCGCCGCGCCTCCACGACCCGCGCCAAGCCCTCGGCAAGCAGAAAGCCGGCGGTCAAGCCGAAGGCGAGGCGGGCCAAGCGGCGTCCCCAGGTGCTCACGCCCGCGTCCTCAAGGCTCCGTACCCGTGCGCCGGACCAACGGCAAGCGGCGGAGAAGGTTGCGACAGGGTAGGCTCCACCCATGGTGACGGTGGCTGAACGGCCCGATGGCCTGAAGATCCTCCGCCTCGACTCCCCTGTCGACGGAGATGCTTGGTTTGCAGCCTTCGCCGGCGCTTACCAGGACATCTGGAGTGAACCGCCCTACAACGAACGGCTCTCAACAGAAGAGTGCGGAGCGGTGCTTCGCCGGGCCCTGCGCATCCCCGACCAGGTCACGCTCTTGGCCGTGCGGGACTCGGGAGTCGTCGCCGGCTTCGCCATTGCGTTCCCTGTCGCCAACAAGCCCGACGTGATTCGCGAGATTCGCGGACTTCTTCCCATCGAACAGTCGTTCTACTTCGCCGAGCTGGGCATCATGGAGGAATGGCGGCAGTCGGGGTTGGGCAAGCAGCTCATCGAAATTCGTCTAGCCCTCATCGACCGTACGCGCTTCGACCATGTGATCCTGCGCACCAGCGCCCTGAAAAACGCCGCTTACGACATGTATAAGCGCCTCGGGTTCGAAGATACGGGCGTGTACATGGAAGTGCCCGCCCGGCGCCAGGACGGCAGCTTCCGCACCGACCGCCGGCTGTTTTTGGCGAAGGTCCTGGGTCGCTGACCGCGACATCCAGATCGGTCTGTCGGCGCCCTCCCATCTGGGCTACCCTACTCACCTGGAGCGAACATGCTTGCCCTGCTCTTTCTGGCTGCCTGCCCTGTAGACAACGTCTTTATCCCTTCCCACAAGGACAAGGGAGAAGGCGAGCAGGAGCCTGACATCGAAGTGGAGCCGGATTCGCTCACGTTCGGCGAGCTGCTACCCGGCGAAGAAGCCTCCCAGGACGTGAAGATCACCAACCGGGGCGACCTCGAGCTGCACATCACGAACCTTGTGCTCTCCGGCACGACCGCCTTCCGGGTGGGCACCGAGGAAACCGCGGCCTCCCTTGCGCCCGGCCAGACCATCACCGTGCCCATCTTCTTTTCGCCGGTGAACCCTCAGGATTCGGCGAGCTTCGTGATCGCGAGCGATGATCCGGAGAGCGGCCTCATCGACGTTCCGGTGGTGGGCAGCGGCACCATCCCGCAGATCTTTGTTTCCCCCAATCCGTACAGCTTCGGGCAGGTGCTGGTGGGCTGCGAGCGGGAACAACCGCTCACGGTCACCAACGTCGGCAACGGCATGCTGGTCGTAGATTTGGCGGTCACGACCGCCGACGGGTTCGAACTGGAGACCAACACCATTCCGGCCTACCTCAGCGCGGACGAATCCGTCGAGGTGAACCTGCTCTTCAACCCTCCGGGCGAGGAGAACTACGGGGGAGAGGTGTGGTTCTTGAGCAACTCGCTGGTGCCGACCACCACCGTGCCGGTCAGCGGCTCGGGCACCCTCGAGCTGGATGTGACCGACGAGTTCTGGCAGGGCGATGGCCCCTGGGACCGCACCGACATCTTCTTCTATGTCGATCAGTCGTGCAGCATGGCCGACGACCAGCAGAACATGATCGACAACTTCTCCAGCTTTGTCGATACCTTGGAAAGCCTCGACCTCGACTGGCAGATCCTCATCTCCACGCGGGACAGCGGCTGCAGCAACACCGGCATCCTCACCCCCGAAACCTCCAACCTGGAAACGGCCTTCCTGGAAGGCGTGCAAGGCGCGGGCGGGCGGTTCACCGAAGCGGGCCTGACCGTAGGTGCCCAAGCGCTCGACGAAGCGCAGCCCGGCGGCTGCAACGAGGGTTTTTTGCGGGAGGACAGCAAGACCTCCGTGGTCATGGTCTCCGACGAGCCCGATCAGTCGGTCGGCAGCTACGCCTCCTATGTGGCCTCGATGCAGGCGTCGGCGCCCACGATGTCGGTCACGGCCATTGTCGGCGATGTCCCTAGCGGTTGCTCCACCGCCGACCCCGGCTACGGCTACTACGAGGCGGCCATCGCCTCCCACGGCGCCTTCCTCAGCATCTGCGAGCAGGATTGGACCAGCTACTTTGACGCGATCGCCACACTGTCCTCCACCGGACAGACCGGTCGCTTCGGCCTCTCCTCCAACCCCGACCCCGCGACCCTGCTGGTGTGGGTGAACGACGATCCCGTGGAAAGCGGCTGGACCTACGACGCGGGTGGCCAGGCCATCGTGTTCGACACCGACGCGATGCCCGACCCCGGCGCCCACATCGTGGTGACCTACTCGCTATGGGCGGACTGCGCGGAGTAGGCCTACCCCCTACCCCTCCACCAACCGCGCCAACAGCGCCTCCCCCGCCTTCACCGTACACTCCACGTGGAAAAACTCGCCTTCAGGCTGGAACCCAACGATGCACCCGGCCTCGGGGCACACGTCCAGGCACCCGCTGCGCGTGACCACATAGCGGCCCTTCAGCCCCCGCTCCTTGACCGTCTTCTTCAACTGGTCGATCAACGCCTGGCTGCCATTGTTGCCGCACGAGGATTTGCCGGTCGAGGGATCGCGCACATGCCCGCACACCAGCATCTGGCGGATCTCATAGGGTTTTTTGATGGGCTTCATGATCAGTCCAGCTCATGCATGGCTACGGCATCCCGCAGCTTCGGCTCGAACCATGTGGATTTCGGCGGCATGACCCGTCCCGCGTCGGCCACCGCGAGCAGTTGATCCATCTGGGTCGGGACCATGTGAAACGCCACGGCGTGGCTGCCCGAATCGACGAGCCGCACCAACTCCTCCCAACCCCGGATGCCACCGATAAAGTCGATTCCCTTGCTGGTGCGCGGATTGTCGATGTTCAACAGCGGGGCCAGCACCCGTTCCTGAAGCATGGACACGTCGAGCGCCTCCACGGGGTCGGTCGGCACGTCGCGGGCCGTGAGTAGATACCACGCCCCCGCCAGGTACATCGTCGCGGACCCTCGCGTGGTCGGCACGGTCAGCGAGGTCGGCACCACGGTGAAGCCCGCGTTGCCCACGGCGGCCAGCAGACCTTCCGGCGACAAGCCGTTCAGGCTCTTGACGGCGCGGTTGTACGCGAGGATCTTTAGGGTTGAGGAGGGAAACAGGCAGGCAACGAACCAGCCGTGGCGCCCGGGTTGATCCCCGCGCTCCTTGTGAACCAGGCTAGCCGCCGCCGACCGGTGATGGCCATCCGCGACGTAGGTGGCGGGAAGCGACCGTGCGGCCTCGGTGATCAGGTTCACCCCTTCCGGGTCGTCGATGCGCCAGAGCGTGTGAATCACGCCATCTTCGGTGGTCACCGTGAATTCCGGGGGCCGCTGCTGCCCTTTCGAGATGAGCTCGTTCAACGCGACATCGTCCCGGTACGCCAGAAAGACCATGCCGGTCTGGCCGTTGGTGGCGTTGATGTGGCGAATGCGGTCGCGTTCCTTGTCGGGGCGCGTAAACTCGTGGCGCTTGATCAGCCCCGAGTCGTACTCGTCGGTGGAAAAGCAGGCGACAAGCCCAACCTGGCGTTGATCGCCCATCGTCTGACCATACAGGTAGTACCCTTCCTTGGGATCCTGCACGATCAGGCCACGGACCTTGAGCCCCTCGTACTCGCGCCGTGCGGTAGCGTAGGCCTCGTCGGAGTGGCTGTCGCCGCCGGGGGGCATCACCGCCTCGGGGCGGCTTACCCGCACGAAGGAACTCGGGTTCTCCCGCACGATCACGCGAGCTTCATCCTCGTTCATGACGTCGTAGGGGGGGGCGATGACCTGCGCAGCCAACGCGGCAGGGGCGCGCCAGGCGCGGAACGGACGGATGGCAGACATGAGGACTTCCGGAGAGGCCCGAAGCTAACGCGCCCGGCTCCTGCGCCGAAGGGCCGCCGCGATCCCCACCACCACCGCACCAAGGCTCCCGGCACCGCCACTCGCGCACCCGCAGCCCGGGTCTTTGCGTGGTCCGTTACCCCAATCCTTCTCTCCGCTATCTACAGAGTCGCCGGGCTCAGCTGTGTCGGAAAGCCCCGTGTCTTCTGCACCGGTATCGACCGTCCCCGTGTCGACCGGGGAAGGATCCTCCAAGCGGGCCGTAATCGTGTAGGCGGGCGGGGCCTTGTCGTACCGCGGATTCGAATCGTAGGCGTCGTGATCCACCCCAGTTCGCTCCGACAGAATACCCACGAGTACCCAACCTTCGTGCCAGGTTGTGCCGAAGCCAGGAAGGCTCAAGCTGAGAGTGTCTTTGGTGGTGCCAGTCTCGACCGCCCACGTCGCACCGTCGGTGCCGACGACCGCGACCTGCCACCGCACGGTGCTTCCGTCTTCCAACGCGTTGCCGGTGAAGTCGACGGCCAGATCGTGCGCCTCGGACTCTGGCAGCGGGATCCTCCAATAGTTCACACCCAGGTAGTCGGCGAAGAACTCGGTCGGCGTGCCGGTGGCCGGCAGATCGGAAGCATCGGTCGCGAGGTCCCACACATAGACCGGGTACCAGTCTCCCCCTTCCTCGTAGCCAGCGTAGCCAAGGGCGTTGCGCACCTCAAAATCCAGAAGAGCGGCCTCGAACGCCTCTTTCGAGCCGAACAAATCTACCGTAACGTCGAGGATGTCCCCATCTGCGCACTGTTCCCAGAGCGTTTTCACGGTGTCCGACCCGCCCCAGAAGGTGCTGAGGTAGCGCGCCCAGATCACCTCGCCGTACTCATGCCAACCGTTCGCGGCGACCATCGAAACCTCGGGGTAGTCGGGCCACTGCCCTTCCCCCAAGTAGTAGGCGTAGTCGTCCACCTCGTCGTACACCTCATCTTCCATCCAGGTGGCGCTCGCCTCCATCCACCAACTCGCCTCCCAGTAATCGTAAGAATACTGGATAGCGTGGAAGAATTCGTGTGCACCCGTGACCTTCCATGCGTCTTCGGTGGTGCCGCCAGTCCAGTCCATGCTCGGATTGATGGACACATAGGGCAGGTCGTCGCGGCCAAGGGAGGTGTAGCCGTAGAGCCCCGCGCTCATCTTCTCGAGGTAGACAGGGAACAGCCCCGCTCGTACGGGTTCCAGGTAGCCCAGCGTGCCGATCTCGGCCTCCCAGACCTCCTCCATGATCTGGCCGAGAAGCTGGAATTCTTCGTCGGTGGGCTCGTAGTCGTAGCCCTCGATGTGGAAGTGTTCGGTGTCGTAGCCGGTCGCGTTGGCGGCCACGCGAGGGGCGTGCTCAGCGATGGCCCCGGAACGGTAGGCCAGTGTGGCGCAGGGTGCCACAGCACCGTGGGGAGCAAGGGCGTGAGCGAGCGTGACGGCGAACAGCATGGCGGCCTCCGGATAGGGCCTTAGTCCAGTCGCACTCGGCCTGCGAGCACCCCAAGCAGTTCATCCACACGGGCGTCGACCGACTGCGCAGCGATGGAGCAAGTGCGGAGGGCACAACGGGCGACCATCCCTTCGATCAGCAGGTGCGTGTGCAGCTGCCGCCAGGGGTTGGTGCTGCGCACGCCATCGTCCACCAAGGGAATCACGCCGAAGGGCAGCAGGGCGACGATGTCGTAGCGAGCGGGATCCATCGCGGCCCGGAGGTAGGCATCTGTGACCGGATCCTCGGCTTCGGCGAAGCCGTAGAACAACCAGAAGGCGGCGAAGTCGTAGGAGGATCGATCCGCCACAAATCCGTTGGGGGCCGCCGCTTCTCGCTCCAACCGCTCCGACCACAGCCGCAGCAAGAGGTCGCGCAGGCCGGCCCGGCTGAGCGCGTGCAGACCGGGCGCCCCACTGACCAGATACTCTCGCATCCCTTCCGGGATGTACGGGAGGCCGAGTTTGCCGGCGAGCGCGGCCGCGAGCGTGCTCTTGCCCACGCCTGCCGACCCGCTGATCGCGATACGCTGGCCCATCGGTGCCGGTTATCCCGGCCAGCGCGGGAGACCCTGATGGCGCAACTGGCAGACTACATCTCCAGGATCTTCTCGTCCGCTCGGCCGCACGGCCTGTCCGGCGGTGCTGAGTTGGTGGTCGATCCCGACCCGGCCGCCGCCTTCCACGTCGCTCGACTGCGACGGCATCGTGCCGATGGGGACTACATCACGGCACCCGCCCTGCTGTGGAGCTGCGTCAGCTACGGCCAACGCACGGGCGGCCTGAAGGCACACATGGCCGCCGAACGGGGCGAAGGGCTCGCTGGGTTCACCGATGTCCTCGTGGTGGTCAGCTCTGTCGACGCGGGCCGAGCCACGCCAGTCGTGGGCGAACCGTGGACGGATTTTGCCACCCGCGAGCTGGGCCAGGCCTTCACGGCGTTCTGCATCGCCGAACGGTTCTCCCTGCTGTACGGCACGCGACCCTTGCGTTTCCGCCTGATTGTGGATGGCGGAAAAGACATGCTCGGGCAGTCGTTCGGACTCGAAGCTGGGGAATTCATCACGGGCCTGCTTCCGAACCTCTATGTCGGTCCCTCCACTCGCAGCCGACCGGCGCTCACGGTACACCTGAACCTCCCCGGCGTGTGGCAGGGCTACCGCGATGTGGGCCGCCTGTACAACGACCAGATCGTCTTCACGCTCGGCCGGCATTGGCTCGACAATTACGCCCATCCGGCGCTGGTCGAACCCGGCATCTACCGCCTGCAACAGTACCCGGATGGCTCGCTCATTCATGTGATCAGCCCCGAACTGCAAGATCGCTACATGGTTCGGAGCGATCAAACGGACTCGGGCCCCAACGTGCTGACCATCGCCGAGCTGTCCGGGCGACCGATCGCCTTCCTGGTGCTGGAAGTCGTGGAGCCCTCAAACACCGGCTCCCTGCCCCTCGCAAAGCCAAGGGCGGGGGCCAACAAGGTCGCGTTGGTCGCCCCGACTCCGGCGAAGCCCGGAAGCAGCGCCCCCCCTTCGGCCGAGATCTCCGCGGCGATGAAACAGAAGACCATCATTCCCGACGCCGTGGCCGGGCGGTGCCTCACCCTCCATGAGCGGGGGGCTTTGCTTCAGAAGGTGCACTTCAGCAACTTCATGGAGGGCTATGACGTGTACCTGGGTGCCAAGGCCCAGGTGGTGACCTCGACCGCAAGCGGTCCCGCGCGGGCGACCATCCAGGTCCGTGCCGGCCGCACGACCCTCGTCGCTCAGGATTCGGGCGTCACGGTGAACCAAAAGGTCCTGAATCCCGGCCAGCCGATTGTGCTGAAGGGGTCTCTAACCATCGAGGTGGATGGCGCACAACTGGAGTACCGCGACCTTTCATCCGTGAAGATGGAAGGGTGGCCCTACGTCGCGGAGCTTCGTCGCCCCGGAGGCGGGATTTACCTCGAATTCGGCGAGGTTTTCCAAGTAGGGCGAGACCGCCGCAGCCGCGTGCGCCTCCCGGATGAGCCGCACAACGACAACATCGCTTGGCTGCCCAGCGTCGGCGCGTCCAACATCCGTTCGCGCACCGGCGACATCCCGAAGTCCAAGTTCTACACCGACTCGATCATGGTCGCCTCCAGCCACGCTGAGATCGATCTCACCGAAGAACCCGTGCTCCGCTCGTTGGCTCGCCACTGCTACACCTATGTGAGGCGCCAAGGCGAAATCGTGGTGTTGTTCCCCCAGGAGGGCACGGGAGGCCGCCACGAGGCACCGTTGGAGCCAAACGACGAGGTGCTGGTTGGAAACTGCCTTTTCCAGGTCAGCTTTCCCCCACCTGGCGTGGCGACCGCCCCGGCGGCACCGGCTGCGGCCGTGCCCCGGTTCAACGCTGATAATCTCGCCGCGAGCGTCGATGCGATCAAGCCACAGTTGCGCGCCTTTCTGACCGTAGACCCGATCGGCCCAGCCGCCCTCGGGGACCGGGGCCCCGCCCCCCGCCCCGTTCACATCGCCCTGGTGTCGGCCCCGAGCCTTGCATCCGAGGGCGCCTCAGCATCCCAGGATGCCGAACTGGAATCGGTGGTCTGGGTAGAAGAAAGCCAGTGGCAGCAGGATCTCTCTCGGCCGGCCCGTCTGGTGCAGGTCGGATGGTCGGTGCACGGAGAGGTCACGCTCGGCAACCATCGTGACGCAGACGTGGTTATCCCGGAGGTAAAATCCTTCGCAGACCATGTATTTCTTACCCTCGACTACGCCCTCGTGCGCGCTCGGGGAACCAAGGGGCGGATTCAGCTTCTCCAAGAAGGAGAAGCCTCCCTGGATGTGCTCGGAACGAAGGTAAACAGCACCGAATCCATCGACGGTGCGCGCATCGCCATCGTCAGGCGGGACGCCCAGTTGGAACCTGACTTCGAGGTCACGCTCTCCTTCGCGGAGGGTGCCGACCTCCCCGACCCGCGCGCCCGGCTCTTGGCTGTCGATTTTGGCGATCGACTCGTGGCCGGCCTGTTCACGTCCGGACTCCCGCTGCGGAGCCCGCGGGCCCTGCGCCTCGGGCCGATCCGCGTGATGGCGCGCTACGACGGTGAAAGCGTGCACCTGAGCGACTACCTCCAGAGCTACCGGGCCGGCGGGGGGGCGGGTGTACCCTTCTTCGTGCGCGCGGGTGCCGGGCCATGGCGTACGTTCCCGGAGGATGGCGAACCGGTGCTGCTCCGTTCGGGAGATCACCTGCTCGCTGGAGCCAACCTCTACCGGCTCGACGTGGCGTAGGGCTTGGAACCTCGGTTCCAACTGGGATTGGTCTGCACCGTCGGCGTCGGCCCCACTCGTGGAGGCCGCCCTTCCAACCAAGACAACTACCTGGTGTGCCGAGCGGGCACCGCGCGATGGCGAAGCGGAAACGAGGAGCAGGTCCACGCGGCCCCGGACCGACCCGAACTGTTGATCGCCGTAGCCGATGGGATGGGGGGCCATGAGGACGGCGAGATCGCCGCGGAGGCCGCGGTCGGTGCCTTGAGCCGCTTCTACGGCTTGTCGATCCAGGGAGATCCGGAGGCCGAGCTGCGTTCGTTCGTCCTGGAAGCCCACGGACGCGTGCGGCAACGGGTCCGGGAGGGCGGCGACGTGCGGATGGGCACCACCCTCACCGCCGTGTGGATCGTCGGGGACCGGGCCTACTGGACGCATGTAGGCGACAGCCGCCTGTACCACTGGCGCCGGGGAAGGATCACGCAGATCACCCACGACCAGACCCGCGAGGCGTTCGCCGTTCGCGATGGACGAGCCATCCCGACCCTGCCTGGCCATCTCGCGCAGAACTTCATCTTCGGGAGCCGCGGACTCGGCGATGACGGCGCCGTGCGCATCGACCGTGGGATCGATACCGGCGCGCTCAGCCTACGTCCTGGCGACCGCCTGCTGCTGAGCTCCGACGGCCTCCATGGACACCTCACCGAAGCCCAAATCGCCGACGCGCTCACCCAGGTTCCCGCCCCCCAGGCCTGCGCAGTCACCCTCGGCGAACGCGCCATCGCCTACGAATCCGACGACAACATCACCGCCATCGTTCTGTCCGTGGATGGCACGGGCAGCGCGAGGCTGCGCGACCAGGACACGATAGTGCCAGAGTAGTCGTGGATTGAGCGGGTTGACAAGCCCTGCACGCTCGCGTAGAAATGCACCCTTCCGGAGCCTTCATGAGCACCCCTGCCCTCGCTTTGCCGCTAATGTTCTCGATGTTCACGGGATGCCCCGAATCCCCCGAACTTGCGCTCAACAACCAGCCGGTGGCTCCGAACGTTCAACAGGGCCCTCCGGGTGGCCCGCCCGCCGATGGGACAGCACCGCCGCCGGCTGATGGCGCGGCATCCCCGCCCGGCGATGGTTCGGTCCCCGCAGGCCCCCCCACGGAAGGCCCGGAGATGCCGATGGCGTTCGCCCCCGCCGGCCTGGCCTCCCTGGCCACCGACGGCAAGACCATCACCCTCTCCGGCACGATCACCGGCGCCAAGGAGGCCCAGGTCGATTTCGTTCGACTTATCGACAAAAAGGGCGACAAGGCCCCCGAAGTCTTGGAAGTGGTACGCACCGCCGATGGCACGTTCAGCGTGAAGGCGCCCGCTACGCTCGCCACCCCCATCTACGTCGTTGTGAACGTCGATAAAAAGGGCGACGGCATCGGTCCTGGAGACACCATCGGCTTCACCGAGGTCAGCAAGATCGAAGGCAAGGACATCGCGCTTAGCCTCGACGTTTCTGCAGGGGTCAGCGTGGAAGCCAAGCTGCCCTGGTCCGTGAAGACGATGGTCGCCCCGAAAGATGGAAGCGGCGATCCCAAGGATGCACCTGCCCTCGGCGCGGGCGCACCGCTCAGCACGCCCCCCGGCTCCCCCCCGCCCACGCCCCCCAAGCCCTGAGGGCCAGATCAACGCCCCAGGTGCCAAACGTGCAGCCCATCGGCCGACGCGGGCGGTCCGAAGGCGGTCGTGAGCAGCGGCGTAAGTTCGCCAGGATAGCGCGTACGACCCTCTAGATCGTCGTGGACGACGATCCAGCCGTAGCGCTCGCGGAGACGCAGAATCGCCGGATCGGACAGCGCGGCGGCCGGGCCCGAAGGCGTGTGCTCAAACAAGCGCACGCTGTGCCGGTCGCCGTTGTGGGCCTCATGAACATCGGGGAACCACGGCACGGGCTTGCGATGCACGGTCTGGTACCAGAAGTACCGGCTGGTGGCCATGGTGCGGCCGACGCTGGCCGGCAAGTCGAGTACGGCCCGGGGGTCGTCCTCGGCCGCGAAATCTCGGTATACGCCGGGGATGGCGGCCGGCGAGGTGGGGAGCGGCCACTGCGCGTTGGAGGCCAGGATCGTCTCCGCAAGCAGCAGCGGCACGACCCACAGCGCACGGCGTCCCGCGCCCTGAAGCCCCCACCCCGCGAGCACAGCGGTGACCACGATCGCGCCCAGCCCCAGCCGCGCCGGGTGCGTGACCGCCAGCGCCGGAAGCAGGGCCTGCAACCACCCGAACGGCAACGAAAGGGCGCGCCCCCCGACCGTGACCCAGGCCCCATCCCACCAGAGCAACGAGCCCAGCCCCAGCACGCCGGAAACCAAGGCCAAACCGACCCACCCTGCGACCTCGCCGCGCCTTCGCCAGCAGGCCCAGCCGACGAGAAGCAACACGGTCCAGCGAAGGTACAAGGTGTGGTGGAACGCCTCGCCGTAGCGGGCGGCGAAGTCCACGGAATGGAAGTCGCCCGGCATCACCCATTCGCGTGGATCGACTGCGTTGTGCTCCAGCAGCTCCCCGTTGAGGCTCTCAGCCCGGGAAACGAGGGCGGCGGGGGCCTCCAGCGAGCGGCGCAAAAGGAGCAGCCCGGGGGCCGCGACCGCCAGCGCAACCCCACCCGCCAGCCCGACCCCCGGCCACCAGCCTCGCCCGCGCACCAGGTTCGCACCGAGCAGACAACCCACGAGGATGCCGCTCAGGAGCCCATAGTAGAAGCACGCGAGCGTGGCGAAGCCGATGCACAAGCCCAGCAGTGCCCAGCGCCGCGGCTCGCGCGTCGGGACCGCCACCACCGCCGCCCACAGGCAGGCAGGAATCCACCCCACCGCTACCACTTCCGAGATGCCGTTGGCGATCTCCACCCACAGAAACGGGGCGCTCGCCATCGCGATCCCCGCGACGTAGTTGTGGGCGCCGGGCCCCGAAAGCGACCGGCACAGGCCGTGTGTGGCCCAGCCCGCCATCGCGATCCGGCCTAACAAAACCAGGTTCCAGGCGGCCGTCGTGCCAAACGCGGCGACCCACGGCAGCGCGGAAAGCGCGCCCAGCGGATCGATGAAGTACAGGACCCCGCCCTGGGGCGCGCCGACGAGGTCGGTGCGGAAGGGCAACCGCCCCGCGCTCAGAGTGTCCCAGAACCACCAGAACCCCCAGGCGTGGTTCCAGACATCCACGTCCGGGTGGCCCAGCAGATCCCCCGATAGCAGCGCAGGCCCCGTGATCACCGCCGCAAAGGCGAAATAGACGGCGGAAACGCGCACGGCGGCATTCACAAGGTTTTCAAGAACTCGATGAGGTCGGCGCGGTCCGCCGCCTCCACGACCACGTCGTGGCCTTGGTTTCCGAGGCCGGGGACGGTCGTATCCACGGTGTTCGCCGGGTCGTCCAGCCAGTCGGACGGGGGGGTCTCGGGCAGGCCCACGCAGGCCGCATCAAAGTCGGTGGCCGGGTCGTCGGGGGGGCCGACCACGAAGCGCGCGGGGCGGTCCGCGGGGGGGGAGAGCAGGGCGCACAGGCTGGGCACGCTGCCGTTGTGCAGGTAGGGAAACCGCGCCCAGACGCCATCCAGGGGGGGCGGCACATACCCTGCCTGAACCTCAACGACCGTGCCGGCGGCCTGGGAGATCGCCAGGTCGTTCAGCGCCCCGGCAAAATCCGCCATCCCGATGGCCCGTTGCGGGTCAGTGCCGACGTCTACCACCTGGGTCACGGACGCGTACTCGACCCGGACCGTGGCCAGTCCCTCCTTGACGTAATGGCCGTGGCAGGCGGCACACTGGGCCTCGAAGTGCGCTTCACCGCGCACCGCGGCGGCCGCATCGATCGGGTAATCCGGCAGGATGTCGGACCATACTGGCGCCGGCGTGTTGAACACGGCGACGGTCAGCGCATCCACTGCTTCCCCGTTTTCACTCAACCACTCATCGAGCTCCCGCAGGTCGGTACCGCGGCCGATCTCGTTCCACAGGAAGTTGGTGAAGATCGGATTCCCGGACACGATGCTGCCGTCGCTCAGCCAGCGCGTCTTGTAGCGGAGAGTCCACCACACCGCCGGCTTGCTATCCGCCACATAGTCGTCGAACAGGCTCGCTGCCGGTTCGTTCTCCAAAGCTGGGTTTCGACTGGCCCATTCATCGGCCTCACGACGGGCGAGACTGAGCCCGACCTGACCAAGCGAGGTGTCGAGTCCGTGCGCCACGGGCACCTGACCGCCCACGGCCGGAAGGTTGGCCTGCGCCCGCTCGAACAGCTCCAACTCTGTGGCCGTGGCGCCGGTGAGATCTTCGTACATCGAGGGCGCCAACAGCGGAAAGAACTGGCTTGCGATTTGGAAGTATTCGTTGGCGCGCGTTCTGCGGTTGGTCAAGCCCACGACGACGTGGCCGAACAGCTCCGTGGCATGGCAGGCGTGGCACGACACCGTGAACGCCGGGCCCCACGCAGTCTGCACCGTGCCCATGCCCATCGGATCGCCGGCTACTGCGCCTTCGGGCAGGGGAATGCTGCCATCGTCGGGGTAGGAAGGAAGGCCCAACCACTCGGCCATCTCATCCATGGTGCCGAAGCCGAGAACGCTGCGGGCGAGGGTCTGGAAGCGCTGCCGGTCCTCGTCTTGGGTGTCGGGCTCGAAGAGCGTCGCGAACGATTCCGCCGGCAACATCACCCCCGAGATGTCCACCGGCCACGCCCCAGCGTAGCGCAGGCCCTGCTCGGTGGTGGCGGCCAGATCCGCCTCGGAGAGGGCGTAGATGTTGTGGCGGTCGGTGCCGGGGGCGATCGAAGCCGTTGCGCTCCAATCGGCAGTCTCCCGATCGCACACCCCATTCGAGTCGAGGTCGAGGCCGTTCCCGCAGCCCGCCCCGGGAGAGGCGGGCGTGCAGGCGGCCAGAAGTGCGTGGAAAATCACGCCCTGATGCTATCCGCACAACCGGAGCGCTTCAGACCGGGTCGGTCGACTATGGCCACTTTTCCTTCGTTCCGTTCTTTGCCATCACCGCCGTGTTGTCTGCGATGGCAGTGAGGGCGGAGAAAATCCCGGTAAGCATGTGGGTATACAGCAGAAAGAACCACCCGAAGGCGGCCACAGCGGCGGCGGTCGCGCATGCGGTGAGCATCTGCTCGATCCCGAACCTGTACGACTGCGTCGCGGCGAAGAACACGCTGAAGACGCCGGCCGTCATCGCCCAACAGAAGGCCGACTCGGCCCCCGCGCGCACCACCTCGCGAAACACACTCACCGCGGCGTTGCCCGTCTCGGGGATGTCGTTCATGCGGCGGGCGCGGGCGAACAGCACTTTCCACGAGAGCACCGCGCCTATGATGGAAGCAGGGACCAGTAGGAATGCCGTCATCATCGTGAGTCCGGACGCATTGTGAAGTTCGGAAAGGACCAGCAGAGCACCCAGGGGAACCAAACAGCCAAGAACCCCGCACGCACGCAGAAAGAAGCCGGCTACAACGGTGAACATGCGGCCGGACTCGGTCGCTGCCACGAGGTCGAAGGGGGAAGCAGAGTTTTCGGAAGGAGCGTTCGCAGCGTGGTCGTCGTACATGGGGCACCTTGATTGAGGGGATGCACGGCGAGGCGACCCGCGCCGAACGTAAGTACCATGAACGCAGCCTGGGGGAAATATGGTTAGCGTCTGGGGATGCTTCTCGTCATCGTCGGCGTCATCCTCCTGTTCATCGCTGCAGCGCTCCGCGCTGGCGATGAACGCCTGCTTCCCCTTGCCCGCCTCTTCGGCATGGCCGGCCCCCTGCTGCTGTTGGGCGGCCTCGCCCTTTCGGCGTTCGTTCAGGTTGATGCAGGACAAATCGGCGTCGTGAAGCTGTTCGGCTCGGTCAACAGCGGCACCCTCCCGCCGGGCCTGCACATGATCAACCCGTTGGCCAACGTGGTTGTGTTCAACGCGCGCACCCAGAACTACACCATGAGTGCGGTGCACGGCGAAGGCAGCCTTCAGGGAGACGACGCGATTCGCGCGCTCACTTCCGATGGGCTGGAAGTCGTGATCGACGTGTCGGTGCTGTACCATGTGATTCCGTTGGAAGCACCAGCCTTGTTGTCCGAGGTCGGTCCCGACTACGAGGGCGTGCTCGTGCGCCCCATCGCCCGGTCCCGCATCCGTGATGCCACGGTGTACTACCAGGCCGTGCAGCTCTACACCGAGAAGCGGGATGAATTCCAATCCCGAATCGCCTCAACCATCAAGGCCGACTTCGCCAGTCGCCACATCGAACTGGAAGGCTTGCTGATCCGCAACATCTCGCTCCCCGATGCCGTGAAGACCACCATCGAAAGCAAGATCCAGGCAGAGCAGGAATCGCAGAAGATGGTGTTCATCCTGGACAAGGAACGCCAGGAAGCCGAGCGCAAGCGGATCGAGGCGCAGGGCATCGCCGATGGCCAGCGCATCCTGACCGAGAGCCTCAACGACAAGCTGCTGCGCTACGAACAGATCAAGGCGTTCCGCGATGTCGCTACTTCGCAAAACGCGAAGGTGATCGTGATGAACAGCGATTCTGCCCCGCTTATCCTGAGCCCCTGATTCCCGGGGCAGCCCCGACTACAGCGCCAGGCGCTCGGACACGGTGGGGAAGGCCGCGCCGGTCGAGAGCGTACACGGGCTATACGCCCCTACCGAGTCGGTCACGTAGGAGTGATGCGTGTAGTCGGTCCCGCTGATCTCCGGGTTGAGCACGATGGAGGCATCCTCGATGCTGCCGTCGAACGTGAGCGACCCGACCACGGTACCATCGGTGGCGCGGAGGGTGAGCGTATCGCCCTCGTTGTTCATCCCAAGGCCCAACTGCAGGCTGTTGTCATCGTTCCACGCGGGGTACGCGTTGCAGCGATCCACCCCAAGCGCCGGCATTCCGCCGCCGAACACGACCACCGCTTCGCCCGGCTTCAAGGTGCTGTTGGGACCGAAGGTGTGGCGAGCGGAGTCCTGATGGGAGTCCCACAGCGTGAGCCCCTCCAGGTCGACTGAATACCCGGCGGCGTTCACGAGTTCGACGAACTCGTCCTGCGTGGCATCGGCGGTGCCATCCTGGTTGGGGTCGGCGCCCACCGCCGGATCGGCCAGAAGCTCGTTGATCACCACTTCGCCCGCGAGGGCAAGAGCGAAGGGGCCGACGGTCACAGTCGCGTCGTCGGTGAGGCCGCTGTACGTGCAGGTCGCGACAGTTTCCCCGGGGCTGATGCCGTGTGCTGAGCCGGCCATGTCCAGGAAGACCACATTGGGGTCGGCGGCCGTCCACACACAGTCGCCGCTGATGTCGGATTCCGTGCCATCGGACCAAA
>CAMBIK010000008.1 GCA_945867435.1 Klebsiella pneumoniae
GGCGACACGCTCGCGGACTGCGATGAGCCTGAAGGCTACATTGCTGACCCGGGCGATTGCAACGATGGCGACCCGGCTATCCACCCCGGTGCCGACGAGAACTGCGCCACCGATGTGGATGCCGATTGCGATGGGGTGCCGATGAACGACCCTGTCGATGCCGTCGTGGGCTGGCTTGATGCCGATGGCGACGGTTTCGGTGCGGGCTCTCCGCTCTCCGCCTGCGATCTTGCCGCCGAGCACCTGGTGGACAACGACGACGACTGCAACGACGGCGACCCCGACATTTACCCGAACGCACCTGGCTTCGACGCCGCATGCAAACCTATCGTCGAGGAACCGGAAGGCTGTGGGTGCTCCTCCGGCGCGCCCCCGGCAGGCCTCGCCTTGGCCCTCGCGGTCGCGCTGCTCGCGCAGAGGCGAAGGTAGTCCGGGCTATGCTTCCCAGCGTGTCGCGTCCCCTTCTCCATGTCGGTGCTGCCATGACCCTGCTCGTCCTTGTGGGCCTCGCTTTTGCCGTCAATCCCCCTGCGGTGGTGGATGCCGTTGAGGCCAAGCCCAACTTCATCGACGAGGAAGGGTTTGAGCACCTGCCGGCCCCGATCTGGAAGGTCGAGCGCATCCGGTGGTGCGGTCTGATCGAGACGGCCATCCACCCCGAACGCGTCGGCACGACGGTGGCCACTGCGCTCGAAGTCGGTCGGAAGGAAGGGGCCAGCTTCCTCATCTGGCACTTCTACGACCAGGCCGGCAAGCTCACGCTCAGCCAGGACGCAAGCCAGTGCCTCTCCCAGGTCCATGTGGTCCTGGGAACGGGCAACTATCGCTTCTCCTTCGCGCTCCCAACCGATGCCGCCAGCCACGACGCCGCAGTCGATGCCGCATCCGTCGCCGCGCCCGCCTTCGCCCAATGCGAAGTCGATCATCCCAAGGAGAGGAAGGGCGACGTTGTCGTGGCCACGGTGGTTGACATCGATGGCACCGTGTGGACCTCCGATGGCACGCGGGAATCCGGGAACCTTCGGAGCTGTCTTGCCCAGGCGCAGACCGCCTGGGTCAAGGAGCAGATCGCTGCGGACACCTTCGCGCTCGCCTCACCCGCCGTGGTTTTGGGCGAGGTGAAGCGGACACTCGTGGCGCCGCAAGAGTAGGGCTTCCCCTACTTCTTACGCCAGATCCCCGGTTGCACTTCTTCGGCGTTGGGGTCGCGCGGGCGAGCGAAGCCTTCCGCGAGGGCCGAAGGGCGACGCCACGATGGCAGGGGCTCGGCGAATGCCGCAGGCCGGTCACTCGGTCCAGAACTGGCGACGAGGCGGTCGGGACCGCGCCCACCGCGGGAGTCGCGGCTGAACCGGTCGTCCCGACTGAAGCGGTCGTCCCGGCGTGGGCCATTGTCTTGGCGCGGACCATTGTCCTGGGGCCGCGGTGGCGCACTGGGGCGTCCCTGAGCGCGCGATTGCTTCTCATGGGCCCGACTGCGATCATCCGCCTTGCGAGCGCGGATCTCGGCGATGCGTTGCCCGAGGGGGATCTCGAGGGGTTCGGCCGACTTCTGCTGGTTGTCGAAGTCCGGGAGCGCGCGCCGCTCGACCTTCGCGCCGATCGCCTTCTCGATGGCGCGCATGTCCATCTCTTCCTCAGGGCAGACGAACGTAAACGCTTCCCCGATCGCATCGGCGCGAGCGGTGCGACCGACGCGGTGGATGTAGTCGGCGGGCACATGAGGAACGTCGAAGTTCACGACGTGTTCCAGCGCTTCTACGTCGATGCCGCGGGCAACGATGTCGGTGGCACAGAGCACGCGAATGCGGCCCGACTTGAAGTCGGCGAGGGCGGCGGTGCGCTGCCCCTGGCTGCGGTTTCCGTGCATCCGTGCGTTGGGCACGCCGTGCTTCTCCAGGTACTCGGAGAGGCGGTTGGTGCGGTGCTTGGTGCGGGTGAACACAATCACGCTGCCGATCTCGTTTCGCTTGAGGAGCTCCACGAGAAGGGCGCTCTTGGCCGAGGCCGCGACCGCGAATACGGCCTGGGTGATGCCTTTGGCGGGGGCCGCCTGGCGTTCCACGTTGATGGCCGCCGCGTTCTTGAGCATGTCCCGCGAGAGATTCCGCACTTCCGGAGGGAGCGTGGCGGAGAAGAACATCGTTTGGCGATCGGCGGGGAGGCGGGCCAGCACGCGGCGAACATCGGGCAGAAAGCCCATGTCAAGCATGCGGTCGGCTTCGTCAAGCACGAGGTAGTCGATGCGGTCGAGCTTCGCGTAGGGGCGCGAGAGGTGGTCGAGCAAGCGGCCCGGCGTGGCGATCAGCACGGAGACCCCGCGGCGGAACGCATCTTCCTGCGGGCCCATGCCCACGCCGCCGAAGATCGCAGCGGCCGAGATGCCGGCATGCTTGCCGAAGTCGCGGCAGGCTTCGAGGATCTGCGCGGCAAGCTCCCGGGTGGGGGTGAGCACGAGCACGCGCGTGCCCGGCTTGGGGTCCTGGAGCAGGCGATGGAGGATGGGGAGAAGGAAGGCGGCGGTCTTGCCGCTGCCGGTCATTGCGGCGGCGAGCACGTCGCGGCCGGCCATCGCGGGCGGGATCGCCTCGGCCTGGATGGGGGTGGGGGTGGCATAGCCAAGGTCTTCGATCGCACGCACAAGGCGAGCGTCTAGACCGAATTCGGTAAACTGCACAGTAATTTCCTGGTTTGAAGCGCAGCGCGTAAGGATACGAAGTCGTCGGCCACTACACGCTGGGTGGCCGTAGAACGCGAAGCGCCCACTCGTCGGGGCGAGAGATACACGCCATTGCTTGCAGTGTCAAGGGCGGTGGCTTTTCGCGGACACGCAGCATGAACGGCTCGTCGGGAGGCCCACGTTGGCCCCGTACCGCTCCGCGACCGTTCGGAGCGCGAACGACGCGGGCGGCTGACTGCACCGTTCGGCCCAACCGGCTCGCCTCCTACCAGTACCCGCCCTGCTGGATCTGTTTGCGCAGCTCGTTGGACACCTGGGCTGGAGCGTCTGTCGGCTCCCAAGTGTCGTCGCCAAGCTCTTGAAGTTGCGCGTGAAGCGCTTCGGCTGCGGGGGTGACCACGTTGGCCCTGGCGACCACGCCGTCCTTCTCCAGCTCGATGTCCCAGTGGGTGTCGTCGAACTGGACGAGCCGCAGCCCGCCAGACACAATCGCCTCCCGACGCACTACCGCCCCGTCGGGTGAGCGGCTAATCGACTGACTGAACGCCGGCCTCGCCGCCATCGCCTCGCCGTTGAGCAGGGGGACGAGGCTCTGACCGTCGAACGACGTACGCGAGCTGACGTTGGCAAGCTCCAGAAGCGTCGGGACGATGTCGACTTGGGACACGTCGTCTCCCACGACGCGCCCCATGCCGCCTGGCACACCAATGATTAGGGGAATGTGCAAAACACGGCGCTCCATGCGGTCCTTGTGGCCGGGAAGTGACTCGCCGTGGTCCGCCACCACCACGACCACGGTGTTGGCGAGGCGACCGACCGCCGCGAGCGCGTCCAGCACTTGCCCGAAGTGCGCGTCCGCTGCGTGGACGGCCGAATCATAGGCAAGCGAGAGCTGCTCGGCGACGAGCGGATCTTGCCTCATGCGCTCCATCAACCACCGGTTTGGATCGGTCGTCTCCGACCAGATCGGCGCGATATCGCTGCCCATGCGGGGTAGCCCGGCCTGCCACTTCACGATGTCGGGGTGGAGGCTCCCAACGGGCACGAACGGCGCGCCTGCCCCGAAGGGAGAATGCGCCGCGCGAAGATGAACAAATCCGAAAAATGGCGTCGGTTCGGCGGCGGCCCACGCCGCGAACGGCTCCGGGGCCTACTGGCTCATCAGCTTCGGTCGGCTGACCTCGGAGAAGTCCCTCGTGATCCCCGACGCATCCGGAAGCGACATCTGCGTCGACTCTTGGAGCGTAGCGGCCGCTCGCCAGCCCGCGTCGCGCAACAAACCGGAGAGGGTTGGCGCGCCAAGCACGAGCGTGTCCAGATCGTCTGCCACGCGATGATGCCCGAGGAAAAGCCCAGTGAGAATGCTGGCGTGCGTGGGGTTCGTCCAAGTGGCGTTCGCCCACGCGCGGGTGAACCTTGTGGCGCCGGAGGCGAACGCGTCGAGGCGTGGGGTTGTCGCCCGCGCCGTGTACCCGAGCGCGCCGACGCGATCGGCCCGCAGCGAGCAGAAGGTGACCAGGAGGATGTCGGGCCGTGGCCCTGTGGGCCGGCGGCTTGCGCATGCGAGGAGCGGCACCACGGCGGCGAGTAGTTCGCGGCGGGACAGAGCCGGGTTCATGCGTCCTCCCGCGTTAAACATAGCCTTACCGCGGTAGCGTGGCGACGCGAACCAGCCGGGGACGTTTACTCGCCGCGGTCCTCACCGATGTCGGCGATTGGACGCCCCACCGGTGGACCGGCGTGAAGCGGAAGCTTGGAGGTGTTGCTTGAAGGCGTGCGACGGTCAGAAGAGTTAGCCCGGCCCCTATGCTGAACGTCGTGGTGGTCGGCGCCCAATGGGGCGATGAGGGCAAGGGCAAGGTGGTCGACCTTCTCGCGAAGAAGGTTGGTTTCGTCGTCCGTTTCCAAGGTGGAAACAACGCCGGGCACACGCTCGTGGTGGGCGGGCGGAAGACCGTGCTCCACCTCATCCCGAGCGGGATGCTTCAAGAGGGCACCGTAAACGTCATCGGCAACGGCGTGGTGATCGATCCGGCCGTGCTCGTGCATGAGATCGACACGTTGGAGGCAAGCGGCGTGCCCGTTCGTCCCGAACGCCTCGTGATCAGCACTGAAGCCCACATCATTCTTCCCTGGCACAAGGCGCTCGACATCGCCCGAGAAGCGGCTGCAGGCGCCGGAAAGATTGGCACCACGGGGCGAGGGATCGGCCCCGCCTACGAGGACAAGGTGGGCCGTCGCGGGCTGCGCATCGCCGACCTGCTCGATGAAGCGGCGCTGACCGAGCACATCCACACACACCTCCCCGAACACAACCGTCGCCTCTCTGAATGGTACGGAGCCCCCCATCTAGAAGGTGCGGCCTTGCTCGCCGAGCTGATCCCCCTCGCAGCTCGCCTTCGCCCCTACGCTCGCAGCACCGTCCGCCTGCTGCATGATGCGCAGAAGCGGAACGCGGGCATCCTGTTCGAAGGCGCGCAGGGCACCTTCCTCGACGTGGATCATGGCACCTACCCCTTCGTGACCAGCTCGAACACGGTGGCCGGCGGCGCCTGTGCGGGCAGCGGCGTGGGCCCCACCGCCATCCACGAAGTGATCGGGATCGCCAAGGCCTATTGCACCCGGGTCGGCAGCGGCCCCTTCCCCACCGAGCTGACTGATGCCACCGGCGAAGCCTTGCGCACGGTGGGCCACGAGTTTGGTGCCACCACCGGGCGTCCGCGTCGATGTGGCTGGTTCGACTCGGCGATGGTGCGTCACGCGGTGATGGTGAACGGGCTTACCCAGATCGCGCTCACCAAGCTGGACGTGCTCAGCGGCATCGGTCCGTTGCGGGTGTGTGTCGGTTATGTGGGGGTGGAGGATGTGCCCGCCGGGGCCGCCGCTTTGAACGCCGTGATCCCGGAATACGAGGAGATGCCGGGGTGGGAAGAACCCCTCGAAGGACTCCACGACTTTGCAGCCCTTCCTGCCAACGCCCGGCGCTATGTCGAACGGATCGAGGCGCTGGTCGGCGTGCCGGTCACGCTCATCGGCACGGGCGCCGGTCGAGACGATGTGATCGTTCGGGGCGGGGTGTTCGGGTAGGCGCGCCGGGGTAGCCTTCGTGGGTGTACCTCGACCGACTCGATGGCGTGGGGCTGCGGCGCCTCGAAGCGGCGTTGCACGCTGGGGACCCCGTGCAGCTCGTGGGGCGCCCGCCGAGCCGGGTGCCGATGGATGAGATCCTGCCGCTGTGCCACGGCGCAGACGACATCTCGTTGTCGGCGCTGTTGCCACCTGCCGGCCGCGGGGGGACCGACATCGCGGTGACCGCCGTGATTCCCACCCACCGGCACCGCCCGATCGGGATCGATGCCCTTTCCGCGCAGGATGTGGAAGTGGAGGTGATCGTGCTCGCGAATGGCACCTTCGAAGGCGGGGTTCGGGTGGCCTGGGAGGGGCATGGCCGCACGCGGCAGCGGGGGGTGGAGCTGGCACGGCACCCCTATGTGCTGTTCACGGTCGATGACGCGAGGGTGCTGGGGGCGGGCATGGTTCGCACGATGGTGGAGGCGCTGGAGGGGGGGGGCTACGACGCCGTGGTGGCCCGCCAGATCCCGTGGCCGACGGCCGACGCTGTGACTCGCACGCGCCTCCGGGGATGGACGCCACCCGGAACGGGGCATCGGGGGACCGACGTTCTCGACAACGTGTGCTCGCTGTACCGTCGCGCCGCTCTGCTATCCGACCCGTTCGACGACGTGGCCATCGCCGAGGATTGGCACTGGGGCCGGCGCCACCGCATTGGGTATGTGCCCGCCGCCCCGGTGCTCCACAGTCACCCTCGCCGCCTCGGTCCTCTATTTTCGCGTACTCGCGCCATCCACCGCGAGCGCATCCGCGCGGGCCTCCCGCCGAGCGTCCCTGACCTTCCCAGCCTCCTCCGGGCCCTGCCCTCGACCTTGGGCCCCGACCTGCGCGGCGCCCTCGGCGAGCTTTTTGGTCAGTACGCCGCCACGCGAACAGGCTAGTGTGGTTCATGCTCTTGCTTGTCGTGCTCGGTTGCTCCTCGCCCGTTGAGTCCGACCCGCTGGGCTACGACGCCGGCCGGTCGGGTCTCGAAGGCGCCGATGGCCCCTGGGGCGTACACCTGACAGTGACTGCAGATGCCGATCCGCCCCACGACCTTTTCGCCCCTACCGACGCCGAGGGTGCCCCTGCCGAGGTTGGCTTCGCTGCGGCCACGCTGGTGATCCTGCAAGGCGAAGGCGAGCTCCCCGAAGGCTACCATTGGCTGGCTCAGCACCTGGCGTCCAGAGGCGCCACGGTGATCGTGCCTCATCACGGGCTCGAATCCGCATGGGTGGACCCAAGGGCCGGGCAGCGGGCACTCGCGGCAGCTTTGACTGCAGGTCAGGTGACCGAAGACGCCCCGGTGGGCTTCCTCGGCCACGGGCTTGGCGGGGCGGCGGCGGCGGCCCTGTGGGCGGGGGAAGAGTCCATCGAAGGTCTCGCTCTGCTGTCTGCCTCCGCTGGCGCCGACACGGATGTCGAGTCGCGGGAGTCCGGGTCGGTGCTCATCATGGTCGGTGGGGAGGAAGATAAAGACACCGTGAGCGCCGTGAAGGCGGGCGGCGACCGCTTCAATGTGACCCACGCCGTGGTCGTCGTGCCGGACATGCTGTCGGCCGACTGGAGTGCCGAGGGCGCGGACCATGCCAAGTGGGGAATCGACGGATGGGTGGACAGCTGCGTGACCTCTTCGGTCGGCACCTGGCCGTTCTACGCTGCGGCTCACCCGGAGGATGTGGTCGGGAGCCCGTGCGAGTTGATGGTGATGGGCGGGTGACAACCGGTCAACGACAGATCCTGTTCCTTCCCTTTTTGGCAGGTTGTGAGCCGGTCGTTCCCCCCGCTCTCGAGATCGGGGCCGAGGATCCGGTCTGGGATCCGGCGTCGCTGCCGATTTTTAGACTGACCTTGCCGGCCGACTGGGAAGCTCAGCTCACCGCGATCATTCCCACGGACAGCTGCGCCGAACGGGGCACGATCCTCGGTTCTCTCGACTACGAGAACCCGCAGTCGGGCGAAACGGAAGCCTACAGCGACGTCGCCTTCAGGTACCGCGGCCACACGGCTCTGGACGATCCTGAGAAGCGATTCGGGTTGAAGCTGCTCTTCGACACCGTGGACCCCGACCAGCGCTTCCACGAGATGCAGAACGTGAACTTGCTGGGTTCGGAAGGGGATGATTCCCTGCTGCGGGAACGCACCGCCCAGCTCTTGATGGACCGTCTCGGCGTGCCGGCGCCGCGCCTCAACCACGGCCGGGTCTATGTCAACGATGCCTTCCAAGGCCTGTTCCCCATCGCCGAGGAACCCGACGACCAGGCCTTTCTCGACGCCCATTTCGACGACCCGAGCGGCCACTTGTACAAGGTGGAAGGCTACTGTGGGGGTCAGGCCGACTTCCTCTACGAAAGCGAGGATACTGGCGACTACGATACGATGTACGAGGCGAAAGCCGGAACCTTGCCTGAGGATGTCCTCGCTGACCTGCTCCCGATGATCCGCTGCGCCAGTGGCTTGTCGGGAGATCTCGCGACGTGCCTCCCCGATTCGGTCGATGTGGATGCGTGGCTCGCGGAGATGGCGGTGGATGCGGCCATGCCGGATGTGGACGGGCTCGCCGGTGCCGGTCAGAACTTCATGATCTACGCCGATCCCGCATCCCTGCGCTTGGTGGTGTACCCCTGGGACAAGGACCAGGCTTTCCGCACCACGGACCTGGCATCCAGCTCCATATTTGACTTCCATCCTCCCTGGGCCACCCCGCCCCCGGTCACCCTGTCGATGCGTCAACTCTGGAGTGCCGAGTACTGCGACCTCGTGGATCGCGCGGCCGACGAGGCGCTGGACCTCGATGAAACCGTGGGCGCTCTCGCCGCGTTTTTGGAGCCGTATGCGGCAGAGGATGCCTACCTGATCGAGCATGACTGGGCCGCCCAAGTGGCCGATCTGCGGGCCACCCTGGCCGACCGAGCGGCGGAAGCGAAGGCAGAAGCCGACGTTTGCAACGCTTCTGGCTGACGACTGTACTCGGCCGCAGCGCGACCCAGCTTACCAGCATCCGGGTGAGCGGTGGCGGGGTCCCCACGCAACGCGTAGGGGGCCGCGATGGTCCATATCCTCTACGAAAACCCCGCCTGGTTGCCCCCCCTGCTCGCCGCGCTCGACGCACAGGGATTGTCCTGGCAAGCAAGAGATGCGAGCAAAGGCGAGTTTCACGTCGAGGGTGAAATCCCCCCCGGCGTGTGGCTCAACCGGATGAGCCCTTCCGCCCACACCCGCGGCCACGCCGGGGGCATCCACTTTGTGCGCGAGTGGCTAGGCGTGCTGGAAGAGCGGGGGGCGCCCGTGGTGAACGGCAGCAGGTCGTTCGCTCTCGAAGTCAGCAAGGTCCGTCAGCATGCGGCCCTGCATGCGATGGGGATCCTCACCCCGCGGACGATTGCGGTGGTCGGCCGCGACGGACTGCGTGCTGCGGCCCGGCAGATGGGCGCGCCGTTCATCACCAAGCACAACCAGGGTGGCAAGGGGCTTGGGGTCCAGTTGTTCCGGGACCACGCCGCGTTCGACACCTTCGTGGCGGGCGATTCGTGGGAAGAACCGATGGACGGCGTGATGCTGCTCCAGGAATACATCGAACCGCCCTCCGGAAGCATCACGCGCGTGGAGATCGCGGGGGGGCGCTTCCTGTTCGCGATGCGGTCGGCCACCACCGGGGGATTTGAGCTTTGTCCCTCGGATGCTTGCCAGGTCGGCGATGCCTTCTGCCCCGTGGGCGAATCGCCTTCAGCGAAGTTCGCGGTCGATCCGATGACCGCCGACGATCCCACCGTGCGCGCCTACATCGCTTTCTGCGAAAAGCACGAGATCGACGTGGCAGGCATCGAGTTCGTGACCGGAGCGGACGGCCGCCGCTACACGTACGACATCAACATGAACAC
This sequence comes from Klebsiella pneumoniae, assembly GCA_945867435.1. GTDB lineage: Bacteria > Myxococcota_A > UBA796 > UBA796 > SXON01 > SXON01. Next base: position 9,673 of record CAMBIK010000008.1, read on the forward strand.
CAACTACAACAGCGCGGTCGAGCGGTCCGCGGGTGTGGATGGGATGCAGGCTATCGCGGAGCTTTGCGGTCGCAAACTTGGTGCGGCGAGGGCGGCGGCGTAGGGCCCCTAAACCACCTTCACCGAAAGCCCGACCGCTGCCGCATGCGCCCCAATCCAGGCGAGCCGGTCAGGGGGGAGGGCGCCGACCTGTGACGACGCCGGCGGCCGGGCCACGGTGTATACCTGCACCTCGGCCACGGTGCCCGATTGAGCGACTTCGCGAAGTCGTTCCACCCAGGCCGCGATCTCGGCATCCGCCGGGCCTTCTCCGTCCATGGTGAGGAACATGGACTGGATCACGATCGGACGCAACGCCGCCAGCTCGCGCAGGTTGCGCAGGACCCGGGCAAACGGGAACTTCGTGCCATCGACGAGCTGAAAGTACGGCTCCGTGCCTGCGTCCAGCTTGCACCAGATCTCGTCGATGTGGGGGAGGCCTGCTCGCACAGATGCGCGATGGAGCAGGGTGGAGTTGGTGAGCAGCCTCACCGGCACGCCGGGCGCCAGTCGATCGCGAAGCGAGGCAACCAGGGCGGCTGAACCCGGGAATTCGGGTGGGGTGGTGGGTTCCCCATCGCCGGCGAAGGCGATGTCGACGACGTGGCGATGCTCGGCTGCGGTGGTGTCGAAGGGGGAGTCGGCCCAGAGATCGCCGCTGCGCACCCGGAGGAGAAGCTGTTCCAGCTCCTCGTGGAGTCGGTTTTGGTCGATGCGCGCCGACCCTCCCGGCACGCGCCGGTCCACCTGGCAATAGGGGCAGTCGAAGTTGCACACCTTGTCGGGGTTCAAGTTCACGCCGATGCTCAGGCCGCCGGCTCGCCGCGAAACGACGGCGTAGACGTAGCGGTTTTCCCCGAGATCGCGTCGGTGATCGGTGAAGTCGAGGCGGCGGGGCGAAGGCACGGGCTCGTTCTATCGCTCCGCGGGATACCCGGTCGGTCGTGAGCCTCACGCGCCGCCGCCTACTGATCGCCGCTGGCGCCGTTTCCGTCGCTGCTGTCGCGGTAGCGGGGGGGGGCGCCGTCGTGGCCAATGAGTGGTGGGATCAGCCGGCCGAGGCGCCCCTGGCCCACCTCAGCGCGGGCGAAATCGCCTTCCTGAACGCGCTGGCCGACTCCATCTTCCCGCCTTCCCCTGCCTTTCCGGTTCGGGGGCGCGATGCATCGGTCGGCGTGCATGTGGATGAGGTACTCACCGGCATGGAGCCCTTCCAACGCAAGCTTGTTCGCTTCTCGTTCCACCTGCTTGATCAATGGCCTCGCATGTCCCTCAATGCCCCCTTTCGTGATCTGGGACCGGAGGAAGGCGGCGTCGTGCTCCTGGAATGGCTGAACCACGAGCGGGCCGAAATCCGGGGCCTCATCGCGAGCGTCTATATCTTCGTAGCGATGAGCTACTCCATGCACCCTGAGGTCTCTCCGATCTTCGGGGCTCAGTTCCGCTGTGGATATGGCGCGTAGATGAAGTGGATGCCCGGACAAGGCTACCTGTGGGCTGCCGCCCCGCAAGCGGAGGGATGGTCGGCCGCCGACAAAGACCTCACCGCCGACGTGGTGATCATCGGGACCGGTCCCGGGGGGGCCGCCGCGGCTCGAACATTGGCCGGCCAGGGGGCCTCGGTCCTGCTGCTCGAAGAAGGCCCGCCGCAAGAACGTTTCCGTCACAGCCAGGCCGCGGTGATGCGCCACCACATGCAGGAGGGCGGCGCCATGGTGGCGACCGGCTCTACCTTCATGCCGATCGCCGCGGGTCGGGGGGTGGGCGGGGGCACGCTCATCAACAGCGCCATCGCGTGGCGCTGTCCAGACGCGATCCTCGACTCGTGGACCGACCTGTTGGGTGATCGTAGGTACGCCGCCGACAACATGCGCCCGGTGTACGACGAGCTGTGGGAGTACCTCGGCATCTGGGACACCCTGCCGGAAGTCGCCGGGGAAAACAGCGACATGCTGGTGCGTGGGGCGAAGGCGCTCGGCCTGCATGGCGGGTACCTCGCCAGGTACACCCCCCGCTGTGTCGGGTGCGGAACCTGCTTCTACGGGTGTCCTACTGGCGGCAAGGCCAGTACAAATCATAACTTTCTTGTTGAGGCGGCCAGCAACGGGGCCCGCATTCAGGCCGACACCAGGGTGCGGGACTTCCTTGTGAGCGGCGACCGCGTCGTCGGCGTGGTCGGGCAGAGCTTCGACCCCGACACTCGGGCTCCCGGGGGCCGGGTCACCGTTCGAGCCGACAAGGTGATCATCGCCTGCGGGGGCGTGGGCACCCCGCGTCTTTTGGCCTCGTCCGCCCTCGATCTCGGGCCTGCCGTCGGTCAGGGCCTGCACGTGCATCCGGGGAACGCGGTGTTCGGCGTGTGCAAGCAGGCGGTGAACTGGTGGCAGGGAGCCACGCAGGGGGCGTACTTCCATCAGCCTGGCCTTCCGGGCGTGCTGCCACATACCAGTTCGCTGCCTCCGGAAGTGGCGCTTTTGTCGTTGGCACCCCTCGGCATCGGCGCGGCGGAAGCGCTTTCGATGATCCCCCATCTCGCCGGTTGCCTGGTGATGATCTCCGACCATTCCACGGGCACGGTGGGGGCTTGGCCCGATGGCAGGGCCAACCTTGGCTACACGTTCTTGCCGACCGATGTCGATCGGATCAAGGCGGGCATGGTGGCCACGGCTCGCGTGCTTCTCGCGGGTGGGGCCGAATGGATGTTCTGCGCGGTGGCGGGGGTGGGCCGCTTCTCGACTGCGGAAGAGCTTGAAGCCCGGCTGTCTACGCGCACGATCCAGGACTTCACGTTGTACGCCAGTCACCCGATGTCGTCGTGCCGCATGGGGTCGGACCCGGCGACCAGCGTGATCGGTCCCGACGGGAGGGCCCATGGTTTTGAGGGTCTCTACATCGCCGACTCCAGCATCTTTCCAACCTCGCTCGGGGTGAATCCAAGCCTGACGACGATGGCGATGGCCACCTTGATGGCCCGCGGAATTGCGAGAACGGGGTAGGAGGAGTCGCGACAACCGCCGGAGCCCGTGGTGAACGATGAACAAGCGGGGCTGAACCGGGGGGGCGACCTTGCAGGCGCACCGACGGTTTTGGGTGGCCGGTGGACTCCGATTCAGTTCGTGGCGGCGGTGGGTCTGGTTTTTCTGTTCGCGTTCACGCTCATCCTCTCCTTGGCGCCCGTGGCCGGTGGAGAGAGGGTGGTTGGGCTGGACGGTCCTTGGCAGTTGGTGGAGGTCGATGGCGCCCCCACCACCGGGATCTTCACCCTGCCCGGGCTGTTGGCCGACCAGGGAATGTCCCCCTCGGCCCGGGTCAGCCTACGCAGGGTCATCGAGATCCCCGCGGCCCGCGGGTGGAGCGCGGTGTGGGTCGAAAGCCCTCTTTACGCCACGCGACTCTCCCTCGATGGGGAGGAGATCGGGGCATCCGGCGACCCCGATGGGGTGGGCGCCGCCTCGCGCAGCGAGACGGGAGTGCTGGCGCGCCTGCCGCACAGCCCCGGCCCGCACACCCTGCAGTTGGACTTGAAGGGAGGCTACGGCAAGGGCGGCATGACCGGGCGCATCCTCATGGGGCCGGAAGAGACGTTGAGAGGGGTGGCCAAGGAGCACAACTCGGCGCCGCTTGGTCTTTCGGTGATTGTGGCATTGCTCGGTATCTTGTGGTTCCGGGTCGCATTGGGGTCCCCCGCCCGCCTGGCGTGTTTCTGGTTCGGGTGTTTCGCCTGCGTGCTCTCGGCCTGGAGCTTCCTGCAGACCGAAAGCGCCAACGAATTGCTGCCTTCAGTGTCCATGGCGATCCGGCTGCGTCGGCTGCTCAACCCCTTCCTGGGGCCGCTCGGCATCACCATGTTCTCCAGCCTGGTCTACGGTGCGCCGCCTCGCTGGACCCGCGCCTACATCGGCCTTGGCGTTTGCCTCGCGGTCCCCGCCTTGTTCGTCCCTGACGACTCGCTCTTCCTTCTCGAACGGGTGCAGGATGGCTCCCTCGTTTTGTTGGTCGTCGCCGCTTTCTGGATCATGGGCGATGGCATCCGCAAGCAGATTCCGGGGGTGCTGGCGTTTGCTCTGGTCACTTTCCCGCCGCTGCTCGTCGGGGCCTCCGTTCATGTGGCCATGACCCACGGAACGCACGGCGGGAACTCGTTCATGTACACGGCGTTGACCCTGTTCATCGTGGCGGTTTCGGCCTTCATGGGTCGGCGCTTCATCGTCGAGGCGGATTGGCATGCGCGATTGCTCGCGCTCAGCAGCGATGCGATCGTGTACGTCGAGCAGGGCGGGCGGGTGTTTGGCATGAACCCGGCGGCCCACACCATCCTCGGGGAAATCCCCGAGCAGTCGATGTTTGTATGGGCGGATCGATGCCGGGTCCCCCTGATGCACGCGCACATCGAGCGCGGCGCGGCCGCGGTCGACCGCGCTGAGTTCTGCTTGGGAACGGGCCAGGAGCAGCGTTTTGTCGAGTCCGTCGCCACGCCGCTGGGCACCGGCTCAGCGCTGCTGGTCCTGCGCGATGTGACCCGACGCCGCCAACTCGACGAAGGCATGCAGCACGCTTCGAAGATGGAGACCATCGGCCGACTGGTGGGCGGGCTCGCTCACGACTTCAACAACATGCTCAGCGTGCTCCTGGCTCATGTGTCGTTGCTGCAGCTCCGCTTGACGGACGCGCCGGAAGCCGACCGCCTCATCCGGATGGAGGCGGCCATCGTGAGGGCCAGCCAGCTCTCCCGCCGCCTCCTCACGGTGGCTGGAAAGGTGAGCCTCACCCTCGAGCCTGTGCAACTCGAAAAGATCAGCCGTTCCGCCTGCGAACTGGTCGAACCGACGCTTCGGAAGACGGTGACGCTTCACCGCGACGGGCCTGAAACGCTCCCCCCGATTCTCGGCTCCGAAGCCGACTTGGAACAGGTGCTCGTGAACCTGCTGGTGAACGCCCACGATGCCGTGGGGCCGAGCGGCCAAATCTGGGTGCGGACGCGTTCCTACGCGTTGCCCAACGGCGCTACGGGCGCGATGGTCATCGTGGAGGACGACGGTCCTGGGGTGCCCCTCGCGCAACGTGAGTCGATCTTCGAACCTTTCGTGACGACCAAAGGGGCGAACAAGGGTACGGGTCTCGGCCTGGCCATGGCCGCGAAAGTCCTGCGCGACCACAATGGTCGTCTCTGGTTCGAAGAACGTCCGGGCGGCGGGGCCCGCTTCTGCGTGGCCCTTCGGTCCGCGCCGCGCCACCTGGCGGGTGAGCCCGCTCTCCCGGTGTGTCGGGATGTGCTTCTCGTGGAAGACGAGGAAGCTACCCGGGAGGCCTGCGCTGCAGAGCTGATCGCCAGCGGTTTTGTGGTCACCGCGGTTTCCACGGCGGAGGCGGCGCTGGAGGTCCTCGCGACCGCGTGTCCGGCGGTGCTCGTGACCGACGTGGTGATGCCGGGCATGTCCGGGATCGACCTCGCGGTGTTGGCGACCGTTAAGTACCCTTCGCTCGCCGTTCTTTTGGTGAGCGGGTTCATTCCCGAGCGCTTGGTTCCCCAACTTGAGCGCGGGTCGTGGTGGCGCCTCGACAAGCCGGTTCGTCCGGAACGCATCGTCGCCACGGTCAGGGCGATCTGTCTTCGCCAGGAGTCCGCCAGCGACGCCTCCGCCTCGGAAAGCCCCTTGCTCGCGCCGCTGAACGCGCTCCGCGCCGAGTATGTCCTGGGTTAGCGCGAGTGGACCAACCAGACGTTCGCCACGATGCCGGCGCCGAACCCGCTCCCTGAGTCGTAGGCCTCGGGCACATAGGTGTCTCCCTCGTAGAGTCCTCGGTAGGCCAGGGTGTTCTCGGCGCCGGCTGCCACCGCGGCCGTGATGTCGGCACTCCACGGGTCCACCTGCTTGCCCGGACACCAGCCTCCCCGCCCGAGGACCCAGGTGCCGTACTGGTTCGGTACGGTGCCCACGTTGACCTGGTCGCCGCACCCGTAGTTGCTGCCCGCCATCGCGAAGTCGTGGACCCAGGTCTCGGTACCGTTCACGGTGAATTCGTGTTCGTGGTTGCAAAACTCGGCGCAGTTCGCGCGGTCTTTTCCGTATCCGTGGCCGGTCACCAGTGCCCAGACTTCGGTCCGCACTGTGCCTTCCGGCGGCGTGAACGTGATCGGCTCGCGCCCGGTGTTGTAGTCGGAGTTGAACGAGCCTCCGGCCCAGAGGTAGTCGATCTGTACGGGGCGAAACCCCTTTCCCTGGTTGGAGAGCCGCAAATCCAGGGTGATCAGCGGAGCGTTTGCGCTGTCCACGCGAAGGGTGCGCGGGCCGCCGTCTTGCAACATCGCGAGGAACGGGGTGACATCCACCACCCAGCGGCCGGGCCGGGCGTAGGCGGTGATGAAGCGGCCGATCTCGGTGCAGATTCCCGATTCGTCCACGTCGGTGGTCGAGGCGTCGTCGGCATCGCAGAGGTACACGTAGGCGAGGTAGTCCCATTCGCCGCAGCCGACGCTGTCGGGGTGGCCGTTGCAGATAAAGGTCAGGTCCAACTCCATCGTGTCGTAGGTCGCCATCGTTTCCGCCGCGCCGAAGTCCACGCTTACGGCCCGTTCGCCCGTGTTCACGAACGGGTGGAGAACGTCGGCGCCATCGACATCCAGCCGGTCCTGCATGGCGGCTTGCCCGTTGAAATAGAGAGCCTCGTAGTTCAGGAAGGCAGGGGGCGAGGTGTTCCAGCCGGTGACCGGGTCGGCGAGGTAGCCGAGCTCGCGGATGCGCTGAAAGCGGTCGACGGCGAAGTTCAGCGGGAGGTCGCCGCTGCCATAGGTTTCCACGAGCGTGTCAATCCAGGTGCCGGTCTGGTCCCAATCCGTGGCCACATAGTGGGCGTGGGCCTTCCACATCGCGAGCGTTGCCTCGTCGGCATCGGCGATGTTCTCGATGTCCTCCTGCAGCGCGGCCAGCGCGTCGGTTCGCTTCGACTCGGTGCGTTCGTCGGAGAAGAACACCCAGTGGGTGTTCGCGGGTGCCCCTTCCATCCATTCGCGGACCAGGATCTTGGAATCGAAGTCGGGGTAGGCATTGCCCGGGCGCAGGCGCACGAAGATCACGCTTTCGCAGCCGGTCCATGCTTCGGAGAGTGTCCAGGCGGAGCCATCCGTCTGGGTAAGGGTGGCGTCGGGGGCCACCAGGTCGAAGTCCACGTCGACACCGGAACCATCCCAGGTGCGGACGGGGAGCGCGAGCTGGTCGCAGATCGTGGGGGGGGCCTCGATCACGGCGGTGTCGGCCGTGTCTGTGGCGGAGTCGACCGCGGTGTCGTTGGCTTCGGGGGTGGATTCCGGGCAGGCGAGCAGCAGCAAGGTGAGCATCCGGCCAGAGTAGCCCGTTAGGAGTACCGGATGACCCTTACCGTCTATGGCATCCCTTCGTGCGGCACCGTGAAGAAGGCGCGGGCCTGGCTCACGGGGGCGCGCCGCCCCCACACCTTCGTCGACCTGCGCGACACGCCGCCGTCTGCGGCGCAGATCGCCGCTTGGGTGGCCCGGTTCGGCTCGAAGGCGATGCGGAACACGTCGGGCGGAAGCTACCGGGCCCTGGGCGAAGCCAAGGACCGCTGGACAGACGCCGAGTGGATCGCCGCCTTCACCCAGGATCCCATGCTGCTGAAGCGACCGATCGTGGAGCGGGATGGCCAGCCCGTGATCGTGGGTTGGGCGCTGGACGATGCCGAGATCGCCATTCGGCTGGGGGGATGACCGCTCAGCGCAGATAGGCCGCCAAGGCGTCGATGTCGCCCGCCAGCTGCGGCATGGGCTGCATCACCTTGGAGGGGCGCTTCGGGGTGTAGCCGGCGGGGTAGGTGGCCGTTAGCACCCGCGCTTCTAGCAGCTCGCGAGAGGCACCCTTCACCTCGGGGCCGAGGCTGCCGGCTTTCGCCGGGTCGGCGTTGTGACATGCGATACAGTTGGAAAGGTACACCGAGCGGCCCCGTTTGGCCTCCGCGGACAGCGCGGGGGCGTCAGAAGGCCCGGTGGAGCAGGCGAAGTACGCGGTGACCAAGGCGAGGCTCAGCATGTAGAGGGACTATCAAGAAACGGGGGAAAGGGCGCGCCGCCCTCTCCCCCTACCGCACCATTCCCTCCGGCCTCCAAGCTTCGCTTTCCGGCCTGCGGCGTTCGGCGCGTGAGTAACGCGCCGAACGTGGTGCTCTCCCCCACACCGCAGTCACCCATGGCGCGTGGGCGTTTCATGGCTCGTGGAGCCGACCCGCGGGCGGCATGGGAAACTAACCGGGAGGGGCGTCGGCGGGATAGCCGGTTTCATCACCTTAGGGTCCCATGTCCATCTTTACGAACGACGGCGCGCTCTTCCTCCTGCGGCTCACCCACCTGTTGGCCGGCGTCACCTGGGTCGGCCTGCTTTACTACTTCAACTTCGTGCAAGTTCCCTATTTCGGAGAGACCAAGACGGGCCTTGGAACCGGGGAGTTCCGCAAGCTCGTGGTCCGGGCGCTGTGGTGGTTCCGCTGGGCGGCCATGTTCACGTTCCTCTCGGGGCTCGCCATCTACATGATGAACCTGCACACGGGCATGGATGCGATGGGCACCTGGGGCGTGAAGATCAGCGTCGGCATGACCTTCGGCATCCTGATGTTCCTGAACGTGTGGCTGGTCATCTGGCCCAACCAGAAGGTCGTCATCGCCAGCGCCGACTCGGTCGCTGCGGGCGGCCCGGCCGATCCCAACGCCGCCGCCGCAGGGGCCCGCGCCTTCCTGGCTTCTCGCACCAACACGCTCTTCTCCATCCCGATGCTCTTCTTCATGGCCGCGGCGCGTCACTTTGACGCGATGGATGCGGATCACGCCATGAAGGGACTCGGTATCGTCACCGTGCTGGCTCTCGCGCTGGAAGCCAACGCGCTGTTCGGGAAGAAGGCTGTCGGGCCGTCGAAGATGCTGGAAACCGTGCCGGGCGTGATTCACTCCGGGCTCGTGCTCGCGGTGCTTAGCTATCTGGCGATTGAACTGACTTAGGCGCGGTCGGTAAGCGTCGCGGCCAGCAGCCGATGCAGCCCGTCAGGGTCGTCGACGTGAACCCAGTGCCCGACGTTCGGCAGCTCGTGAAGCGTCAGGTTCGGAATGGCGAAGCGTTCGAGGTTGGGCCAGGCTGGGGTTTGGCCGGCTCGGAGCAGGTCTACCCTGGCCCGCCGTGTCGCCGATTCTAACCACGGCCAGGTATCGACCGTTAGATAATCAAGGAGCATCGCCTCGATCCCGTCGAGGTTGAAGCGCCACACGAAGCCAAGGTCGGTGCGGCGCAGGTTGGTGGTCATCCAACGGGCGAGCGGCGACGCAAAGCCGAGCGCCGTCAGGGCCTCCACCACGCCTTCCCGGCGTGCGAAGGGGACTGGCAGGCCACGGAGCGCGCGGGTCAACCGCACGACCTCGGAATGGAGCGCGGGCGCGGCCTCGGGTCGTCCGGGCGGCACGTCGAGCGCCCAGATCTGGTCCACGCGTTCCCCTCGGGCCTCGGTGGCCGCGCCCCACACCAGCGCCAGCTTCCCGCCGAAGGAATGCCCGATGGCGCTGGCCGGGCGAATGCCGACTGTCGTAGCGAGGGCGTCGAGGTCGGCCGCGCAGCCAGCGAGCGTGTCCGGTCCAGGCACCCCGTGGCTATCCCCATGGTTGCGGATATCAGGCAGGATAAAGCCGATATCGGTGAACTCGTCCGCGAGCCGCTTCGCGACGGCCCGCAGGTTCTGCCCGTTGCCGAGGATGCCGTGAAGCATCCACGACCAGCGCGTGGGGGTCGCCCCCGCCGCGGTCAGGAGCCGGTGATGGAGGATGGGCACGCCGCCTCGCTACCCCGCCCGCGCCGCGGTGCCCATGGGATAGGCTGTTGGCCCGTGAGCCCCCGCCTCTACCTCTTCGTGCAGTCGCTGGCCCTCGCAGTGCTCGCGACATGGCCCCTCCTCGCGCATCCCGGCACGGCCGCCATTGGCAGCCCTGAAAGCGACACCATCAAGCACCTTTGGACGCTGTGGTGGATGAAGGCTCAAGTGCTCTCTGGCGGTGGGCTGCACACGACGCTGGTCAACGTTCCTGAAGGGATGAGACTTTTTCCGATCGAGCCCCTGAACGGGCTTCTGTCGCTGCTGTTGCCGTTTGGCGCGGTGGCTACCAGCAACATCCTGGCGGTGACCCACCTCGTGCTCACCGGGCTGTGCGGGGGGTGGCTGGGGAAGTTGGTCACGGGCAGTGACCGGGGGGCCCGCGTGGCGGCGGCCCTCCTGCAGGGCAGCGCGTTCGTGGCGTTCACGCTGCATGTGGGCGTGGGGGAGCTGCGGCAGGTGTGGTGGTTGCCGCTGGGGCTGGGGTGCCTCCTTCGCGCCCACGAAACGCTGCGCTGGCGCTGGTTTTTGGCGCTGGCCGGCGTGCTAGCCGGGAGTGTCATCAGCTGTTTCTACCACGGACTTTTCCTGGCGATCGCGGTGTCGGTGGTCGCGCTGCTCACGTTGCGGCTGCGCTGGCGCCTCTGGGTCGGCTACGCGCTGGCGGCGGGGTTGGCCCTCGCGGTGGTCCTCCCGGTCGTCCATGCGTTCTCCGCCTCGTTCGGTCAGGGGCGGCCGCAGGAGGTGTTCGGCTCGCGGGGGGATGTGCGCCTCGACTACCGGCTTGAAGCGGCCCACCTTGACGATCTGGTGCGCTGGCAAACTCCTTCCGCAGAGCCGGAGGCCCGTCAGGAACGGGCGTATTCGGGGGGCCGCTACCTTGGGATATTGGCCTGTATCCTGGCGCTGATGGGTGTCGTTGCGGCCCCTCGCAAGTCCTTGCCGTGGGTAGCGGTGGGCGTTTCCGGTGCGCTTCTGGCGTTCGGCAGCGTGCTGTGGCTTGGGGAAGAGACCGTGAAGGTCGGCGGGCACGCCTTGCGCTTGCCCTTCGCGTGGCTGAACCAGGCGCTCGCCCAGTACGCGGAACCCCTTCACTTCCCGGCGCGCTTCCTGGTGCTCTCTAGCGTGGCCGTGTCGGTTTTGGGGGCGCTGGCTTCGCGCTGGCGCTGGGCGATTTGGGTGGTCCCGCTGGCGCTGGCGGACATCGCGGTGCACGACCTTGCCGTTTGGCCTCGCCGCACCGTGACCCTCCCCGACATGCGGGGGATCGACGATGTGGCCTTACGAGCTGCGGGCATCGAAGGTGCGCTGGCGGACTTGAGCCTCGCCGCCGAGTCGAACGAGGAGACTCGCACGCTCGCGGTCGCAGCGCAGTTGACGACCGGGCGCGCCACGCAAGCGGTGCCCATCGAGCGGCTCGATGCCTGGGCCCCTCAGGGCAACGACTGGCTGCGGGTGAGGCCCATCGCGCGGCTCGGCAACCTCGCCCGGCCCGGCGTCGTGTTGCCGGGGGCCGACGAGGTGTCCCTCGATCTATCGGCGCTCGCGGAACGAGGTTTTGGAGGCATCCTCCTCACGCATCGCGATTCGACCCCCGATTCGCGTGCGGACCGCTTGCTCACCAGTTTCTGCGGTAGCCCCCTTCGCGCTGCCCACGCCACCGTCTGGAAGCTGCCCGGTCGGTAGCCAGACTGGGCTGAAGCCGGTATCCTTGCAGGTCATGATGATCGCCCTCGCCGCTGCCGCGTTTGCCTACGACTCCGAGTCTCAACCCGTTCTGCTGGTGGATGAGGCGCCCGTCTTCGACAGCGTCAGCTTCACCACGGGAGTGATCCCCAGCGGGAGCCCCGTGGGCGTGGAGTTTTCGATCGGCTCCAGGGGCGGCACCACGGTTCGCATGGAAGGCGATGCCTTCCTGAGCTGGCCCGAGGATGTGACCTTTTCGACGGAAGGCGAGGAAGGCAAAGGCTACTTTGAGCTCGATGCTTCCTTGGATGCGATCACGACCATCGTCGTAGATCTCTCCAGCTACGGTGGGCCTTCCGGCTCCTTTGAGATCGATCACCGGTCGCTTTTGATGGATGGGCGGGCGCTGTTCAATCCCTTCGCCCTTGAGGGATCCTCCAATCCGCGGGTGGAGATCGAAGACACCACCGACTCTCTCCAGCTCATCAGCTACAGCTACGAGATTTTCGCAGGCGTCAGCCTGGACTTCTACGCCGACATGACGCCGACGATCACCGTGGGCTTCGAAGGCGTGCAATGGTTGGCGAACGAGGGCGTGATCACCCAGGAAAATACTCCGGTCACCATTACGCCGGCACAAGGCGCCGACTTTATCGTCGACTCCGTGTTTCGCGGTGCGTACGATGGCACCATCGCCCTGGTTTTCGCCCCTCAGATCTCCGTCAGCGCGCCCTTTTTGGGCACGATTCCGCTGGTGAGCTTCGAATATCCGCTGGAGCTGATCACGGATGCCTTTGAGCAGGACTTCCGGCCAACCTCCTACACCTTTCCGATGCCCGAGCTGGACCCCGGCTCTGATTCCGAGGATTTCGGCGAGGTCGAAGTCAGCCTGATCCGGACCGTCAACCTGCCAATCAAGAGCATCGGCAACCTTGCCCTGACCGGGTCGGCCGCCATCGAGGGGGATGGCGCATTTACGGTCTTCCCCAAGCAGTTCAACGCGAATCCGGGCACCGAGGATGGGCTGGTGGTCACGTTCGCGCCTTCCGCGGTCGGAGCGGTGGCGGCCGAGCTGGTCTTGACAAGCAACGACCCTGGTTATCCGGACATCCGTGTTGCCCTCACCGGCGAAGGCATTCAGTCCGACGTGGGGCAGGACGTGGGCGAGGACATCGTTGCGTCTACTTCCGGCTGTGGCTGTGATGCTGGAAGCGCACCCTGGCCGGCGCTGGCGCTTTCCCTGGGCGCTCTCGCGGCCGTGGGGCGCCGCAGGCTGTGAAGCACACGCCCACCCTCCCTTACGCCACGGGATCCGCCGCTTCGCGAACCGGCCCCCGCCACACCTCAAACGAGGATCAGTACCGTATTTTGGATGTCAACCACCTTGCGGTGGCCTCCTTCCGGAAGGGCACGCTCTTCGCCGTTGCGGATGGGGTAAGCACCAGCAAGCGCGGAAAATACGCCGCAGAGCTGATGTGTTCGCGGATTGACACCTTCTTCGACCGGTTCCAGGCGCCCCGCGTGGAATCCCTGATGCATGTCGTGACCGAGGTGGATTGGGAGCTGCGCGGCTTGGGCCACGGGCAGGCGGCGTGTACCGTCTCGCTGCTTTGGCTTGCCTACGGCATGGCGAACGTGGTCCACGTCGGCGATTCGCAGCTGTACCGCGTGCGTCATGGCGAATGCACCCGCATCACCCAGAACCACCGGGGCGGGCGCAGCTTGGGGGCGTACGTCGGGATGGGCCCGGAGATCGGCGACGTGATGCAGGTGTGGCAGGAACCGTTGTTTGTCGGCGACCTCTTTCTCATCGTGACCGATGGAGTGACCGAGGTGATCTCCCCGGATGAGCTGATCGAGGAATGGTGGACCGGGGGGGGATCCACGCAGCGGGCCGCCACCTCGATCATCAATGAAGTGAACCGCCGCGGCGGCCAGGACGATGCGACGGCCGTGGTGGTCGATGTGCTAGCGGTGGAGGCCGATTCGGCAGAGGAGACCACCTTCTCCGGCCGCACCGACTTCGTACGTCAGCCCACCTGAACGGGGAAGGTGGCCGAAACGGGGGGAACGTTGTAATCCCGGGCGCTGATGCTCTTCGCACTCGCCTTCGTCACCCTGGCTCCTGCCGCCGATCTGGCTGTGTCCTCGAACGTCCGGGGGCTCAGCATCGTCGTGAACGGAGTGGATACCGGCCAACGTACACCTGCGACGGTCTCCGGCCTGCGGGCGGGCACTGCAACGGTCTTGGTGGGCGATGCGTGCCGGGCGGGTCACGCTGAGGTGAGGGTGGAGGAAGGTCGCACCGTCTCCGTGAACGTGCGGGCCGAGGAACAGCTCGCCACGCTCACGGTGGCCGTTCGCCCCTCGCAAGCGGTCGTGGAGGTGAACGACGGTCAGGTGCGGCTCAGCCCCAATGTTCCCGTCGGCCTGCCTTGCGGCACATACGAGATCACCGCTTCGCTCAAGGGCTACGCGCCGTTGTCCACTACGCTGGAGCTGATCGGCGGCCAGGATCTGGAGCTGCCGATTCAGCTCGAACGCCTCGGGATGAGCTCCCTGGAGATCTCGGTGGAGCCGCGGTCCGCCGCGATCCTGTTCGACGGGCGGGATGTCGGCCGGGACGCCGCTTCGCTTCCCAGCGTGCTTGAGGGGCCCCATCGGCTCGGCGCGGAACTGAATGGGTATCAGGCGGCAGAGGCGGCGATCGAGGTGATGGGGGGCGAAAACCTTGTGTTCACCATCGTGTTGGTGCGGCGCGGAGATGGCACCAGCGCGGTCCGCGCCGTGGGGCGTGCGGCCACGGCCGCGCTCGAGGAAGGGGGGGCCGCCGCCGAGGAGCCCGAGATCGAACTCGATCCTGAGCTCGATCCTGAGCTCGTTCCTGACCCCGTTCCTGAGCCCGTGATTGAGCTCGTTCCTGAGCCCGTGATTGAGCTCGTTCCTGAGCCCGAGCGCGTCGAGAACGACGACACCCTCGAGCCGGACTCCGAACTGGCCCCGGTGCAAAGCTGGTCTGAGCGGCACGCGGCCGCCAAGGCCCAGGCCAAGCCCGCCCGCGTGTCCAAGTCTTCCAAGGGTGGTCGGAAGGCTGCGGGCGGCGTTCTGATTGGCCTTGGCGCGCTCGTGGGGGGGGCCGGCGGCTACTACACCTACTCCGAGGCAGAGGCTGCCTACAACATCTGGTCCGGCAAGCAAGACGCTGCGGATGCCGCCGGCTCGGCCCAGCGGCAGCTCCGGCAGTCGCAGGCCGATGCTTACTGGACCGACGAGTTTGCACCGAAAGGAAACCTCATGTACGGCACCTTTGCCGCTGGGGGCCTCCTTGCCGCGACCGGGGTGCTGCTGTTCGTGATCGACGCTGGCCCGTTCGTGGCCCCATCGCCCGGCGGCGGGGTGGTGGGATGGTCCGGCTCCTTTTAGCGCTGACGGCGTGCAGTCACGGGGTGTCGGCGCCCGCGTCTTCGGCGTTCGTCGATTCGTGTGAGCCGTCCGCGCTCGTTCGCCTTGGAGATCAATGGCTTGTGGGGGACAACGAGGTGGAAGACCGCTTGTTCGTCTACGCCGCCGACATGCGACCCGTGCCTTTCCGTGCCCTTCCCGAACGCGTAGAGGACATCGAGGCCCTCGTCGTTTCGGGCGCAGAGGTACTCGTCATCGGCAGCCACAGCCGCAGCAAGTCGGGAAAGGCTCGGCCCGACCGTCGCCGGGTTGTGCGCACGACCGGGCCCTCGTTCAGCTTGGACCTGGCGGCCTGCCCGGCCTGCGTCGCTGCCGAGCCGCTGGCCCCCGACGCCGGCGGGTTCAACATCGAGGGTGCCGCGCTCGCCGGTCCGGATCTCCTGCTCGGGCTGCGCTCTCCCCTGGCCGCCGGCCGCGCCCAGATCCTCGTGGTCTCCCTCGGTGCCGACGCAGGCCACATTCAACGCGTGCTCTCCCTGGATCTCGGTGGGGCGGGCGTGCGGGACCTGGTGCCCTTCCGCGGCGGGTTCCTGCTCCTCGCCGGCCCCCCGGCGGATGGCAACCAGCCCCACACCCTCTGGTTCCTGTCAGGGCTCGACGCCGTGCCCGAGCGCTTACCCGTTTCGCTACCGCCCTCGACCGAAGGGGTGTGGGCCCTCGACGATCGGCACCTCCGCTACGTCATCGACGGCTCGGGGGAATCCGCGCCCTGCCCCACCCCCGGCCGCTGGGCCGATGTAGAGATTCCGGCCGGTCCTACTCACTAACGCTGATTGGTCTGCGCCTTCAGCCAAGCCGGAAGTAGCGCTCCACTGATGCGTCAGGGTCGGCCAGGATCCTCACGGGACCAGGCACGAAGCCCACGCTGCGGTACAGGCTGTGAGCGCTTCGGAACCGCACATCGCTCCACAGTTCCGTCCACGCGAAGTCGCCCCAGCCGAGCAATAGGCCCAGGATGTGGCGGGCGAGCCCTCGGCCGCGCCCGCGGGGTGCCACATACATGCGCTTCACCACGCGCGCCGCCCCGTTCGGCATCACCGCCCCGGTTGCGACGATTCCACGGTCGTCGAGGATCACCCAGAAGGCACCCGTGGCGTAGCTGCTGGACACATCCACCAGGTCGTCTTCAAAGTCCAGGTCAAATTCGAGGCCGAATTCCTTGTAGATCGACTGGATGTGCTCGGCGATGGGGTCGCCGTCGCGCGCCGCGCGAAGGGTGAGGCCTGGTGGAAGCATCGGCCGGACTAACTCCGCGTTACGGCCTCCGCGTGCTGTTGCTCTGGCTCACGGTTTCCCCCGCAGAGGCACCCACGTTCGATGCGTGGGTGGCACGCGGGGATACGGCCGCCGCCAACCTTGCGATCGCCTCGCTTCGGTTGGCGAACGTTGCCGCTGCCGTGGGCGAGGGTGGTCGGGCCGCGCGCTTCGCAGAGCTTCACAGCCGGGCAGAAGAAGTCGTGCGACGGGCGGCACTGTTTCAGGCGGCGGTCGACTCCCAGCCGGCCCCCTGAAGCCACGGCGGTCTACAGGTCTTCCTCGTCCTCGAGGTCCTGCATGCGGGACTCCGGAAGGGTGGGGTCGCAGAACACAACGTACCACCTATCCTTTGTGAATTTGGATTCGGCGTTGAGCCATTCCGACCAGCGGGGGAGCTCGGGATCCTTTTCCTTGTCATCGACCCGCACCAGGCGAGGCTGCGCCTGCCGGCTGCCGACGCACTGCTTGAAGCGGGCGGCCCGTGTGCTGCCCAGAGAGCCGCGCACTTCCTCGCGGCAGGTTTCCATGCGCTTCCGGTTACCTTTTTCGCACACCGACAGGACCACTTCGCCCTTGAAGGCTTCCCACTGGGCATCGACCGTTTCGCCTTTGGAAAGGCGGGTCTCTTCCCGCGCCGAGCGGGTCTCTTCCTTGCTGACCGTGAGATCTTCCCGGAGCCGCTGCTGTTCTTCCTGGGCCTCGGTGAGCTGGACCTGAAGCTCGGTGAGCTCGGCCTGCTTGGCCTCCAATTCCTTCTTGAGCGCGGCGGATTGCCCCTTGGCCTTCTTCACCTTGAGCTCCAAGACCTTCACTTCGTCGACCTTGCTGCCCACCTGGCCTTCAAGGTCGGCGACCTTCGCGGCGGCAGTTTCCAGCTCGCCGCGCTGCGCCTCGTCTTGCTTGGCGTTTTCTGCGAGCAGGGAGGAGTACTTGGCCTCGGCATCGTCGAGCTTCCGGATGAGCTCTGCACGCGACAAGTTGCCTTCGGGGCGGGCCAATTCTTCCGGATTTTTCAAGTACTCGATGGCTTGCCAGCCCAGGACGCCGATCAGCGAGCCGAGCACAAGCGCAACGCCGTGCGTGACGATTTGCATGAGGCAGCCGCCCGTGCGGCTCTGGCCCTCTTCGATCTCTTCTTCCGACATCCGAGTCCCCAGGGTGCCGCTTGCTAACCCTGAATCGCGGGTTTGGGTACTTCCGATGTCGTGGTTCGGCTCGTCGCGGCCAGGATTGCGGCTTCTGCGTCGTGCTCGACGGTTGGGTGGGGGCACCAAGTCGTAGCAATTTCGGGGTGTTGGGGCACTTGGCACGCTGTTTGCTTTCTGGTTCGGCACCACTCGGAGTTCTCCATGCGTCTCTCTCTTCTCCTCCTCGCCCCTCTGGTTTTCCTGGCCGGCTGCCCCGACGAGGCCATCACACCTCTGGCCCCCCCGCCGCCCGCCAAGCCGGTGAAGCTCCAGTCGGGCGATTACGCGGTTTTGGTGACCGGTGTGAGCCTCCTGGATTGCAAGGGTGCTCGCGAATCGGATGTCTGGGGGATGAAGATCCCGATGTCCCTGCGGGTTTCGGGCCCGGAGAACGTGGCAGACTTCGCCGGGATGCAGCTTTCGGGGGAGTTCTCTCGGGGCCAACTCTTCCTTGAGTCGCTCGCCGCGTTGGGGGAGGAAACGGTGGACGACGAGGACGAGGGGGAGGATGCGGCCGCCAGCTCCTCCGGATCCTCCGGTTCCTCCGGTTCCTCCGGATCCTCCGGCGGGGCGCCCGTGGAATCCAGGGAGGTCTACACCTCCCTCGACCTGAACGTGACCAGCACCAGCGACGCTGCGGGCGTGTGGTTCTTCGACGGTCGCGGCTGCCAGATCGAGGCCCAGGTCGTGGTTCGCGGCTTTGGCGATGGGGGCGAGGAGCTCCGCCCGATGCCCGCCGAGACCGAAGACGAGCCGGAGTGCGATGGGGACGAGGTCGACTGCGGGTGAGTCTCTGGGTGGGCGCAGAATGCGGTAGTGTGGGGCGATGTCCTCGGTACCGATGCCGGCAGGGACCACGCCCGGTCATCGCCACCGCGGCCATGTCGACGACGATCTCCTGGGACCGCGGGCCCTGAGTTCCCCCCCGGAATCTCCCCCCGCCGCGCTAAACCCCCCCCATGCTTTACGCCCTCGTGTTCGGTCTCTGCCTCCCCTTCGTCGTCCGCATGAACGAGTCCCTCTCCCGCGTCATCGGCTACCTGCCAGGGGCTTGGGCGGTACACGCCGTCGGGGCGGTTTTCGGGGCGGCGCTCCTGCTTCCTTTCTCGGGCACGGCGTGGCCTCGGGCGGTGCCCACGGTGTCGTGGTGGGCGTGGATGGGGGGGGTCGTCGGCTGCGGGATGGTGGTGCTGGCCACGCGTGCGGTGTCCGCGATGGGCATCGCCTCGTTCACGGCGGTCACGGTGGCTATCCAACTCGTGGTGAGCGCGGCGATCGACCAGTACGGTTGGGTGGGGGCCGACGTTCATCCGCTCACGGTCACGCGGGCGTTCGGCATCGGGCTCCTGGGGGTGGGGGCTACGCTCGTGGTGCGCGGGTGATGCTCGCCATCGTCATCGCCGCGGCCTGCGGGGCTGGGGCCGAGGAATCGATTTCCTTGCCCGGAGTAAGCTTTATTGCGGTGGGCCGGGCGGAACAGCCGACCGCGATGGCGTCCACGCCTGCGGGCCCCGAGGGACTCTGGGTGGCGGAACAGGCGGGTCGGGTGGTCACCCTGACCGGGGCGGTGGTGCTGGACATTCGGGACCGGGTGTCCTCTGGCGGAGAAACCGGACTTTTGGGCCTTGCGTTCGCTCCGGGCTGGCCAAGCGATCCGCGCGTCGTGCTCAACTACACCGCGAAGTCCGGCGGGAAGCTTCGCACGCGCATCGCCAGCTTCCGGTCCGTTGACGGGGGTAAAACACTCGATGCGACCACAGAAGGGATCCTCCTCCAGTTCGAACAGCCGTACAGCAACCACAACGGCGGCCCGGTGCAGTTCGGACCGGATGGCTTCCTCTACGTCGGTGTGGGCGATGGTGGCAGCGGCGGCGACCCCCACGGCACGGGCCAGGACCGCTCCGATCTGCTCGGCAGCATCTTGCGAATCGACGTGTCCACCACCCCCTACCGCGTGCCTCCCGACAATCCCTTCGTGAACGCTCCGGCGGCCTGCCCCGAGGTCTGGGCGTACGGACTGCGGAACCCCTGGGGCATGCACTTTGATGGTGCCACGCTCTGGTGGGCCGACGTGGGTCAGCACGCCTGGGAGGAGGTGGATCGCGGCGTTGTGGGCGGGAACTATGGGTGGAACCGGATGGAGGGCACCCATTGTTTTGGCAAGGCCCCTTGCGCCGGCGCATTCCAAGCTCCCGTGGCGGAGTACGGGCACGACGAGGGGCAGTCCGTCACCGGCGGCTTCGTGTACCGCGGGCCGAGTATCCCCGCGATTGACGCCCACTATGTCTTTGCTGATTTCGCGAGCGGCCTCTTCTTCGCTGTCCCCGCGGCCGGGGGCGCGCTGAGCCGGCTCGGGTCCGTTGACCTGCACCCGAGCACCTTCGGGCGGGGTCGGGATGGGTCCATGTACGTCGCCGATTACGGGGGTGCGGTCTACCGACTTGTCGCCCGATGAGCGGGCCACGCCGCGTGCCGCCAGGGCTTCGGGAGGGCCCACCAGGTCCAGCGCGGCGCAGGCCTCCGCGGCCGAGCCCTCCGCGATTCTAAAGGGGTTGCGCCCAGCATCTCCACCGCGCGACCGCCCCTCGGCGATGTTGAGCACGACCGAATCGGCAGCGCGTTGAAGTTGATCGCGGAGCGGTGACCGCCCGGGGGCGATCTTCAGCGCGGGACATCCGCGAGCGACATCCAGTGCGAGGCGGTAAACATCGAGATTCTCATGAACGAAGGTGTAGGGCATATTGGCTCCGGCGGGCCAGGAGCATTCGTCGATCGAACCTCGATCATCGACTGGACGAGATTCGGGCCTCGCGCGTCGATCCCCGGTAGTCGGTCATCGAAAATGCGTCCCGCAGACTGTGCGCTCGCCCGGCTCGCTCTGCGCCCGTTCCGCCCCCTTTCATGATAGCGCGCCGCCGTGCCCAAGCTCGACGCCTACCTGCCCTCCGACCCCCGCGCCTTCGCGGCGCGCGCCCTCACGAAGAACGCCCGTGAGATGCAGGGTTCGCTGATCCTTGGGATCGCTGCCCAGGTGCGTGCGCTTGCGGCCTCGGGTCGCCCCCTGTGCAACCTGACCGTCGGGGATTTCGATCCCAAGCAGTTCCCGGTGCCGGCCTCGCTCGCCGCCGGCGTTTCGCGTGCTCTGGAGGCCGGGCACACCAACTACCCGCCGGCCGAAGGGATTGCGGAGCTGCGGACTGCCGTGGCCGGCTGGTATTCCCGGTCGCTTGGCATCGAGGTTTCGCCCGACTGGGTCGTGGTCGCGAGCGGCGCCCGCCCGGTCATGTACAGCACCTACCGCCTGTTCTTGGAGAAGGGCGAAACGCTGGTCTACTGCGTGCCAAGCTGGAACAACGGTTATTACGGTCAGCTCACCGATGCTGTGCAGGTAACGGTTGCGACCAAGGCTGAGAACGACTTCATGCCCACGGCGGCCGAGCTGGCCGAACCTTTGCGCGGGGCGCGCCTCTTCACCCTGAACTCGCCGCAGAACCCGACCGGCACCGTGATTCGGCCGGAGCGGCTCGCTGACATCGCCCGCCTCGTCGTCGCCGAGAACGAGCGTCGCAATCTCACCGGGGAACGCCCCCTTCTGTGGATGTGGGATCAGGTGTACTGGACACTGACTTTTGGGCCTGCAGCCCATGTGCATCCGTGCGCGCTCGTGCCGGAATGTGCGCCCTACGTCATCACCGTGGATGCGATCAGCAAGTCGTTCGCCGCTACGGGACTTCGCGTGGGATGGGCCGTGCTTCCTCCCGTTCTGGCCGAACGGATGAAGGCGCTCATCGGCCACATCGGCGCGTGGGCACCCAAGGCAGAGCAGTTCGCCACCGCCGAACTTCTCGCCGACGATGTGGCGATGGCCACCTTCGGCACCCGCTTCCGCGCTGCCCTGCATGAACGGCTCGCCGTGCTCGACCAGGGGCTTACCCGCCTGGGCGTACATCACCTCGTGCCCCAGGGCGCGATGTACCTCTCCGTGCGCTTCGACCTGTTCGGCCGCCCCGGGGTGGATGGCCAGACGATGCGCACCAACGAGGCGGTGCGCCTGTGGCTGCTGGAACGGGCAGGCGTGGCCGTTGTGCCTTTCCAGGCCTTTGACCTGCCTGAAGAGACCGGCTGGTTCCGCATGTCGGTCGGCGCGGTCAGCGTGGATGCGCTCCGGGCGGCGCTGGACCGGCTCGGCGCGGCCCTCGCCGCTACCTAACCCCGAGCGCCACGCCGAACAACATGTGGTCCACGATGCGGTCCCCGACGGAGACTGCGTGCAACCTTGCGAAGTCTCGGGATGCGTTGCGGTAGACTCGGCGGATTCCCTCGCGGGCGGCCTCCGTGATCGCGCCCGTGTCCGACCAGACATCCACATCTTCCACGCTCACCCAGTCGTGTACGGCCACGGTCGTGGAGCCGGCCTGGGTGAGCAGTCGTGCGAGGTCTTCGCGCACATAGAAGTTTCGGCGCGCTTCGTTCCGCAGTCGCAGGATCTCGAAATACTCGGCTCGGTCGGATTCGCCGTACGCGCAGAGGTGCACGAGGCACACGCGCCCTCCGGGGCGGAGCACGCGGAGCATCTCGCGGACCGCCGCGTCGTCTTGCATGAACTGGGTGCCCTGCCGGCACACCACAAGGTCGAAGCTGGCGTCGGGGAAGGGGAGGGTTTCGGCTGGGCTCTCCACGAACTCATCGATCCAGGGACGGGCCTGGTCGGCCATGGCGGTCGTGATGTCGACCCCGACGACGCGGGCCACACGCCCCTTGAAGTGCTTGGCTACAAGGCCGGTGCCGCAGGCGATGTCGAGCAGCGTGTCGCCCGGGCGCGGTGCGAGAGTATCTACGATGAACGCGCCGAGCTTCGGGTCGTCGACCCAGTGGCTGGAGCGGTTGTACTTGGCCGCTCGTGCGGTGAAGTGCGAATGAACGAGCGGATCGATGGGCAACGCTCCTCCGGGGGCATGCGGGCGTATCCCGGTCAAGGCCGGTTACGGTGCGCTGTGCTGCTCGGTGAGACCTCCGACCTTCGCTTCGTGGCCAAGCCGGCGGGAATCCCGTGTTTCCCCCCCCATGGTGACCCAAGCGGCGACTGTGTCCTTCGGCGGCTCCTTCAGTCGTTTCCGGAGCAGGATCAGATCTTCCCCCTTGGCTTTGCCGGGGGGATTGCGCATCGCCTCGACACGCTGACATCGGGCTTTGTGGTGGTCGCCCGCAGCCCGGATGCGCTGGACCGTGTGAGGGCTGAATGGCCATCGCTGCGAAAGCTGTACCGCTTCAGAAGCGAGGCGGCGCCTGCGTTTGAGGAGCGGGTGCTGACAGAGCCGATCGCGAATCACGCACGTCGCAGCGACCGGGTCGTGGTCCAACGGTGGGCACGCGAGCGTCACCGGGGGCCGTGGCTACCGGCCTGGACCCGCATCAAGACTCTGGGCGAAGGGTGGTGGGAGGCCGAGATTCGCACGGGCGTCCGCCATCAGATCCGGGCGCACGCCGCGTTCGCCGGTCTGCCGTTGGATGGCGACCCCATCTACGGAGGCTGCGTCGGAACCCCGTGCCTGGTCCACGTTGCGATTTCCGGCAAGGATTGGGGCTTCGCGCTACAGGGGCCCATGCTCCTGGGCCCTGCATGAGCTGGTTTGATCGGCACGTCGGGGACGACCCGGAAGCCTTTGTCGAGCGGCTCAACGCGGTCGCTGAAGCCGCCGGGGTGGAGGCGGCTTTTGTGGCTGCGGCGGGTCCGATTGGCCTGCGTCGCTTCGTCGTTCGGGGCGAAGTGCGGGAAGGGCGAGTGAGAGTGGTCGGCGTGGAGGGTCCGCATCTTCCCAAAGGCGGGGGTCCGCCCAACCCATCGGCCTGGGCGGCCGGCGTCGGCGTGGTGGAGTCTGCGCTGACCCGCTTTCGGCGCGGCCTGCCCCCCGGGGCGGCGTTTTCGCAGGTTGCAGTCGGCTTCCTCCGTCACGCAGACGACCGCGTGACCGTAGGCTTCCGCTTCGACGACGAGGCCCCCGAGCTGCGCGCGTCGGACATCCATGTCCCCGAGGGCGACTCTTCGCCATCGGAAGATCCGACCTACCTTCGGGCGCTTGGCGCGTGGTCCGTTCGTGTGGACGAGGTGCGCGGCAGGTACGGCGTGGCACGCGGCGATTGGACTCTCTCGGCGGGTATCCTCGATGACGGTACGCGCCGCACGGCGGCCACCGCCCTCGCCACGTGGCACGCCGGGCAGCGCCGCTTCAGTTGGAGCCTGGAGGATCCTGTGGGCGAGGAAGCCCCCTTCGTCGAACCCGAGTTTGTAGTGGATTTGGCGGGTGCGGTCGAGATCGTGTGCTTCGCGACGGCGCGCATCGGTGGCGTCGGCGTTTTCCAGGGCACGCTCCCGACCGGGGTCACGGTATTTGTGGCGCTGCGGAACGGGTAGGCGTTGGGCGGGCGGTGCCAAGTTTGGAAGGTATCGCGTTACGCCGCGGCAGCGTTTTCCGCGGGTTGTGACTCGAGTCTCGACCTGCTTATCCCGGCCGAGATCGACGAGTGTTCCGAGCTTTGTGTGGGTGCCACGCTTTCGCCGGCCAGCGTGGCGGAGGTGGCCATCCTCGTCGACGGTCAAGCGTTTGGAACCCCCGTTTCCACCGATGCCGACGGGCGAGCGGAGGTGTGCGCTGGCGGCCTGACCGTGGGGTCGCATGAGGTGACCGCGACCGTCGGCACCGTCGCCGGCACGGGCAACGTCACCGTGCGCGCGTTCGGCTTCGCCGATGGCTTCCTTCGGGACGAGGCCGAGCTGACTTCGCTGCCGTGGACGCCCACTTTCAGCCGCTTCCAGGCCGGTCCGGTTTTGCTTCCGGGCGCAGCGGGCACCTGGGATTCGGTGGCCGTCGCGTTGCCCACGGTCGCGGCCACGGAGACCGGCTGGGTCATGGGGTACGCCGGGTCCGGTGGCGGGGACTATGTGATCGGGGCGGCCACTTCCCCAGACGGACTGGCTTGGACACGCGCCCCCGACAACCCGCTGCACACCGGCAGCGGCACGGAGGGAGATTGGAAGCGCTACAGCGTGAACTCGCCGATGTTTGTTTCTACCGGCGATGAATGGGCGATGTTCTACGATGGCCGCGGGGGCGAAACGGGCAACATCAACATCGGTCTGGCCACGGGCCCCGACGCACTTCATGTCTCCGACGACAGCGGCGAGCCGGTTTTTCGGTGGACGGAGGGCGAGGAGTCCTGGGCGGGACAGGCCGTGGCCCACCCCAGCGTGCTTCTGAACGCGGAGGGGTTCTGGGAGTTGTGGTACTCGACCGGTCTCCAGAAGCTGGGGTACGCCTACTCCACGGATGGGCGAACGTGGTCTCGCTACTGCCACAATCCGGTTTTCGTGCCGGATGCGGCCAACCCCTGGGAAAACGACACGGTCAAGGCTGCGGAGGTGATCGAGACGGCGGATGGCTACGCCATGACCTATAGCGCCGGCGGCAAAGGCACGTTCCAGGTCGGGTGGGCGATGAGTCGCGATGGTTTGCATTGGCAGCGTGCGGCCGAGCCCGTGCTGACGCCGGGAACGGAGGCCTGGGAGGCCCGTGCGGTGCTGTCCGCGCCGCTTGCGGTGGTCGGGGATGAGCTTTGGATGTGGTACACGGGTACCGATGGAGTCGGATCGTCCATCGGACTGGCGAAGGCGGCCGGATTTCCTTGATTTTCCGTCAGCGCCGCTGCATCCAACGCCTGATCTCGTCCGGATGGAAAAAGGCAGGGTAGAGGCCAAGCATCGCCCACGGGAAGATGCCTAGATGTAGCGTGAGGGCGATGCCGAGGTGCAGCGCCACCCCCATGGCCAGCCACCACGGCACTACGTTCGCGCGGTTGAACTGCGCGCGCAGCCACCCAGGCCGCGTTCGGCTCGCTCGGAACCAGTACGCGAGCGGAATGAACACCGCGAGCCACTCAAACAGCATCGTCAGCGCGGTGAGCACCTGGGTGGCCGGATACAGTGAGCGAAGCCAAGCAAACGGGATGCGCGCTACCGCCATGTCCTGGAGCACGATGTAGAGCGCCGAGAAGCCCCCCCAGGGCCACCACGCCACCGCGGTCTTCTGGATGCCCGCAGTCCAGTACATCACGACCAGTTGCAGGATGAGGAGCCGGCGCGACCACGCTGGGATGCGGCCCAGCCCGCCGAAAATTCGGGCGTCCACCCCCCAGAAGCGCCCCGCTGGAACGAACGCGAAGATGAGCAGCACGTTGCGGAGCAGCAGGTCGATCCCGCGGTCCGCCTCTGGCAGAATGCGGGCAAACTGGGCGTAGACCAGGACCGCCACCAGGGCGGCGACCTGGGTGAACAGGCCAATCCCGAAGCAAAAGACCGCAAGCACCAAGGCGCCAAAAGCGAGGCGAGGGGTGTGAACATCAGCCCTGAACCACCGATACAACTCAACCACCTCCGCCTGTCGGTCGGGCTGCCCCATGCCCCCGGCGTCGGCCGGACCCCAGAGCGGTACGATGAGGTGGAAGCGCCAGACCTGCGCCAGGTCGTAGAGCAGCACCCCGGCGACCAGGATGCGCAGCGCGGCCATCACGCAAGGGTGTTCCTCGCCGGCCCACAGCGCTCTCCACCCCGCCCACGCCCGGCTCGGCCAACGCGTCATGGCCGCCGCCGCTCGCGTGCCGAACGTTCGCCTTCTTCCCGAAGCTCAGTCGCCGCCTCGCCGGGCTCGTAGGTGCGGATGCCCTGGAACTTGACTCGTACTTCGTCGAGTTCTGCGGTTGTTCGAAAACACTCGGCCGCCACCCACGACACGAACGGGTCCCAGGTTGTGCGCGGACGCTGGCTGCTGGCGTCGTACACGCCGCGAATGCGCCGGTACACGAACTTCTCACGGGCGAACGTAGCTTCCGGATCGAGCGAGGCGTATTGGCGTGTCCATCGGCCGCCGAGGGGGCGGGCCTCCACGACCAGTCGCGCGGGAAAACGGTCGGGGTAGGTGAATAATCCCCACGCCTGCCCGGTGCCGGTCAGGCGAAACCACGGCTGGAAGGGGGCGAGCCCGACCCGGCGAGCTTCCGCCTCGAAGTGGGCGATGGCGAAGGCGAGATCCGCGAGCTCCTCCATCTCGGGATGCCAGCCGAGGGGGGCGACCGCGGCCTGAAGGCGGGTGAACTCGTCGGTCGCCAGCGGGGTCCGCAGCGTGCTCCGGTTGGCACCGCGGGCTAGCGGGGCGGCGGCGAAGCCGTTCACGGCCACGGCGAGGAGCAAGACGGCCGCCCTGAGGTCGTCGCGGGTCATGCCTGAGGAAAGCTAACGCCCACAACCGTGATTTCCCGCTTTCCCTTGGGCGTCTGGAAAACGACCGAATCTCCGGGTCGTCGCCCGAGCAAAGCGCGCCCGATCGGGGACACGCAAGACACGATCTTCTCCGCCAGATCGACCTCGTCTTCGCCGCGAACGGTCCATGTCTGCGGGGCTCCCTCTTCGTCCTCGATGTCGACCGTCGCGCCGAACAGCACGGTCGTTCCCGTAAATCGCGTGGGATCGATCGGCTCCAGCACGTCGAGCCGCCCCTTCAGGAAGCGCAGCCGCCGGTCGATTTCGCGCAGCCGCTGTTTGCCATAGATGTACTCGCTGTTCTCGCTGCGATCCCCGAGGGATGCCGCCCACCCCACTTCGGCGGTGATCCGAGGTCGTTCCTTGTTGATCAGCCACTCGTATTCGTCCACGATTTTGCGGTAGCCGGCGGGGGTGATCGGGGAGGACATCGCTTTGATCTATCCGGTAGCGCGGCCGCCCGTGGCGTGTGAAGCGTCGCCGTTCCTCGGAGTTCGCCTTGAATCGCCCCCTCTTCTTGCTCGTCGGCACGTTGCTTTCCTTGTCTTGCGGAACGCAGTCGGGCGCCCAACCTGAAGCCTCCGCCCGCTCGGCCATCATCGTACACGGCGACACCTTCGAGGCCCGTGCCCGGGCCGCTTGGGCTGTTGCGCCCTCGACTTCGCTGAGTGGCGGCGCGATCGAGCTCATCACCAAGGTGGGCTCGAAGGTCGCGGTCGATGCGCCGGGTGCCCTTTCCGGCGTGCCGGCCGCGGCGCAAACGGTGGACCTGTCGGGGGAAGCCCTCCGCGCCGCTGCGATGGGCCTCGACGAGAACGCGTTTGCGGATGCCCTCAGGGCGGCTGGCGCGAAGGTGCTGGTGATCCACAGCGGGCTGAAGGAATCGTTCGACCGGGACTCCCATGTGCTGAGCCGCCTTTACCATCACGGGCAGCTGGAGCGATTCCAGCTCGCTCGGGTGGAGGAAGGCGCGTGGATGTACCTGATCAACGACAAGCCGCTGCGGTTTGAGCCCGCGGTGGCGGATGCAGCGGTGCGGTGGCTACGGGATCGGCTGAGCGGAAAGAACCCGCCGCCGTTCCAGCCGCTGGCTTCCGACCGGGGCAACTGGCTTCTGGTCACCTCCGTGCGTGCCCAGGGTCAGGAGCTTGCGTTCTCGCTTGCGGAAGCGCCGACGCTGGATGTGGCGCTGGTGGAAACCGCCAACGACCTGGAAGCGATGCACAGGCGTCAGCGCGAAATCCTGGGCTTTCCGCCCCTCTCCACGCATGTCAACGACCTGATTTTCGAGATCCATCGCATCAAGGAACGCGCCTTCGTCGTCCCTCGGGAAGACAAGGACCTCGCCGCCCTGTGGGAGATGGGGATCGATGGCGCCATCCTCATCGAGCGAAGCGAGACCCGCAAGCTTGCGGGAGCCTGGCCGGGTGCGGTCGCGGTCGGTCGAGGGATCACCACGCCCGATGAATTCCTCAGGGGAGTTGCTCGTGAGTTCCGATTCGACAGTCTTCGCCCCTGGCGCGATGAGTCCGTAAGCCTGGAGATCATCCGTTCGGCCGACTATCGCGAGCTGCCCGGCGCTCCCATCGTGCCCATGTATCGGGGAACTACGCAAGTTCCTGTGGAATCCGTCACGCTGGCCAGCGTCAAGGCGTCGATCATCTACGCCGGAGAATGGTGGCTTGCCAATCTGCAGCCGGACGGATCGGTCATCTACAAGTTCTGGCCGGAAGAAAACCGCTATTCCAACGAATATAATCACGTTCGTCACGAGTTGGCCACATGGAATCTGTGGCAAGCGTGGACCCTTGATCCCCGCCCCGAGTTCATGGAAGGTGCCCTGCGCGCCCAGGCGTGGACCCTGCGATCGTTGGTGGAACGGGATGGCACAAATCTTGAGGAGTGGGAGCGAAAGCTCCTGGAAGGATCGCCTTTAAAGGCGGAGATTGAGCGGGAAGGGATGGCATATTTCACCTACGGCGACAACACCAAGCTTGGCAGCGTCGTCGTGGGGTTGTTCGGGATGATCGAAGTGGCCCGTGCCACGGGTGACCATTCCAACGATGAACTGATGCGGAAGCTGGCGCGGTATGTGCTGGCCTCCCAGCTTCCCGAGGGCAGCTTCCGCCCGTACTGGGTGCCGGCCACACACGCCTATGCCAACGAGAAGAACGACATTGTACCTGGCGAGGCGGCGCTTGCCCTCGTCTACCTGGCCGAGTATTTCAACGACCCCAAATACCTCGATGCCCTCGAGCCGTTTTTCACCTACTACCAGCCCTGGTTCCGAACTCGAGCAGACAAAAAGGATCTGACCGCCCCCTGGCCCGCCTACACCTATGACAACCAGACCCGCCTCGACCTTGTACAGTTCGGTCCGTGGACGGTCATGGCCGCGAATGCCTACACAAGGAACCGTCCCGACCGCAAGGAGATCGCCGCCTTCGGCTTTGAGGTGGCGCGTTGGATGGTGGAATCCTACGAGTACAGCGCGAAGCGCACGCTTTTTCCCGACTATGTGGGCGGCTACTACAAGTTTTTGGGGGAGCTGCCGGCGATGCAGGCCTTCTGCTACGGCGAAGGCACCGCCGCCGCCTACCAGATGGCACTACGGCAGGACCCTTCGCAGGCCGCCTACTTCGAGCTGGCCACCCGCGAGACCGTTCGGATCGGCATGCAGATGCAGCACGATCGGCTGGATTCCTTGTACTACGCAAGGCCGGAGCTGGTGGAAGGCGGGATCCGCTACGCGCTGAACGAGCCGAAGGTGAGGGTGGATTACACC
>CAMBIK010000009.1 GCA_945867435.1 Klebsiella pneumoniae
GTCCTCATCCTCAACAGCGTGCCGACGCTGTCGTCCGTTACCGTTTCGCCGGCCACCGCATACACCGACAGCACGCTGACCGCGGTGCCCGCGGGTTGGGCAGACGCCGACGGGGATGCCGTGGACTACCGCTACCAGTGGTGGGTCAACGGCGGAGCCGTGTCCGGGGCCACGGAAGTCACCCTGACCGGGTCGAACTTCGTGAAGGGAAATTCGGTCTACGTCGTGGTCACCCCGTGGGATGGCGAGGATCTGGGCAGCTCTGTGACCAGCGCGACCCGCATGATCACGAACAGCGCGCCGAGCACGCCCGTTGTCGCGGTCACCCCGGCCACGCCGGAGCGTGAGGACGACCTCACTTGCACCGCCTCCAGCACCGATGCGGACGGCGACTCGATGGTGGCTACCTACAGTTGGACCGTGAACGGGGCCGCTAGCGCCGTCGCGACCAGTACCGTGGCGGAGGCCGACACCGAAAACGGCGATACCTGGGCCTGCATCGTCACGGTTTCGGATGGAACGGACACCAGCGCTGCCGGTACGGCTTCCGTCGTGGTTGCCGACTACCTCAACGTGCGGCCCACGGCGCCTGTCGTTCACATCACGCCCGACCCGCCCACCACGACCGATCCGCTTGCGGTGGTGATGGATTCCGTAAGCTACGACCTCGATGGGGACACGATCTCCTACGGCTACCGCTGGTATCGGAACGGCGTGTATTCGGGCGATACGACCAACCCGCTGGCCGCATCGGCTACCACCCGCGGTGAGGTGTGGACTGTCGAAGTCACTCCGAATGACGGCTACGGGGATGGCACGGCGGGCAGCGACAGCGTGACCGTAGGCAATTCCCTTCCCTCGATCACGTCTGCGGCGATCACTCCGACCACTGCCTACACCAGCGATACCCTCACCGCGACGGCCTCTGGCTTCGCGGACTCCGATGGCGATTCGGCCAGCTACCGCTACCAGTGGTTGGTGAACGGGTCGCGAGTGTCGGGAGCGACGAACTCCACGTTGTCGGGAAGCACCTTTGGTAGGGGGGACATCATCGGCGTGGAGATCACGCCTTGGGATGGCTACGACGTGGGAACCGCCGTGGCATCGAGCACCATGACCATCCTCAATACCACGCCGACAACGCCGGGTGTAGACCTCACGCCGGTCTACCCCGAGACCACCGACACCCTCACCTGCGCCGTGTCTAGCGCAAGCACCGACGCCGATGGGGACAGCATCACCTACACCTACTCTTGGACCGTGAACGGCTCCGCAACCGGGCTCAGCAGCACTACGGTCGCTTCTTCGTACACCACCAACGGAGAGATCTGGGCCTGTTCGGTCACGGCTTCGGACGGCACCGCCACCAGCAGCGCCGGTTCCGACAGCGCGGTCGTTAGCGACTACACCGCTCCGAGTGCCCCGGTGCTCACCTCGCCCGCGCCGTACCGCGATGCGACCTCGGTCTCGATCCTCGGGACAGGGGAGGCCCTCTCCACCATCACGCTCTACGTCTCCTCCTCCGCGGGGTTGACCTCCTCCACGACCACGTCGTCGGCTGCGGCCACCTTCGGCTTCACCCCCAGCCTCTCGTCCGGGATCACCTACTCGTTCTACGCGACCGCCACCGACAGCTACGGCAACACCAGTTCCGTGTCGAATGTCGTCACGACGGAAACGTGCGATCCGGTCGATGAGTATGAGGATTCCTCCTCCTACGGCGATAGCTGCGGCGACCCCATTGTTGATTGGTCCACGCTGGCCGACAGCGGGAGCACCACGCTTAGCATCACGGGGAACATCCTCGATTCCAGCGACAGCGACTGGTACTATGTGGCCGCTTCGGACGCCGCGACTTCGGGCATCAACTACTACCGGATGCACGTGGTGATGGCTGCCGGCAGCTCGGAGTATGCGTTCGCCGTGTACAAGGACAGCTGCTCGTCCAGCGCCCTGGAATGTACGGTCAGCGCCACGAGCGGGTACACCGAATATCAGGACTTCGCCCAGGATGTCGGCGATGGATCTCACGGGGTGCCTAGCGAGACCCGCGCCTGCGGCACTGCGGTCGGGAACACCTGCGATGACCTGAGCGGGGACTACTACATTCAGGTGTACCGTACGTCTGCCGCCTATTCCTGTCAGGAGTACGAACTCACGGTCACCAACGGGGCCTGGTAGGCTCGGCCTACTGGGCGTCGAGCTCGGCCCGCAGTTCGTCCTGCCAGTCGGTGAAGAGGCGGGCGATATCCATGCGCCCCGGCTCCCTTGCGAGCGCCGCCTTCAGCGCGATGAGCGCACGGGGGAGCTGATCCTTCTCGCGGTACGCGAAGCCCAACTCGACGAGCCCATCGGCGTCGGGCACTGCAAATTCCGGGATCCCCTGCGCCCTCCGGAGCTCCATGAAGTTCCCTGTGGAGGTTTCGCGGTGCAGGTTGTGGGGCGCGGAGAACTCGACGAGCAGGTTGTCGTCGGTGTTGAACGGCACCTCGGTTACCACGTGCGTGAAGTCGTCTTCATCGGTGGCGGAGAAGGCCAGCATCTGGTCTCGGTCGAAGAGCCACTTGGCCAGCAGGCTCGCATCGTCTTTCAGATCGATCGCGTCGAACTCGGCGGTGAGCGCGGGTGTGCGCGTGCGGAGGGCGTGAATCGCGGCAAGGTCCAGGTTCAACGGGCGGTCGCTGCCAATCATCACCAGGTCGGCATCTTCAATCGTTGCGAAGGTGTGCGCGTAGGGGAAAACGGTCGCGAAGGTCTTCATGACCGATTTCAGATCCCGGGCGTCCATCCCGTACATCTGGACCCACTGCGACCATACGCCACCTGGGGCCAAGCGCAGCTTGGCCATCTCAAAGAACTCCAGCGTGAACAGATTGCTGACCCCCGTAAGCCAGGGGTTGCTGGGTTCGCACACGATGATGTCGTAGGTTCCCGGCGGGGTGAGCAGGAGCTGGTTGCGGCCGTCGTTCGCGATCAGTCGCACGCGCGGGTCGTACAGCGCATTGTGGTTCACATGGCGGAAGAACTCCGTGGCCTCTCGAATGCTGGGCTCGATCTCCACCACGTCTAGCCGCTCCACCTCCGGGTGCAGCGTGGCTGCTCCGAGCGTGATCCCGCTGGCGAGGCCGATGACGACCACATTCTTGGCCTCGTCCTTCGTAAACAGGAACGGGAGGTGAGCCACGAGGAGCTGGGTGGGCATGTCCGTGGTGCTGGAGGCCTCGATCTTCCCGTTGTTGGCCAGCCACACGTTTCCGGTTTGCTTGTTCTCCGCGACCGTGACCACGCTGGACAGCCCTTCCGAGTAATACTTCAGTTCATACCTATCGATCATCTGCTTAACGATGTCTTCCTGGGTGGCGTCTTCGTCGAGGTTGTCGACGTATTTGTAGATGCCCGTCGTCATCAGCATCGGGTCCCAGCGGGGTGCCGCGAAAACGGCGACCGTGGCCGCTCCCGCCAGCGCCAACGCCCGTACGCGACGCCCACGCGCCACTTGGGCAGTCGCGATCCACGCTCCCATCAGGTTCAGGACGATGCACAAGAGCACGGTTCCGCGAACGTGGAGCAGCGGCAGCAGCACGAAGCCAGCCAAAAACGCTCCAAACAGCGAGCCCAGCGTGTTCGCAGCGTAGATCCGCCCCACCGCCCGACTCAAGTCCGCACCTCGCGCAGCGCGCACGAGCAGCGGAAAGGTGGCCCCCATGAAGAAGGCGGGGGGCGCCATGACCGCCATGGCAAGCAGGCACTTCGCGGGCCACAGCAGGTCGTCCGCCATCGGCTTGATCGCGAAGTACACCTTCACAAAGGTGAGCGGCAGCCACTGCCATCCCCACATCGCCGCCCAGGTGAGCGCTGCGACCGCCACCTGGGCAACGCCCAGCCCAAGGAACAGCTTCCCTTGGCGCGCCAGCCGGTCCGCGATGGGGCCGGCGACTTCCCCCCCGCTGGCGATCCCAACGAGGAACGCCAGGAGCATCACCGTGAACGCGTAGGTGCTCGCGCCGAGGATCAGCGCCATAAGGCGGAACCAGGCCACCTCCAGGGCGAGCGCGGAGAACCCGGCCACCAGGGCGAGCAGCAGCCAGCGCCGGTCGTCGCCGGGCTCGGCGGGCACCGGGGGGGGCGAGGGGAGGCCGAGCGCCTCGGCTTCGGCCGCTTTGCGCCGTCGCAGCGTGTCGATGCGCCACGCCGCGACAGCGAGGACGCCGTTGGTGCCAGCCGCGAGCAAGGTCGTGCTGTGCACGCCGAGGTCGGGCAGGAGGATGAAGCCAGCGAACCAGGTGCCGAAAACGGCGCCGGCCGTGTTGATGGCGTACAGCCTGCCGGTCGTGGCCCCCCCGGTCTGGTCTCGTGGCAGTCGCACCAGCAGCGGGAGTGTGGCCCCCATGCACGCCGTCGGCACCAGCAAGACCACCCCCAGCACCGCGAACTGGAACGTGCCGAAGGCCACCACCCCCGGCTCGAAGGTGCGCCAGAACCACAGGTAGAGCGGCTCCACACCGTGCAAGAGGAAGGGAAACAGCAATGCAAACACGCCAATCACGCCTTCGAGCACGGCGTAGACCCGCAGAGGATTGGCCACCTTGGGGGCGAAACGCGCGCCGAGGGCACCGCCCAGCGCGAGGCCCGTCATGAATGCGGCGAGCACGGTTGCGATGGCGAACTGGCTCGTTCCGAAGATTCGATGGAGCTCTCGGCTCCAAATCGTCTCGTACACCAATCCGGCGGCACCGGAGACGAAGAACAAGAGGGCGAGGGGGGACATGGCGGCGCGGTCTTAGCCGTTCACCCCCGCGAGCGCCTGCTCCGGCCGATCTGCGTGCCAGCCAGCGCCAGAACGATGGCGAGGCCGAGGGAGGGGGAGGTGCTTGCAGACTGACACAAGCAGCTCGACGAACTGCCGCCGCCGCCGCCGGAACCCTGGGCGACGACGCGCACTCGATCGGGACCGCTCGCCTGGGTGCCATCCGAGACCACTAGTGTGGCTTCGTAGGTGCCGGCGGCATCGGCCACGAACGTGGGTCGGGCCGAGGTGGACGAGCTGAGCGTGGCCGCGGAGGTCGCGGGGCGGGTGGCCAGGGTCCAGGCGTACTGGAGGGGGTCGCCGTCGGGGTCGGAAGACCCGCTGCCGTCAAGCGCGACAGTGGCCCCGAACGCGACCGTTTGGTCGGCGCCTGCAGCCGCCACCGGCGAACCGTTGTTCTCGGTGACGGTGAGCGTGATCACGTCTGCTTCGCTTTCGAGCACGCCATCGCTGACCACCAGCGCGATGTCCCAGGCCCCTGACACGTCGGGCACGAGCTGCGCGACCTCCTGCGTCGCGCCGGAGAGCTTCACGCTGCTGCTGGTGGGCGCGGCATCGATGGACCAAGCGAAGTCAAGCCCGTCCCCATCCGGGTCATAGCTGCCGGCCCCATCAAGGTTGACCACCACCCCGACCAACCCGATGAGGTTGCCGCCCGCATCGGCGTACGGTTCGCTGTTGCCATCCGTCGCGGTGTCGAGCGGTGCGGCCGTATCGACGCCTTCGTTAGGGTCGTGGCCTACTT
The DNA here is from genome assembly GCA_945867435.1 of Klebsiella pneumoniae. Taxonomy (GTDB): domain Bacteria; phylum Myxococcota_A; class UBA796; order UBA796; family SXON01; genus SXON01. Next base: position 5,553 of record CAMBIK010000009.1, read on the forward strand.
CGTCGGCGCGCTGGCCTTTGGGTACGGACTGGAGGCCGATGCATGCCAGCAACAAAAAGGTCACGACTCAACGTTAGCGGCCCACGCTGTACCCTGCCAGCGCTTCCGCCAACTCCGCCGAGTCGGCCACCCTCACGTCGGCCCCGTCCGGGTTTCCGATCCCCCAGTTGACGCCGATCACCCGCAACCCGGCCGCATGCCCGCCGTGAACGTCGTGTGGGCCATCGCCGACCATGACGGCCTCGGAAATCCCGAGCTGCGCCATCGCGAGGCGCAGAGGGGCCGGGTCCGGCTTGCGCACGGGGAGCGTGTCGCCTCCGATCACGACGATCAGCCGTTCAGCGAACCCCAGCGCAGCGAGCAGGTCGCGGGAGATGGACTCAGGCTTGTTGGTGACCACCGCTTGCGGCGCGGTCAGACTGTGAACCAGGTCGAGCAGGCCCGGGTAGGCACGCGACCGCCGGCAGGGAAAGGCCTGGTAGCGTGCGAGGAACCACGAGACATGGGCCGGGTCCGGGTGGCCACCCGCGGCGCGAACGCAGCCGTCGATGAGCGACCGGGCACCATCACCGACAAAGCCGCGCACGCGGGTCTCGCCCAGCGGCGGGAGTCCGACGTGGTCCAAAAGCTCGTCGACCACCAGCGCGATGTCCGCCGCGCTGTCGACCAGGGTCCCGTCCAGGTCCCAGAGCACGCCAACAGTCATTGTGGGTCCAGTTTTGGCGCAAAGCACGGCGGGGATCCTGTGGCATCTGCAAATCGCTCGTGCGGGACCGGGTCCGGCAGGGTGGCGGCCAGGGTGGGCCCCTGTTCGGCCGGCATCAACACGCTCACGCCGAGCGCGGGCCAGTTCACATAGGTCCGGAGGTGGGTCAGATACCAGAGGAGCTTGTCGTCGCGCACCTTCCCTCGGCCCATCTTGGTGGCGTGTCGCATCATCGGCTCGGTGGCTCCTGGAACCACGAGCGACACATGGGTGGTGACCACGGGCGACCAGGGACGCTCGACTCGGAGGGTCAGCACGATGGCCCCCGGCGGGATGCGTGGGGCGGCGGCAACCGCCTCCGCAAGGTCGAGGTACCGCAAGGTCCACGGCCCGACCGGCAGGCGATGCGAGGGAAGCAGGTTGAAGATCCGACGGCGCGCCCCCCAGGCGTCCCAGACTTCGGGGGTTACGTTGCGGGTAAGGGTGCGGGCGTGCCCGATGCGGTCTGTGATGTCGTCCACCAACCCCGAGGCGATCGCACGGGGAACCCACTCTGCTTCCATGAAGTGGTTGCGGCTCTGGTAGGTGGGAATTCCTGAATACCGGAAGGCGTCGCGGATGGCGGGGGCGTGGAGGGGGTCGCCGGCCAGCACCATGCCGAGGGCCTCTTCGACGAAGGTGAGGCAGTCGAACCGGTCGTACCGGGCAGGGGGGTCCGGGTCCTCTCCCTCTCCCTCCCCGGCCGTGTCGGTGGCGTAGGGGCGGCCGAGAAAAGCACGGGTCGCAGCGTCGATCCGCTCGCCGATGGGTCGGTGGGCAACCGCCCGTAACGCCGCGACGGTTCCCGCAGGCACGGTCCATTGCGGGGAGGCCGGCGGTTCGACGGCGAGTGCGGCCTGAAGGATAAGAAACATGACCTCGGCCGCTACATCCCGAGTCGCTGTTGGTAGCCGACGATGTGCTCCAGGAAGGCGTCGAGCTGCACGTCGTTCAGCTCTTCGCTTGCCACCGACAGGGACCGTTCAATCACGTCCTGGAGCCCACGGTTCAGCAGCCGGCGGTGCTCGCTGGCGGGTCGCTTCCGGAGGTTTTTGAGCACCGTTTCCACTTGAACGCTGCCGCTTCGGTCCGCCTCGACGGACTTGAAAAGCGCAGCGAAGGCGCCCGGCGTGGCCTCCAGCAGGAGCTGAACGCGCGACTGCCCTCGGCCCGGCCCGTGCGCCGCATCGAGCGCGGCGACGAGGGCCGTGAAGACCTCGTTGATCACATCGAGCTTGCGATGAGATTCGTCTTCTCCCATCTTCGGTCCTGCGAAGTTAAGCGACACGGCAGCCGCGAGCTCCGCGCGCGTGGCGTTCTCCGCATCGCCCATGTCCAGGGGGGTCTCCACCACTCGCGGGGTCGGGGTCGGGACCGCGGGAGGGGGAGTACTCACGACCTCAATCCGCTCCAAATCTTCGGCGCCGGCGCTGAACTCTCCGCCTTCACGGTCGCGGTCGTAGTCCTGAAAGGCCGCCATCTCATCTGGCAGTTCGTCCGGAACCGGTACCGGGCCCGGAGCGGCCCCCCGCGCGATGAGCCCCCGTGAGGCCAGAAGTTCGGCGACCAGCGCGAGCGTGCGTGTTCCTTCCCACGGGGAACGCGCGAGCAGCTCCGCCATCGGCATCGGGGCTCGGCAAAGGGCGGTGAGGGTGCGGTGGCGCGAATCGGTCGCGGGGCCGCTGCCTGGGGCCAGCACCAGCGCCGCTTGGCTGCGGAGCGCAGCGGTGCTCGCGGTGTCCTTGCCCAGCTCATCGACCAGGGCGCGCGAGTCGTGTCCCACCTGGAGGTTGTCCACCAAAACCAGATCCAACTCCTCCAACTCGGGATCAGTCGTGAAGTGAAGACACTGAAGCAGGTTTTCGCGAAAGCGCTCAAAGAGGAGCTCAAGTACGGTATCTTCGGGAACGAGGGCGAACAGCTCTTCCGTGATCGAGCTGCTGGTCGGGTTGCACCTGCGTAAAGCTTCGATTCGGGCATCTTCGACGGCGCCCCGGTTCTGGAGCAGGCGAAGAAAGTGTTCGCGGTCGTCTGAGGCATGCGCCGCGAGGATGTCGCCGAGCATGAGGTACACGTCGACCCCTCGGCCCGAGGGGAGCCGGGCGCTGATTCGCCCCGTCCACCCTGCTTCGAGGCGTGCGAGCAGCAGTTGTTTGACGGGGGACGGCGACATGGACGCGGTCCCAATAGCCTACTTGACCTGCCTTCCGTCGGTCAACCACACCGCAGGCGTCAGGACGCCACTTGGAGCGGCTCCTCTCCCTCGCCCAGCAGCTCCTCCATGCGCGTACGGGCTCGATTCAGCCGGCTCATGACCGTCCCCAGCTTCACGCCGAGGCGGATGGCGATTTCGTTGTACGAGAGATCTTCGTAGTAACGGAGGAGGAGAATCGTGCGGTGGTCGTCAGAGAGCCGTCCAAACAGCGCCAACATCCGGCCCTGCGCCTCCCCCGACAAAACGAGGTCGGAGGGGTCCTGCCCGCGCGGCCGCTCCACGGAGAGATTCGCAAGGATCGCGCCACGGCGACGACGATCGCGCAAGATGTTGAAGCAGAGGTTGCGCGTGACCCGGTACAGCCATGCTTGCGTGTGGAAGTCCGCGTCGAACAGGCGCGCCTCGCGCATCGACCTGATGAAGACTTCCTGCACCACGTCCCCGGCCTCGGCACTGTCCCGGAGGATGCCGAAAGCGTGGATCTCCAAGCGCTCCCGGAAGTGAGCGAACATCAAGCGACGTGCGCGTTCCGCGCTGACGACTGCGATGGCCTTGATCTCGGCTTCTATCTGGCTGGTGGGCGCGACTTGGGGGGTCTCCATCTTGCTCTCCTGCCGGTGTTGAGTGCCGGCTGGGGGAGGTACGCGCCACCCCCGTCAGTCCTTTCGCTGCTTGACGATCCTTGACGGATCGCGATGGGGGTCGCATTCTGTGTGTGAATGCCCTGGGAGCGGCCGTGGCTGAGCATGAAGGCGGGTCGGATGTCGACATCAGGGGGCTGATCGAGCAGATCGTTCGCGCCCTGGTCGACCATCCCGAGCGCGTCCGCGTCACGCAGATCGATGGAACCCACAGCGTCGTGCTCGAGCTCGCGGTTGCCCCGGAGGATGTGGGCAAGGTGATCGGCAAGAAGGGCATTCACGCCGATGCGATCCGCCGGCTGGTCCATGCGATCGGAGGCAAGACGAAGAAGCGGTATGTTTTGGAGATTCTCGAACACTAGGCGCAGACGGTAGCGGTCCGCGGGGCGTTATTCGGTGCCGATGCTCGCACCCCCCCCCCGTCCCGGCCGCTGGCGGGTCCTCGCAAGTTTCGTCCTGGTCGCGCTCGTCAGCCAGCTCCTCTGGCTCAACTTCGCGCCGCTGCTCATCGAGGTGCAGCGCGACTACCAGGTGGATGAGACGACGGCATCGCTCCTCCTTCTGGTCTTTCCGCTCTTGTACTGCCTGCTCTCGACGCACAGCGGCCGGCTGGTCGATCGCCTCGGGTACAAGCGGGTCGTCGGCATTGGCGCGCTGGTCGGGGCGTTTGGTTCGCTGATTCGCCTGGATACGGCGCACTTCGGCTCGCTCCTGGCCGGGCAGGTCGTGATCGCGTGCGCGCAGCCCTATGTCGTCAATGGCATCTCCAAGTTGGTGGCGGACTGGTTTGAACCGGATGAGGGGGCCATGGCCACCGGGCTCGGCACCGTCGGAATGTTTCTGGGCATGGCGGTGGGGATGGCGACGACGCCGCCGTTGTACGCCGAGCTTGGATGGCGGGGTGCGATGGCGGTCAACAGCGTGGTTGCCTTCGCGGCCGCGGGCGCGTGGCTGGTCTTCGCCGCCGAAACCGGCGCGGCCGCGGCGGAGAATCCCTCTCCGTTCCGGTCGCTCCTCCGCAATCGCACCCTGATGTTGCTTGCCGCGCTCGGCGGCGCGGGGCTCGGCTTCTTCAACGGGCTCACCACCTGGTTGGAGCAGTTGGTCGCGCCGCGGGGGCTCGATGCGGCGGCCGCGGGGCTGTTGGGCGCGGCCATCATCGTCGGCGGCATCGTTGGGGCGATCGTAGTGCCTCCCATCGCCGACAAGCTCCGGATGCGGAAGCTGCCGCTGCTCTTGTGCGCGCTCGGCGCGGGGGCTGCCTACGCTGCGATGGCGATGGCTTCGGAATCGCAGGGCCTGTTCATCAGCGGCGCGCTCCTGGGTGTGACGTTCATGCCCGCCTTCGCGCTTTTGCTGACCATGACCGGCGAGGCGGTTGCCCCGAGGGACAACGGGGCCGCGACTTCGCTGGTGATGCTGGCCGGAAACGGAGGTGGCGTGGTGGTCATCGTCGCGATGGCGGTGCTGGACGACTGGGTAGGGCCGGCGCCATGGGCACTGTTGGGCGCGATTGTGGCGGTCACCGTTGCCTTCGCGGCTGCGCTGCCGGCGGATGCGCGGAAGGTATCAGCTCCCTGACCGCCCCCGCTCAGGGCAGCTTTACGCCGCGTTCAACAGCCACTTCGTGCGCTCGCGGATAGCCGGCGTCGACGTGGCGCCACACGCCCATGGCGGGGTCTCCGGTCAGAACGCGGTCGAGTCGGGCAGCGGCCTCTGCCGTGCCATCCGCCACGATGACCTGCCCCGCGTGGAGCGAGTAGCCCATCCCGACGCCGCCCCCGTGGTGGAACGACACCCAGGACGCGCCGTTCACGGCGTTCAGCATCGCGTTGAGGATCGGCCAATCGGCCACAGCATCGCTGCCATCGAGCATGCCCTCGGTTTCCCGGTTGGGCGAGGCCACGCTGCCGCAGTCGAGGTGGTCGCGCCCGATGACCAACGGCGCTTTGACGGCCCCCGTGCGGACAAGCTCGTTGAACGCCAGGCCTGCTTTGGCGCGTTCGCCATAGCCAAGCCAGCAGATGCGGGCGGGCAGTCCTTGAAACTGAATGCGCGCCTGCGCCATCTCGATCCACCGCCGGAGCGCGGTGTTTTCGGGGAAGAGCGCCATCACTGCTTCGTCGGTCTTCCGGATGTCTTCCGGATCGCCGGAGAGCGCCACCCACCTGAACGGGCCCTTGCCCTCGCAGAAGAGTGGGCGGATGTAGGCAGGTACGAAGCCTGGAAACGTAAATGCTCGCGCTTCGTTCATCCCGCCCGTTACGGCCCCGGCGCGTAGGTTGTTCCCGTAGTCGAACACATGGGAGCCCGCCTCGCGCATTCGCACCATCGCTTCGGTGTGCACCGCCATCGTGGCGTAGCTGCGTCGGCTGAATTCGGCCGGGTCGCCGGTCCTCAAGGCCTCCGCCTCGGGAAGACTGAGCCCTGCCGGGATGTAGAAGAGCGGGTCGTGGGCGCTGGTCTGGTCGGTGACAAGGTCGGGCACCACCCCGCGGCGCACAAGCTCGGCGTAGACATCGGCGGCGTTCCCGACGACCCCTATGGAGCGCGCGTCACCGGCAGCTGTCCACGCCGCGATGCGGTCGAGCGCAGCGTCGAGGGAAGGAGCGAATTCGTCGAGGTAGCCGGTGTCCAGGCGCTTCTGGATGCGGGTCGCATCCACGTCGACCCCAAGATAAGAAAAGCCGGCGAACACCGCAGCGAGTGGCTGCGCTCCACCCATCCCGCCCAACCCGCCGCTCAGCACCCAGCGCCCGCGGGCCTCCCCGCCAAAATGCTGGCGAGCGGCCTCGGCGAAGGTCTCGAAGGTGCCCTGCACGATGCCCTGCGAACCGATGTAGATCCAGCTGCCGGCCGTCATCTGGCCGTACATCATCAACCCTTTCCGTTCGAGCTCACGGAAGTGTTCCCAGGTAGCCCACTTTCCCACCAGGTTGCTGTTGGCGATGAGCACGCGGGGTGCGTCCCGGTGGGTGCGTGCGATGCCGACAGGTTTGCCTGATTGAACGAGGAGGGTCTCGTCATCCTCCAGCGCTCGCAACGCGGCAACGATGCGGTCGAAGCTCTCCCAATCGCGGGCAGCCTTGCCCAGACCGCCGTACACCACAAGGTCCTCGGGGCGTTCGGCCACGTCGGGGTCGAGGTTGTTGTACAGCATGCGGAGCGCGGCTTCTTGAACCCACCCCTTGCAGGTGAGGGTGCCGCCGCGCGGGGCACGCAATGCGCCGCGGTTCATGGCCCCCTCGGGTGGCGTGCTACGCCTCGTCTTCGTCGTAGCCGGCGGTGGCAAGGGGGCGGCCCCGGACGGTGAACCGGAGGTCGGATTCCACGACTTCCTCGGCTTCGTCGGTCAGTCCGGCCAGGTACGCGTCGTAGGCGACCTGCGTGGTGCGCCCCTCAGCGATGTGCCTTTCGACAACGCGGGAGTCGAAGAGACATTCCGCGGTGTACGCGGTCGGAAGGTTCTTGGGCAGCATGGGGACTCCTTAGGCCTCGGGGGGGAGGTCGTCGACGGCGGGGGGAAGCAGATCGTCGACGCTCGGGGGGAGCGCGTTGGCGATATCCGCCTTCTGCTTCTTCAGGTTCTCGTTGTCATCGAACCCGGAGTAGTCGGGGCGAACGTGCCCGGCCGCGATCTCTCGCAACGCGGTGACGATCTCCTTGTTCTCGACTTCTTCATCCAGGAGCAACCTGGCACCGCGCATGAGCTGCTTGGTGCGTTCCCCGGCGACGAGGCAAAGGGTGAAGCGGTTGTCAACCTTCTCCAGGCAGTCTTCAACGGTGATGCGAGCCAATACCCCTCCGGATGCGTAGGCTGCGGCGGCTATCGCGGGTGGCCTGGAAGCGCAACCTCCAACCCTGCGGCTTAGTTCATGCGCCCGAAGCGCACGGGCACCAGGCCGAGTTGCCGCAGGCGCTCCGCAGCGCGGACCGACCCGGTCGCCTGCCATTCGTCGTACAGCTTCACGATGTCGGCCGCGTTCCCCTCTCTCGCCTCGTCGCGCACGTCCGCGATCAACTCGGTGCAGGAATCGAAGCGCTCCGACATCTCGCCGAAAACCTCTCCCAGCCCCACACCGGGGTCGCGGAGCAGTCGAGCGAGCCTGCCGTAGGCACCTGCACCCATTTCGGCGTAGTAGGTTGTCGAGATCCGGCGATGTACAAGGTGTTCCCGAAAGAAGCCCAGGGCGATCAGGGCCTGGTCGCCCAGTCGTCGCCAGCAGGTCACCGCCTCGGCGAACGTGCCGTTGGCGGCCCGTTCGCGCAGCTCGACGAGCGTCGGGGCGGGTGCCTCTTCAGGAAGGTGGCCCTCCTCGGCTAGGAGCTGCGAGAGGTAGAAGACGGTGTCCTGGCTCACCGCGGCGCCTTGGCGCTTGGCCGCGCCATCCACCCGCTCCTTGAAGAAATCGAACAGGTTTTCGTGAAGAACGATGGGAAGTGTCGCGTTATAGGCCACATTATCCTCCGTTGTTAACAAAGTCCGGTCGGTCGCTTGACCCGGGTAGGCCGGTGACTATCTCGACGTCGCCGCAGGGCTGCGCGGTTGCCCAGCCCCTACTTACTCGCCAACCATCATCCCCCTTCCGACCCTTTCGGTCGCGGCGCCTGGAGCTGAAGTCATGACTGTTCGTCCCTTGTTTGACCGCGTGCTGGTGATGCGCAACGAAGAGCCCACTCGCACCAAGTCGGGCCTTTACCTTCCCGAATCCGCGAAAGAGAAGCCTGTGGAAGGCACTGTCCTCGCCGTGGGCTCGGGTCGCGTGGCCGACGATGGCAAGATCACTGCGCTCACCGTCAAGGTCGGCGATCGCGTGGTATTCGGCAAGTACGCCGGCACCGAAATCAAAGTAGACGGCGAAGATCGTCTTATCCTCCGTGAAGAGGACATTCTCGGCATCGCCGAGTAGTCGCAAGCCTCCTCGCACCACCCTTTCATACTACACGGAGCCACCACATGGCCGCCAAGCAGATTCTCTTCGACACCGCCGCTCGCAACAAGCTCCTCATCGGCGTGGACACCCTCGCCAACGCCGTGAAGGTCACCCTGGGGCCGAAAGGCCGCAACGTGGTGATCGAAAAGTCGTGGGGCGCACCCGTCGTCACCAAAGACGGCGTCACGGTCGCCAAGGAGATCGAACTGGAATGCAGGTTCGAGAACATGGGCGCCCAGATGGTGAAGGAAGTCGCCTCCAAGACCTCCGACATCGCTGGTGATGGCACCACCACCGCCACCGTGCTCGCCCAGGCCATCTACCGTCAGGGCCAGAAGCTCGTGGCGGCCGGTCACAACCCGATGGACCTCAAGCGTGGCATCGATAAGGCGGTCGCCGCAATCGTGGCCGATCTCCGCGTCCAGAGCCGGCCGGTGGCCGATGGCGGCCAGATTGCCCAGGTCGGCACGATCTCCGCCAACGGCGATGCGACCATCGGTGGCATCATCGCAAAGGCGATGGACAAGGTCGGCAAGGAAGGCGTGATTACCGTCGAAGAGAACAAGGGCATCGAAACCGAGCTCAAGACGGTCGATGGCATGCAGTTCGACCGCGGCTACACCAGCGCCTACTTCGTTACCGATGCCGAGCGCATGGAAGTGGTGTTCGAAGATCCCTACATTCTCATCCACGAAAAGAAGATCAGCTCGATGCGCGAGCTCATCAAGATGCTTGAGAAGATCCACGCGGCCGGCAAGCCGGTCGTGATCATCGCCGAGGACGTCGAGGGCGAAGCCCTTTCGTCGCTGGTCGTCAACAAGCTTCGCGGCACCCTTCAGTGCGCGGCGGTGAAGGCTCCCGGCTTCGGCGATCGCCGCAAGCAGATGCTGGAAGACATCGCGATCCTCACCAACGCCCGCCTCATCGCTGAAGAACTGGGGCTCAAGCTTGAGAACCTCGGCCTCACCGACCTCGGCACGGCCCGCCGCGTCGTCATCACCAAGGAAACCTGCACGATCATCGATGGTGCAGGCACCCCCGAAGCCGTGAAGGCCCGCATCGCGCAGATCAAGGCCCAGGTCGAGGAGACCACTTCCGACTACGACCGTGAGAAGCTCCAGGAGCGCCTCGCGAAGCTGGCAGGCGGCGTCGCGGTGATCCGTGTCGGCGCGGCCACCGAAGTCGAGATGAAGGAGAAGAAGGCTCGTGTCGAGGATGCGCTCCACGCGACCCGTGCGGCTGTCGAAGAAGGCATCCTTCCCGGCGGCGGCGTGGCGTTCATTCGCGCCCAGCGCGCGTTGGACAGCGTGACCGCCGAAGGCGAGCAGCGCTTCGGGGTGGACATCATCCGCCGCGCCATCGAAGAGCCCTTGCGCTGTATCGTCGCGAATGGCGGCGGAGAGCCATCCATCGTGCTCGAAGCGGTGCGCAACGGGTCCGGGGGCTTCGGCTACAACGCCGCTACCGGCGTGTACGAGGATCTCTACGCGGCCGGCGTCATCGACCCCACGAAGGTCGCCCGCGCTGCGCTTGAAAACGCTGCCTCCGTGGCTGGCTTGCTGCTCACCACCGAAGCAATGATCTCGGAACACCACGAAGACGATGCCGGGGCCGGCGGCGGTCACAGCCACTAAGCAACAGGCGCGGACTCGCGCAGGCCGGGGGGCAGGGTGGCGGCAACGCTCCCTGCCCTTTGTGCGTTCAGTAGGGGACCTCGGCATCCACGTCTGGTGAGGCGAATCGGGCGCTTCCCTCTGCGGCGGGCACATAGAAGCGCACGCCGACCGCGGCGTCCATGGTGAATTCCGTGCTCGGGAAGATGCCAATGCCGGGCGCGAGCTCGACGAAACCCTCTACGGGTACGTCGTCGTGCCAGAAGCCCATCGCGACGGGCACGCGAATAGCTAAATTGAAGGCGTCGTATCCCGTGCCATCGCCTAGTCGGGCGCGAGGGCCGGCCCCGATCCAGATCGGGAAGTGCATGTCGGGTAGATCGGCCGTGCGCAGGTCGGCCAGGTCGATGCAGACGTCGGTGTGCAGCTGTGCCCAACCCCTGCCGGTGGCCGAAAACGACCACGCCACGCCGCCATCGACCATGAAGCGTCCTCCCGGACGCCACGCGAGGGAGACGCCCGTGGGGGCACCGAGGATGAGGCCGATCCCGACCCCTTCGGGGTTTCGCGTGAACGCAGTTTCGGGAATGGGCGAGGCTGCAAGGGCGAGGGATGTCAACGACAGGAGCATCCAACGCCTGTATCGCGCGGCAGCGGACCCGCCCCGTTACTCCCCCTGGGGCGTCAGCGGGCCCTGCAATGCGTCGAACACGTCGGCGCCTTGGTACACGGTGATGAGTCGGGTCAGAACGGGGCCGACACGCGGGTGCTGAAGGAACCCGCGCCATGTCGGGTCGGCGGCCACCGATCTCACCTGAAAGCCGCATCGCAGCGCGCGGAGCATGTGCGCTTCGAAGGCTTTCGGTTCCCCTGCGCGACCCGCGAGGTCGGCCAGCCGGAACCAGCCGGGCCAGGCTTCGGGTTCAAGGCGGGAGACCGCCTCGAAATCGTCGCGTGCGCCCGATAGGTCGCCAGCGGCCAGCCGCACTTCGCCGCGGTCGTAGCGGGCCGCGGCCAGGTCGGGGTCGAGCGCGAGGGCTTGGTCGAGGTAGGTCAGGGCGTGGGCGTCGTTCCCCGCTAGCCGCCAAACCAGCCCAAGCTCGTAGGTGACACGGGCTGATTCTCCGAATGTGCCGATCCATCGCCTGGCAAACGTCTCCGCGGCCGCTGCGTCGGTCTCGCGCCCGGCGCGTGCGATCTCGGCTCCCGCGAGTTCGGTGAGCGTGACCGCGTAGTCGGGTGGCGGGAGCTCCGCGGAGGCCACGCTGAGTAGGGCGAGGATCAACGAGGGCGACGGCGGGACAGGGCCATCGCTGCGACCCACGCTGCACCCGCGTAGGCTCCTCCAGAGGCGGCGTTGCACCCACACCCGGGACCGGACGAGACATTGATCGGCGTGACGTCGTCGCCCCCGCTGAGGCCGGTGCCCTCGTCCGCGTTGGCGCCGGCCATGGCCCCAACTCCGAAGCCTGCGTCGGTGCCGACGAGCACCGTGTAGTAGGCGTGACCCACCAAAGGGTCGGATGCGGTGACCGGCATTCCGGGGAGAAGGCCGCTTCCCGTGTACACCACTTGGCCGTCGGCGGCGTCGATCGCAAAGCGGTCGTCGCGACGCACCACCACGGCAGAGGTGGATCCCGCGCCGTCGGGCTGCGTCCAGCTCAGGCCAACTTCGCCCGGCTGGTCATCCGTCGCGACAAAATCCACGACGGAGTACACTGAGTCGGCAATGGTCGGGGCGTAGACGCAAACGTCGTCGATGTTCCAGCCGCCTGACTCGTAGCCTTGGTCGCTCTCGATTTCCCATCCGAGCACCAGGGTGCCTTCCGTGAGGGCCGCCCGGTGCGTCGCGAGAACCCACTGGTCGTCGTGGGTGTTTTCGTCGCCCACCTGTTCGCTGCTGACGTGATTTCTCCAGAGCACTTCGTCGTTTCCGTACACCCGCGCCTGGTCGTAGTAGCCATCCTCGACATTGAGCCAGCGGCGGTACTGGACGATGACTTCCGAGGCCCCCCCCACGTCAATCGGCGGCGTGGAGAGACGGTTGACGATCTCGGGCTGGTAGTCCCCGTTGTAGTTGCCGCCGCCAAGGTCGTTTCCCCACACTTTGTTCCCACTGTAGGCGTCGTCCGGGTCGGTGGAGCTGCCGCTCGGGCGCCCCCACACCCAGTCGTCGGCGCCCTCCCGGTCGTCTCCGCTGAGCAAGGCATGTGTGAACGCACCGTCGTCCTGCTGCAGCGGGGCGCACCAGATCTCGTCCAATTCTCCCACATAGAAGGTGAAAGGGGCGATCTTGCCCACGGTGGGCCAAGTCACGGTCTCGCCTTCGCGACCCGTGGCCTCCACGCTGTACGCGACGATGGACCCGCTGGCCAGGTCGGGTAGCGTGGCCGAGAACGACGTTCCTGCCACATCGCCCGGCACGGTCATCCAGGTCGTGCCCCCGTCGATCGTGTAGTTCAACTCCACCGTAGCGAGGTCGAAGTCCACGCAGGTCGAGGCGAGGTTCAGTACCTCGCCGGTCAGCGTGATCCCTTGGCCGGTGACCTGGTTTTCGAGCGGCAGCGCGTCGATTTGCAGGGCGCCGGACTCGCTCGCGAGGGGACCGAGCCCATGGAGCGCGAAGCCCTCCGCGATCTCGCAGAAGTGTGGGGTTCCATTGCCAAGATCGCCGTCGTCGTCGTCGGCCGCGATGAACTCTTCGTACGCGGTGTCGATGGTCGGTCCTGCCTTCAACGCTTCTGCGAACAAGTGGGCCACGACGTCGTAGGCCTCTCCTTCGTCGGCTCTTGATTCGCCCGTGGTGTCCAGCAGCGCCGCCCACACGTCCCACACCGACCCACCGAAGATCAGGCCGTCTTCATGTACTTCTCCCACGACATCGTCGGGGTACACTCGGTTGGGTCCCACATCGCGAATACCGCTGCCGTTCGTCACGAACCAGGGCGCGATCACGGAGTCGTGGGTCATCAGCGCTGAGACCGTATCGCCGGTTCCCTCTCCCACGGAGCCATCCCACGACCCGGCTTCGAGGCTGTAGTAATGAAAGCCATGGCCCCACTCGTGGTACACGACGTCGGCGATCTGACCGGTGTTGTTGCAGCCGCCGCCTGCCTCGTAGAAGTTGAGGTTGCCGTCGTAGTAGGCGTTGCAGCTGCTTGAGGTGTCGTTGACGCTGGCGGTGAGGGCGTTCGTGGCCATCCCGACCTCGGGAGCGATGGCCAGTTGCCAATCGCGAACTTGATGAACGTAGGCATACGTCGCGATCTCAGCCAAAGAGGCGTCTGCGGTGCTCCAGGTAGGGTTGGCGCTGTCGAAGTTGAGCTCGCCTTCGCGCCCGCTGGCGTTCAGTACGGTCAGATAGCTGCCACGAAGCCAGGTTGTTGCGCTGTTCCCAACGAAACTGAAGCTGCCGTCCTCGCCGGCGTAGCTGCTGGAGTCGGCCTCGATCTCCACGAGGGGGAGCGCGGTCGTTTCCTCGTCGCCATCCAGCGTGCGGACGGGGTGGGTGCCGTACACCGTGCCATCCAGATAGCGGATCTCGTCGTACGAAGCGAGTACTTCCCCGGTGGCGGCATCGACGAAGGACACCCAGTGGCCGCGCGGCGACGTGGTACGACTGTGCACCTCCCAAGCAAGATGGGCGTCGATGCCCCCGGGGACATCCAGCGGGAGCGCGACCAACGCCGCCTGCTCGTGGGTGTGACGCCCCAGCGCGGCGGGGCCCGCCAGCTCGGCGGCCGCGATGGCCTCGGCCGCCCCAATCTCTGGCTGTGGCAGGACCATGCCGGGGTAGGTGTCCACCCCCAGAAGGATCAACTTGCCGAATCGGATGCGGGCGGTCACCCCTCCGCGCCAGATCGGCGAGCCTTGCACGAGCCGATTGAACTGAACGTACCAAGTGTCCGTGCGCGCGATGTACGAGGCGGATGCGAAGCGCAGTTGGTCGCTGCCTACACCGAAGATGCCCTCATTCCGGGCGATGAAGTCGCGCATCGCGGCCCGAACGCTGGCCTCGTCGTCGAGTCGGCCCATCGGAATTCCTGGACCCCAGGCCCGGTGCGCCGTGCCCGTGCGCTCGTCGAAGCGGGCCTGCCAACCTCTGCCTTCCCCCCGGGTAAACTCCGCCCAGCCGGGTTGGTGGCGAAGCCGCAATTGCTGCGGTGCATGGGCGCGATAGATTCGGTTCGGTTCCGCCGGTGCGCCGGAAGGGGCAAAGGCGTGCGCGCTGAGGACGAGTGCAAGAATGCCCGACATCGGAGTCCCGGTGAAGCGATGAAACTTATACACTCCAGAGAGTCGAGCCGCCGTTGTCAACACATTCTTGCACCGTCGGTGCCGCGTTGGTGTGCCTGATTGCCGCTTGCGGTCCGGGCGAAATGGGCCGTAGCCTGCCCCTGCTGCCCGCTCTCCCGGAGCGGGTCGAGGTCCTTGCGCCCGTCGTTGGAGAGGAACGCCCGCTCCGGGAGGTGATCATCGCGCTCACGGGTGCCGTGCGCGGCGAGGTGGAGGTGTGCGGGTGTCCGACCTCGCCCTACGGGGGCTTTGCCCGTCGATCTTCGCTCTACTCCCGGCTGGAAGCGGGTGGTGTGCCTCTGATGCGGGTCGATGCCGGGGAGATGCTGGTGAAGGGCCTGACCGCGAGGGATGAGGTGGACCGCAAGGTGCGGGCGGATGCGGTGCTCTCGCTGGCGCGAACCGCCGGTTTGGATGCTTGGGCCGCATCCCCGGTCGATCTTCTCCCGGGGGGTCTCGCCTTTTTGCGCAGCGAAGGGGCGATTTCAGCGAACTGGGATCCGGCAGACGCGCCGATGGCGGCGGCCACCATCGTGGAGCGCGGCGGGGTTCGCGTCGGGTTCATCGGTCTCGCCGCCCCCGCCGCGGGGGTGCCCACCCTCGCCGCAATCGATTCGGTCAACGCGGCGAAGTCGAGTGATGCCGATGCCTGGTTCGTGCTCAGCAACGCCGATGACGCCACGAACGTCGCGGTCGCAGAAGGGGTTCCGGGACTCGCGGCCGTGCTGGCCACGGGGGGCGAGGCCGTAGACGAGCCGCGGGCGACCGCGGGCGCTCCGATCATCGAGACCCCCGGTCGTGGTCGCTACGTCACCCTCATCCACCTCTTCCTCGGCAGCACTCCGCGCGCTCTGGAGGTCGTGACTCGGGGAATTTGGAAGGATGTGGCTACATTCAGGAGCGGTCGCAGCCTGGGCACTGCTCCCACGTCGGGCGCGCTGGCCGTCGAAGCCAGCCGCGATCACGAGCGGCTCGTTCGCCGAACTCGCGGCCGCGGGCTTGCCTTCGTGGAGACCCTTCCCCTCGGCGCGAACCTGGACGGCGATACGCGGACGCAGGCTCAGCTTGCCATGTTTCACTCGGCCATTCTCGGCTCGGCTCGAGCCGCGGTGGCGACGCCGTTGCGCGAGGGCTACGCGACTGGCTCGGCGTGCGGGGCGTGCCATCAGGACCGGCTTGCGTCGTGGGCGTTCGATGGACACGCCCGCGCCGTCGAGTCGCTGGCTTCACGGCAGTCCACCGAAAATCCCGAGTGCGTCGGGTGTCACACGACGGGGTTCGGCCGCCCAGGCGGATTTTCGGAGGTGAGCGTCGGCGCTTCCTTCGCGTTCCGGGACGTTCAATGCGAAGCCTGTCACGGTCCGATGGCAGGGCATGATGGCCGGGGGTCGGTGCACAGTACGCCCGTGACAGAGGCCACATGCCGCGGGTGTCACGACGAGGCCAACAGCCCGGCGTTCGACTACGCGAGCTACCTCAAGAGGATCTCATGCAGTCGCGTGGCGGCGCAGGGGCGCCCGGATGCGCCGTGAACGCGCTACCAGGTAGCCAGGAAGCGGGCCACGGCTTCGCGTTCACGCAGGCCCACGCTCAGGTCCACACACGGGGCGCAGACATCAACACCATGGATGCGCCAGAGGCTGCGCGCTTCGAAGTGGGTGCGCCCGCACAGGTGGCAGGCCGCATCGTCGGGAGCTACTAGCGAACGCCTGTTCTGAACCACCTCGCCGATGCAGTGGTCGCAGAGGACTGCGCGGGTGCCGGTCATCAGGTGGGTCACCTCGCTCCCGGTGCGCCCGCAGGCCGAGCAGCGCGTGTCTCCCCCTTCCACGGCCTGCGGTTCGCCCCGCTGCGACGGAGGGGTGATGCGCGCAAGCAGCCGATCGGTAGGGACGGACGCTCCTTTTTCCTGGGCTCGCCGCTGGAGTGCCTTGATCGCATCGGGGTCCCCGCACAGGGCCTGCGCGGCATGAACCGCGACGGCGAGCTCCGGGTCTACCCCTTGGCCCCACCCTTCCAGCAGCTGCCGGGCGGCACGGCTGCGTCGCGTGGCAATCGCCAGCAGGAGGATTGCCTGCCAGCTCCGCGCCACCTCGCGCTCCGTTTCCACCGCCCGGCGATGGGCAACGAGGTCGTGGGCGTTCCCCTTGCGGTCTACGGCCGCACGCTGGACGTCTTCGAGGGTGACGTTCAGCCCGGCAGTCAGCGCAGGTTCAGGAATGAAGGCTGCCGCGCTCAGCGCATTCCGAGCGAGGGCGACGGAGAAGGTCTGGCCGGGCTCCCGCAGCCGCGTGGCCACCTCGTCGGCGACGTGGCCGGCCGCCAATCCACATGCGGACTCCCAAAGCGTGAACCGCAGCGCCTCATCTTCGGTGAGATCGAGGGCTTGCAGGACGCAGCCGACCGAACTGGGACCGATCGCGCGTAGCTCTTCGAGCAGCGCGTCGACGCGTTTGCGCGCGATCACCCTGGGGGCACCGGAGCCGCTGCTGATGGGGAGCTTGTCGTATTCGCCGACTTCGACCCCAAGCGCCTTTTGGAGCCAGACCCCATCCCCGGCGCGGCGGCGCGTGCGGGCGAGCTCGATGTAGGAGCTGAGATCTTCGGGGTGATCGACGAGGCAATCGCGGAAAACCTTGATGGCGTCGCCCACCTGGCCCTCTTCGACCATCACGCTCCCGAGGGCGTGCCGAGCGGCGAGCAGGTCCGGGTCGAGCGCGAGGGCGCGGTTGCAGAACTCCCGCGCCCGGTCCAGTTCGCCGAGGTGGAGGAAGCTCATCCCGATCTGCGCGAGCACTCCTGGCTCTTCGCCGTGCCCTGCGGCGAGGAGGGCCTCCAGGTACTGCCGATCGTGCTGGATGGCCACTTTGTATTTACCGAGGGCAAAGGCGACTTGTCCGAGGTGCTTGCGCGCCACGGCAGAGAACCGCGGGTGCTGCCGAAGGCGGATGAACAGGCGCTCGGCGGCGGGGAAGCGGCCCGTCTGGAGGCAAAGCAGCCCGAGGTCCCGCATGAGTACGGGCAGAAGGTCGGGCGAAGGATCGAGGGACAACGCCTGAACGAGGTGGAATTGAGCGCGTTCGACGAGACGCGTTCCGCCGATCTGCCTTGCCCGCTCGGAGAGAGACCGGCCGAGGAGAAGGTGGGACTCCCAGCTTTCAGGCGAGGCGCGGCAGGCGTTTTCGAGGTGCTTGATGGCGAGGTGCAGATCGCGTTGCGTGCGGTACAACGCTCCAAGCGCGAGGTGGAGGTCGCCGCGCTCCGGCGCGAGGCGCATGGCTTCGTCGAGGAAGCGCTTGGCGGCGTCGGGCCGGTCACTCGCCACCAAGGCGGCGCCCGCGATCACATGGCCTTCGGGTCCTTGCGGGTCTTCCTGGACGAGCTTTCGTGCGTGGAGCAGTGCTTGTGCGGCCAGGGATTCGCCTGCGTTGTGGTAGAGCGCACGCGACAGGCACACACGAGCGAGTTCCAGGCGGGCTTCCGCGTCGTCGGGCGTGGCCGCGACACGCGCCTCAAGGCGGGTCTGGGTCCATTCGAGCTTCTGGTGCGGGTACATCGGTGCCGTTTGCGTCGTGGCAAGCTATCGCGTTATCACCGAGTTTACCGATGAACACGGACCGGCGCGGACAATCGACCGTTGAATGGGCCCTCGTGGTCGCTGTGCTCGTCATCGCGGTGGTGGCCGCGGGCTACGCGTTGGTGCCTTCCTTTCAGATCGCGATGGATAGCGCGGGCGAAGGCATGAAGACGGTGTACACCTCGGGCACTTTGGCACCCTGAGGGCTCCGGGGTCGCCATCAATAGGTCGCGGAGAACGCTTCGCCGGGCATCAGTTGGGCCGTGGTGGTCTGTACCGTTACGGCCACTCCCCATTGGAGCACCGTGGGGTCGCTGAGCTGCCGTACGGGCACCATTTCGACGGCCGGGGCGATCGCGACCACCGCCGCTGCCACCGACGTGCCGCTGGCGGTTTTCAAGGTGACCGGTGCCCCGGCCGCGAGGGTCCGGGCGCGGTCCGGCGACACATAGAGGATGGCCAGTCGGGTTGTACCCTCGACCACGGCAAGCGCGGGAAACCCTGCTTGGAGCCAGCTACCCTGCGCGGGGAGCATGGCGAATCCGTTTGGCGCCCCCGATCCGCTGCCGCCCATCGCTTCGATCGTTCCGGCGGTGGGCGCCCTGAGCACCGAGGCCTCCAGGCGAGAGCGAACCATCTCCACTCGCGATGTGGCCTCCAGAACGCGGGCCTCGAGGGCCGCATCGGCGGTGCCCCCGGAGAACGCCCGTGCATCAACGTAGGCGCGCTCCAACGCGGCAACGCTTTCTTCCCGCACGGCGACTTCGCGCGCCAGGGCGTCCCGACCCGCCTGTTCCTGCTCGATTTGGGTGGCGGCCACGGCCGCCCCGGGTGTCTTGAGCCTTGCCAACGCCATGTCGCGCCCGAGCAGCTCGGCCCGCTGCGCCTCCACGGTCACTTGCGCGTCGAGCCACCTTGCTTGAGTACCCGCGACATCCTTCGCGAAGCGGCGCTCGCGTTCCGGGTCGTCGCCGCGCGTGGCGGCTTGCAAGGCCAGGAGCTGGGCCTGGGCGGCGGTGAGTTCCTGCTGAAGTCCCGGCACCTCGACGGTGCCCAGGCTTTCTCCCGCCTGGACGGTCTGACCAGCGACCACGTCCAGGGTGGCCAGCCGGCCGCTTTCGGGCACCACCACGGCGTGCCGGTCGACCAGTGCGATGGCGTGCATTGGGGCTTCACGGCCGCCAATCATGTAGAGGGCGAGGCACGCCCCGGCGGAGCCAACCCAGATAAGGGTGTTGATGATGACGCCCGCGTTCGCGCGGATCCGTCTCCCCAGCGGTACCTGGCGCCTTACCACTCTTCCGCCCTTTCTTCCAACGCAATCGTCGCGCTGGAAGTTCCCGCCACCGTGCGCAGGGCACCGACGAGGTCCTCTCGATCCATGGGATGATACAACCGAACCTCGAAACTGTACTCGGACTCGTTTCCTCCGCCTTCTTTCAGGGAAAGCAGCTGATGCGTGCGGCACCAGCCCGCGAGCACCGCCTCGACCGCCTCGACCCCCGCTGCGGTTCGCACCCGCACCACGCCCGTGTCGGTGTGACGTTGGCCGAAGCCCGTGAAGTTGAGCTGAACGGCCACCAATCCGATCATGAGGGTGGCCGCGATGGCGATGGCGTAGTGGTGTGCGCCGATGGCGATGCCCACGGAGAGCGCGAGGAAGATGAACACGGTGTCTCGCGTGTCGCGCAAAACCGTGCGGAACCGGATGATGGCGAGGGCCCCGACCAACCCGAATGCCCGGGCGATGCTGTCGCCCACCACCAGCATCACGGTCGTGACGACCATCGTGAGCAGAATGATGCTGTGCGTGAGGTTGCGGGAGTAGCTCAGGCCCTTGTGGGTCCAGATGTACAGCCACGCCACGATCTGCGCGAGCACATAGGACAGCAAAAGATCGAGCAGCACAGTCGCAGGGGCCGGACCCGTTCCGGTGCCAAAGTTGAGCCAGTCCACGGCGTGCGTCAAAGCTCTGCTCCTGCGTGCTGCTTCTGCCCCATCACCGGCCCCTCAGGGTCGGTGATGAGCTCGACACCATAGCGGAATTTTGAGAAGGCTCGGCGCTCGAGATCGAACTTTCGCACCATGTCTCCCACCCAACCTGGGTAGGAGCCTGTGTATTTCAATTCGAGGACCTCGACCCCCGCTGCGTCGGGCACCGTGTGCCAGGTGGCGGGTTCGGTCAGACCCAGCGTGGGCGGCGCCGCGCGGATGTTGGTGTCGAACGTGACGCGCACCAGGTCCCGGACGGTGTTGGTGTACGCGTGGCGCCGGTAGGTGACCCAGACGCGCGGGAAAGCGTGGCGCCGGTCCATCAAGCCGCGGAAGTTCTCAAGGGCGCTGGTCGCTTTGGCCTTGAGCGGGACCTCATTGTTCAAGATGCGCACGGCGTCTGCCTTCGCGACCTCGGCGCGGGTCTTCCACATGTACTCTTCAGCGCGGTGCTTGGCTTCCATAAAAACCTTTGCATTCGCCGACCATTCGTAACACCTGGCGCGCAGTTTGTAGCGTTGCTGCAGGCCAGCGCGGGTCTCTTTGTAGATGCCCCAATCTGCACTGTCGAGGTACAGAGAATGCACGTTATAGGCTGCACTTCCGCCCTCGCCGTGCTCGTCTGCCTCCAAGAACCCCGAGCGACGGATCCACGCACGCAAGGCTTCAGCGTGGTCTTCGCGTAGGCGATACTTGATCTCGAAGCGGTATTTTCGGGCTGGCACGTTGGGCATGTGTAACACAACTGTAACAATCCACAGAATAGGCCGCCCGGTGCCGGATGCGCAAGTCGCCGCACCGATTCCGGGCTTGGCTTTGCGGGTTTCTGACGTTGCGTGCAGGGATGCCGATGGCGGCATACTTGGGGAAGATGCTCTTCCTCACCCTCATTCACGTTGCGTTGGCGGGCAGCTGGGCGATGGAACACCAGGTGCCGGTGACTCTGTTCCCGCTCGGCACTCGCTACCTGGGCACGGCAGAGTACCGCACTCCCTTCCCCTGGCAGAAGGAGGGAAACGACCTGTTTGAGGATGTCTATTTTGCGGCCGGGCCAGAGCTTGAGATTTCCCCCGCCTACGCTCGAGCGGGGGCGAGGCTCCATGTGGTGCCCATCGCCGTGCTGGACATCACCGCCGACTTCGTGGGCACAGGGTATTTTGAAACATTCACCGGCGTGACCGACTTTGATTCGCCGACCGACGATCACTCGGAGGCGGCCTTCGAGACCGACGCGCTGCTGGCGCGCCGCCACGCCGGTCTCGGCTATCGCCTGGGCGTGACTCCCACGCTCCAGGCGAAGGTGTCGCACCTGATTCTTGCGTTTCCCCAGGAGTTCGCGCACTTTGTCTTGACGCCCCCGGCCGAGTCCACGGGCGACTACTGGTACGAAGCTCAGTACGATACGCTTATCAAGTGGGAAGACACCGTGATGGTGAACACCGGGCTCGCATTATGGGCTTTCGACGAGGCGGATGACGAGGACAAGCGATTCTTCTGGCTCGGTGCCCGGGTGGACCACCAACTCGCATTCGGGACCAGCGAACGATCCATCAAGGTAGGTCCGATGGCGGTCTTTCGGGCGGGTCAGTCCCGCTTGGTGCCGACGGTCGCCCTGTTCGTCCAGGCGTATGTGGAGAGCCCGATCCATCCGATCGTGCCCCCGTATATGGTCTCCGCGTTCGTCTGGAATTGACGATGCTCGTTCTGCTCGCCTCCTGCGGATTCGTGACGATTCACGATGGGGACTCGACGAATGACATTTTCGAGGATTCCGGGGATGGAGCCGATGAGGGGGCGGCTTGGTGCGACGAGGTCCACGACACCGGGGTTCCGGTGGGTCCCGATTGTTTTTCGGGAACGCTCGCCTGCGGAGACACCCTGGAAGCGACCACCTCGGGCGGGGAATCGCTCTTCGCCAGCGAGGACTACACCTCGAACTTTTGCTTTCCCAATCTGGATCAGTCGAGCTACGCGGGTTCGGAGCGCGCCTACCTCGTCGCCCTTGACTCTGGCGTAGAGGCGGTCCTCTCCGTGAGCGCGGCCTGTGCGGCGTTGGGCGTCGCCGTGATGCGTTGGACGGATGCGAACACCTGTCCGGTGGACACCGCGGTGCCGTCCTGCGAAGGGGACGAGGGACCTGGCGACTTCTCCATCGCGTTCGGCGGGTTTGACAGCTCGAATCAATGGGTCGTCGTGGTGGACACGCGAGATGAGGAATCGGCGGCGTTTCGCCTCGCGCTCACCTGCGGATAGCAGTGGATGGGTTAGCTCCGCGACTATGAACGGTTCTGGTGCTCGGCTCGATCGTCCCTCCGCGGTGATTCTGCGCTTGCTTCCTCATGTCAAGCCGCCTCCTGCTCGGGTGCTGATCGTGGGAGCCGGCAAGGGGCACGAGGCACTGGCGCTCGACGCTCGAGGCTACGATGTGAGCGTTGTGGATCACGACGCGAAGGGGCCGGTGGGCAGCGTACCCGTGGTGGCCGCCCGTTTCGAGGATACCGACTTCGGCGCCCGCTTCGACCTGATCTGCGAACACGGCACCTTCTGCGAGGAAAATCGTGTCGGGTATGTGGCTGCTGCTTCGCGCGCCCTGCGACCGGGGGGCCAGCTCTTCGGCGCGTTCAGGGTGGATGCCAGCGCGCTGATGCACGCTTTCGCATCGGCGTTCGACGTGGTTCGCTGCAGCCCGGCCGGCTCCGGCGGGGGCGAGATCGAAGTCGTTCTGCGCCGTCGTTAGCGCGTGGCGACACTCTCCTGTTCTCGTGTGGAGAAGCGATACGGCGAGGTCGCCGTGCTCCAGTGCGTGGATCTCGAGGTCGCGGATGGAGAATTCGTCGTCCTCGTGGGGCCGTCGGGCTGTGGCAAGAGCACCCTGCTCCGGTGCATCGCCGGGTTGGAGGACATCAGTGCAGGCGAACTGAAGATCGATGGGGTCCGGGTGAACGAGGTGGCCCCCCGCGACCGCGATGTGGCGATGGTCTTTCAGAGCTACGCCTTGTACCCGCACATGACTGTTCGCGAGAACATGGGGTTTGCCCTGCGCTTGAAACGCAGCCCCGACGTAGACGTGCGCGTGGCGGAGGCGGCCCGCCAACTGGGCCTGGGTCAGCTCCTCGACCGCTATCCACGCGAGCTCTCCGGAGGACAGAGGCAGCGGGTCGCGATGGGTCGCGCCATCGTGCGGCGGCCGAAGGTATTTTTGTTCGATGAGCCGCTCTCCAACCTGGATGCGTCGTTGCGTACGAGCGTTCGCGTCGAGCTGAAGCGGCAGCATCAGGCGCTTCGCACTACCACCGTGTACGTGACCCACGACCAGACCGAGGCGCTCACGCTGGCGGATCGCATCGTCGTACTCAACCACGGGGTCGTGCAACAGGTGGGCACGCCCGACGCGCTGTACTCTGAGCCTCGGAACAGGTTCGTGGCCGGGTTCATCGGTTCGCCCGCGATGAATTTCCTCGAGCAGATCGAGTCGGGCGTCGTGCTGGGGGTGCGTCCGGAAGCCGTGCTGGTCGGGGAAGGTCCCCACACAGCCACGGTCGAGGTGGTGGAGCGGCTGGGCTTTGAGTCGCATGTGCACCTGCGCTTAGGCACCGAAACGCTCGTCGCCCGCATGGAGGGCCTTCCTCCCGACGGTTCGGTCCAGCTTCGATTCGCGCGACAGTACCGCTTCGATCCGAAGTCCGGCGAACGGCTCGCGGGCTAAAAGCCTACTCGAACACCGACTTCACGAAGGCGTCGAGCCGGGGCTTGTTCAGCGAACCCACGGCCCGGTTGACCATCTTGCCGCCTTTGAACAGCAGGAGCGTGGGAATGGACTGCACGCCGAACTCGTTGGGTGTGTTGGAGTTCTGGTCGATGTCCATCTTGTAGACGGCGAGGGTGGAACCCAGCTCCCCCTGGACCTGGTCGAGGAGCGGCGCGATGGCTTTGCACGGGCCGCACCACGACGCCGTGAAGTCCAGGAGCACGGGCACGGTGCTTTCGAGGACTTTCGATTTGAACTCGGCATCTGAGATGAAGGGGACGCTTGCCATTTTGGCTCCGAAGTTCCCTCAAGCTAACCATCTCTTGATGGGGTGACGAGTGCAAGCGGCACCGGGACTGGTGCGATCGGGTAGGATGTCGGTCCCCGTCGAACGTGGGGTGGAGGCCGGCTGGCACGCATCCTGGTTGTAGAACCCGAACCCCTCCGCCGAGCGATGCTCGGTGATTTGCTGGTGGGGCTGGGCCACACTTGCGTCGTTGCCGAAACGGCGGCGGCCGCGCTGGAACAAGTACAGGTTGACCCCGTGAATCTTGTGCTCGCCACTTCGGCGGCGCTGGTCGCCGGGGGTGCCGTATGGGTCGAGGCGGTGTCGAAGCTCGATGCGCCCCCGCGGGTGGTGCTGCTCGTCGAGGACTCGGAAGACCCCGCTGCAGCCGCGCGGCGCGCGAAGGCTCTCGGAGTCCACGGAACGCTCACCCAGCCGATCGAAGCACGGCGGCTGGCCGAGGTCCTTGGGGCCCCCGCGGCTGCCGCCTCCGCACCACGAGCACCCGCCGATTGGAGCGGACTCGCCTTCCTGGAGACCGTTCGGGGGACCGCGGACCGCTTTCCGCCCGTGCGCGTGATTTTCCTCGCCCATTGCGTCGCGGCGACCGGAGCGCTGGTCGTGGAGCGGCCCGCGGGGCTGGCTCATGTGGTCCTGCGAAGCGGACGAGTGATGCACGTTGAGGGTGTCCCGGCGCTGCTTCGTGGGCTCGACCGACATCTTCCCGACTCCCAGGTTCTCGGCTCGGATGTGGCGGCCGCCGTGGCTGCGGGTCATCCTGTCGAGAGGGTGCTGGAGTCCGCGGGGATCGCGCTTGGCGCATGGTTGGTGCGAACCGGGGGAGAACGAGGCGCGAACGTGCGTTTCGATGGGTCCACTCGCCCACCTTCCGCCGCTTTCCCCCTTCCGATGCCCATTCCGCGCTTGCTCGCCCACGGGATTCGATTGGGTCGAAGCGCCGCCGAAGTGCAGCACGACTGGGCGGCGATGGGGCAGCACGCGCCGCGCCTGCGCATCCCCGAAGACGCGCCGGAGAGTCGGTGGGATCTGGACGCCACGGCCCTGCGGGTGCTGCGGCTCATTGAGGGCGTGGTGCATGTGGACCATCTGCTTCGGTGTGGCGGCGGGGAAGACCCCGAGCGTCGCCTTGAGGTGCTGCGGGCGCTGGACCTGCTCTGCCTGCTCGGACTGGTGTCGATGGATGGGGGACCGGTGGCGTCCGAAAGCACCCAGACCACGACGGCGGGGTCAGCGACATCCAGCGAGATGGATGAAGATCCCCGTGTTGTTCACTTGCGCACGGCTCTGGCGGCCATGCTGGCTGCGCACCCGGTCGACGCCTTGGAGCTCGGTGACCGCAGGGTGATCACCGAGGACATGATTGGCCAAGCCTACCGAGACATCAGCCGGAAGTACCACCCCGACGCGCAGGGCTTTGTTCCGCCGAAGGTGCGGTCCGTGGCGGAATCGTGCTTCCATGCCTTGAGCGAGGCGTTTGATGCGATGCGCGCTCCGGGAGGACTCGCGGAGGCGAACCGCTTCCTGGCGGCGCGGACCGCAGGGTCAGGATTCGTGGGAGAGCGGGACCAAGTGGCCGCCCGCATCGCCTTTCGGCGTGCGGAAACATTGTTTCGCATTCGAGATTGGAATGGAGCGGATACGCTTTTTCAGGAGGCGTCGCGTCTCGATGGGGCCACCTGGCCCCACGCGTTCCAGGCGCTCCGCGCCGGGGCCTTGTCCCGCCGGCTAACTCCGGCGTCGGCGGTCCAGATGCTCGAAGCCCTGCCCGTGGCCGACATGAAGCAACGCGCCGAGATTTTGGTTGCCATCGGCAGCATCCACAAGTTGGGGGAGCGCAACGGCGAGGCGATGCGCGCATTTCGGGCGGCATCCCAGGCTGATCCGGAAAATCGTGATGCGCAGCGGGAGCTGCGATTGCATTCGACGCGGGCCCCGGCCGCGCCTGCGGCGCCGACCTCAGGGCTGCTCTCCGGGATGTTCAATCGGCTGTCCAGCAAGAAGACGTAGGGGCGGCCCCCGGGCCCCGCCGGGTTCAGCCTGCCCGCGCCTTGCAGAGGTCCCGCGTGAGGTTCTTTTGGTGGGATTCCAGGGTTCCGCCCCCGATCTCGATCAGCTTGGCATCGCGAAGCAGACGTTCGACCGGGAACTCCGTGCAATACCCGTTCCCGCCGAGCACCTGCATGGTGCGGTCGGCGACATTCTTCCCAACGGGGGCCGCGAACAGCTTGGCCGCATCCGACCCGAGACGGTTGCGCTGGTCTGGACCCACGGAGCGCGCGACGGTGTAGATCAGGCAGCGAGCGGCCTCGGTCTCCGCGTAGGACTCCCCGATAAACCTTTGGATCTGCCCGTACTCGGCGATGGGCTTTCCGAAGGCCATGCGCTGGCTGGCGTAGTCGATCATGATGTCGAGGCAGCGGTCCGCGATCCCGAGCGACATCGCCGCGAGGGTGAGTCGCTCGATTTCCAAGTTGCGCATCATGTGCGTTAGGCCCGCGCCTTCCTCGCCAAGTCGGTTTTCCACCGGAACTTCGCAGTTCTCGAAGATCAACTCCGACATTGTCGAGGCCCGCATGCCCATCTTGTGCATGGGGCGGCCGGTGCGGAAGCCGGGGCAGGAGCGGTCGACGATGAAGGAGGAAAGCCGGCCATCTACTTTTGCATAGACCAGGAAGCAATACCCATCTGGCCCGTTCGTGATGTAGGTCTTCGTGCCGTTGAGCAGGTAGTGGTCACCGCGCCGCACGGCCGTCGTGGTCATGCCCAGCACGTCTGTGCCGTAGCCGGGTTCGGTCATGCCCATGCCCGCGATCCATTCGCCGGAGAGCACGCGGTCCAGGTAGCGCCCGCGCTGTTCGGCGTTGGCCGAATGGTAGATGTTGTTCACGAACAACATGGAGTGGGCGAGGTACGCGAGGCAAAAGCCGGGGTCCACCTTGGCGAGCTCGTGATGGACGATCACGGCCGCGGTCGTGTCCATGCCTGCGCCGCCTTCCGCTGCGCCCACGGTGATGCCGAGCAGGCCCAACTCTCCCAAAAGGAGAAAAAGCGGGACGTTCAGCTCTTGCTGCTGGTCGAAGCGCGCTGCCTGCGGAGCGACCTCGCGGTCCGCAAACTCGCGGACCATGGCGCGCAGCATCTGGTGTTCGGGGGTGGGGTCGAACGGAGACGGGTTCATGGGGTCGGTCCCTAACCGAAAGGCGTCCGGGATAGGGAGCGTGAATGCCTCAGAAGCTGCTGCTGATCGACACTCCGAATCAGATTTTTCGCGCTTATTACGGAATCCAGACCGACATGCGCTCGCCCGACGGCTTCCCGACGCGGGCGTTGTTCGGCTTCACACGCATCCTCAAGGCGCTCATTCGCGATCTTAAGCCCGACTATGTGGCGTGCGTGTTCGACCATGGTGCCGACGCGAGGCTCGCCATGTGGCCGGACTACAAGGGAACCCGACCCGACATGCCGGATGACCTGCGGCAGCAGTGGCCCGAGTTCGAGCCGCTGTGCGCGGCGTTCGGTATGAAGGTGCTCGGACTCCAGGGGGTCGAGGCGGATGACATCATCGGCACCCTGGCCGTTCGCTACGCCTCGGCCGACCTGCAAGTTCAAATCGTATCGGCGGACAAGGATTTTGGACAGCTGGTCAACGATTGGATCCACGTTCTGGACATCGGCAAGAATGCCGTGATGGACCGCGCGGGGGTCATCGAGAAGTGGGGAGTTCCGCCCGAGAAAATCGTCGATCTATTGGCGTTGATGGGGGATACCTCGGATAACGTGCCGGGGATCGCCGGCGTGGGCCCGAAAAAGGCCGCGCAGTTCATCGAGAAGTATGGGGATGTTGAGGGCGTGCTCGCGAACTGGCAGGCCATCGGCGGGAAGACCGGTGAGGCGGTGCGCGACCAGGCCGATGTGGCGCGCCTCGCCCGCAAGCTGGTGGCGATCGATTTGGACGTGCCGATTGCCGTGAGCCTGGATGATCTGCGGCCCACAGCGCCGGACGCCCCCGAGCTTCAGCGCCGGTTGCTCCGCTACAACTTCAAGACGCTGTGGAACGAGCTGAACCTCGGCGATCGGGCGGCGGCCGTGGCCTCTGCCGCCCCCGCGCTTGTCGCCACGCATCCCGTGGATGTCTGGGGGCCCGGACCGGTGGGACGGCTGGCTGCGGTGCTGCGCCAAGCGGGGCGGTTCGCGCTTTTGGTGGAGCCGGGGTCGGATGGCCGTGCGAAGCGGCTTGCATTTGCCTGGGCGCACGGGTGGGCGTGGTCCCCTGCCTCTGCGCTTCACGAGCCGGCCTTGCGGGCGCTCCTGGCCGATGCCAGCGTTTCGAAAACGGGGATGGAAATGAAGGCCGCCCTCCATGTTCTTGCTCTGGAAGGAGTGGAATTGGCAGGCGTGGATGGGGAGATCTCCCTGGCTGACTATGTACTGGTGCCCGAAGCTCGCCGCACCCTCGACGCCATCAAGCAGCGCTGGCTCGGCGAGGCCATCGGCGTGGGCCCGGTCGCCGAGGTGCTGGATGTGTGGCGGCTGGATGTGGCGATGGAGGCCAAGCTCGCCGCGGATCCGATGTACCGTCCGGTCGAGCTGCCCCTCTTGCCGATCCTTGCACGGATGGAATCGGCGGGGATCGGCTGCGATGTAAGCGTGCTGGCTGCGCTGTCCGTGTCGCTGGGGCAGCGGATCGAGGTGGCCCAAGCCGACATTCACACGATGGCGGGGGAAGGGTTCAACATCAACAGCACCCAGCAGCTCGCGACGATTCTGTACGACAAGCTTCAGATTGCAGATGGAAAAAAGACCAAGACCGGCCGCAGCACCGACGCCGAGACCCTGGAAAAGATCGACCACCCGATCGCCCGCCGGGTGCTTGAGTATCGGGAGTTGTCCAAGCTCAAGAACACCTACGTCGATGCCCTGCCCCGTCACGTCCGTGACGGACGCATCCACACGACGTTCGCGCAGGCCGTAGCGGCCACCGGGCGCCTCTCCTCCATCGATCCCAACCTGCAGAACATCCCGATCCGCTCGGAGGATGGCAAGCGGATCCGCAGTTGCTTCGTGGCCAAGCCGGGGCACGTGCTCTTGTCGTGCGACTACAGCCAGATCGAGCTGCGGGTTTTGGCCCACTACTGCGAGTCGGGGCCCTTGGTGGACAGCTACCTCCGCGGCGAGGACATTCACCGCCGCACCGCAGGTGAGGTTTTCGGAGTGGTGCCTGCGCTTGTCACGGGCGAGATGCGCCGCGCTGCCAAGGCGATCAACTTCGGCATCGTCTACGGCATGGGCGCGTTCCGGCTTGCGAATGAACTCGGCATTCCCCGTGCGAAGGCCGCGGCCTACATCGAAGGGTACTTCGCTCGGTACCCACAGGTGCGCGGCTACATGGAATCGGCCCACGCCCGCGCGCGCGAGCTGGGCTATTCGGAGACCCTCTTCGGCCGTAAGCGGCCGATCGCAGGGTTGGACGCCCCGAATCAAGCCGACCGGGCCGCTGCCGAGCGCGTGGCGGTGAACACGCCCATCCAGGGCACTGCCGCCGACATCATCAAGCTGGCCATGATCGCCGTCGATCGCCAGCTTCGGGGCACCGCCACTACGATGCTCCTCCAGGTGCATGACGAGCTCGTCTTCGAGCTGCCCGAGGATTCGGTTTCCGATGTGGCGCCGAGGCTGGCCGCCGCCATGGAAGGGGTTGCCCAGTTGAGGGTTCCCCTGCGTGTGGAATGGGGCTTCGGGAGCACATGGGCATCGGCCCACTGAGGGAGATATGGCGGTGATGCCGATGAACGACCTCTCCGACGCAGAGTTGATCACGCGGGTGTTGGCGGGCCAGACCGACGCCTACCGCCCCATCGTGCTTCGCTACCAGGGCCGCCTTGCCGGCATGGTCATCGGCATGGTGCGCGACCAGGAGGAAGCGAAGGACATCGTACAAGTGGCGTTCGTGAAGGCCTATCAGAACCTCTCGAGCTTCCGCCCTGACTCCGCTTTCTACACATGGCTGTACCGAATCGCAAAAAACCTCGCCATCGATTCGATCCGCAAGCGCAAGCGCCGCAAGACCTCCAGCTTCGAGGAGTCCATCGTGGCCCGCGACGAAGACGGCACCATCGCCGAGCAGCACCATGGGGAAAGCCCCGTCCGCGCGCTGGTACGAAGAGAGCTGCACGAGCGGATCTATGCGGCGTTGGACGAGCTTTCCGAGGATATGCGAGAAGCCGTGTTGCTCCGCGAGGTCGAAGGCCTTTCGTACAAAGAGATCTCGGACCGGATGGACATTCCGGAGGGGACCGTCATGAGCCGGCTCTTTTACGCGCGGAAGAAGTTGCAAGGCTTGTTGAATACGAGCGACGCGTCTGAATGACACGCTCCTGCGCACGTTGAGGGATTTGATGGTCCACCCTCCGCTCACCGCCGAACAGGAAGCCTCCCTCCGTGAGATGGAGCTTGATGGCCTTGGCGAGGGGTTTCGCGCGGCGGTCGCGCACGAGATCGATGTGGTCGACGATGTCATGCTCGCTGTGGCGATCAACGCTGCCGTGGCCCATGACGTCGATGTAGCCGACGATGTCATGTTGGCGGTGGCGCTGAACCGGGCGGTGGCGAACAGGATCGACGTTGCGGATGCCGTGATGGGTGCGATTGGCGCCCATTCTGAGCCGGTAGCCGTGCGGGTCCAGATGCCCCGGTGGGCTTCGCTCGGCCTTGCCGCCGTGGCGTTCGCCGCCGCCGCGATCGCGCTTTTCTCGATGAACCTGCCGGTGGCCACGTCGCCGGTCGAAGTTCACGCAAAGGTCGAAAAGCCGGCGATCGTGCTGGCAGCGTTCAACGATGCGCGGGTCGAAGAACTGGTCGCGGGCGAAACCGCCACCGTGTCGGTGATGCAGCTTGACGAGGGCGGGCCGACGATCATCTTTGTTGCGGAAGGGGAGGGTTGATGCGCGAGTTCATGGCTATTTTTCTGGCGAGTACGGTTGCAATGGCTTCCGCCCCCGCCTGGGCGGGTCCGCGGGGCGGCGGGGCCGACCACCGCCCGAGCGCCGGCCGGGTCAAGATCTCCGTGGATGTCGTTCACGCGACGGACGAAGAATCCGGCGTTGACCCTCGGTTGGCCTCGTTCGCGAGTCAGTTCCGTGTGTTCAAGTACCGGGGCTACCGCCTGCTGAGCACGCAGTCCTCCGACGTGGCACCTGGCGGGGACCACACCTTTTCCATCGAAGGAGGCCGCTCCTTGACCGTCACGTTGGTCGCCAAGGATGACACCCACGCTCGCGTTCGGGTGGAGATCAGCGGCAAGAAGGGCAGGCTCATCGACACCACGGTAAAGATCAACCGGGACGGGAGCTTCATCGTCGCGGGGCCGAACTACAAGGATGGCATCCTCATCTTGCCCCTCCAAGTGAGCTACTGAGGCGGTCCCCGAAGGTGTGACCGTGACTCTCTTCGAACGAATCATCCAGCGGGAGATTCCAGCCACGATCGTTTACGAGGACGACGCCGTGCTGGCCTTTCGCGACATTCATGGCCGCGCTCCAACTCATGTGCTGGTCGTGCCGAAGAAGCCGATCACGCGGTTGAGTGAGGCGGAAGCACACGACACAGAGCTGCTCGGCCGACTGCTGCTGGCGGCGAACAAGGTGGCCGCGCTTGAGGGGCTCACCGACTTCCGAGTCGTCATCAACAACGGCGCGGGCGCCGGCCAAAGCGTGTTCCACCTGCACTTGCATGTGCTCGGCGGCAGGGGTTTCACCTGGCCGCCGGGCTAACCCCTGAGGGTTCCGCTAGTAGTAGAAGTAGTAGTAGTACGTCGGGGTTCCCCCGAGGTACGACTGCCATGTGGCGGAGTACATGTCCCCGCTGACGGTGTAGGTGCCGGCCGCGGCGTAGTTGTAGGAACGTAGGTACCACGCCGCTGGGTCGGTGCCGTTGTCGTAGCGCATGAACACGGCCGAGGAGAGGTCGTAGTCGGTGCCGGCATAGGTGTAGGTGTAGGTGTCGGCCCACCCCCACGCATCCACATAGCCGTTGCCGAACCACCAGTCCGTGTAGGCGTACGTGGTGAACACGTTGTCGCCCGCCCAGGAGGTGCAGTACGCACCCGTATTGCCACCGGACACCACCGTGGTGTCGAATGTGTACTGGCAGTCGGGACAGGAATCGCTAGATGCGGCGGTGCTTTCGAAGTCGGCGGAGGTGCGACACGCTTCGCTGCCGTCCGCGAGGTTTACGGCACTGATGCCGTAGGTGAGGGCCAGAGTTTCGGCTGTGGGGTCGTAGGTGAGCTCCCCCACCCAGGCGAGGTACGCGGTGCCGGTGTCGCCGGTGTCGCGACCGCAATCCTCATCAACTTGCCCATCGCAGTTCTCGTCGATCCCGTTGTCGCAACGCTCGACGGCGCCGGGGTTCACGCGCGGCTGGGCGTCGTTGCAGTCGCCGTCATCCTCACTGAAACCGTCGCCATCGTCGTCTGTGCCGTTCGGGTCACTGCCCGTGTCACCGCCCGTGTCGGTGTCGGTGTCCGTGTCGGTGTCCGTGTCGGTGTCCGTGTCGGTGTCCGTGTCGGTATCGGTATCGGTATCCGTATCGGTATCCGTGTCTGTATCGGTGTCCGCGTCGGCCTCGCCGGAGTCGGTAGGCTTGATATCCCCTCCCGTGAAGCAGCCGGCCAGGCAAAGCGGAAGGAGCGCCGAGAATAGGCTTGAAAGTCGCATTTGAGCTCCAGTACGAAGACTAGTAGTAGAAGTAGTAGTAGTAGGTCGGCGTGCCGCCGAGGTAGCTTTGCCATTCGGCGGAATCGGCATCGCCCGTGACCGGGTAGCTGCCGTTCGCGGCGAAGTTGTACGAGCGCAGGTACCACTCTGCCGCGTCCGCACCGTTGTCGTAGTGCATGAACACGGCCGACGTCAGGTCGTAGTCGGTGCCGGAGTAGCTGTACGAATAGCTGTCGGCCCACCCCCATCCATCCACGTAGCCATTGCCGAACCACCAGTCGGTATAGGCGTAGGTGGCGAACACGTTGTCGGCTGTCCAGGCGCTGCAGTAGGCCCCGGTCGTGCCGCCGTTCACGACCGGCGTCGTGAACGCGGAGTTGCAATCGGGGCAGCCTGAGGGGCCCGTGGTCGTGCCCTCGAAGTCTGCCGAGGTTTGGCAAACGAGATCGGAGGTGGCGAGGTTGAGGGCCCCGATGCCATAGGTGAGGCTGAGGCTGGTTCGGGTGTGGCTCAGGTTGCCGGTCCACACCAAGTAGGCCGTGCCGGTATCCGAGTTGGGATCGGTGTCCGTGTCGGTATCCGTGTCGGTATCCGTGTCCGTGTCGGTGTCCGTGTCGGTAT
>CAMBIK010000010.1 GCA_945867435.1 Klebsiella pneumoniae
CGGCTCGGCGGCCTTGCCGCCCAATCGGCTGGCCAGCGCGCCCTTGACCGAGCTGCGGAGTCGGGAGAACATCAGGCGTCCTCGAGCTGAAGGCGCTTCACGGGACGGCCGTGGTGGAAGTGCTCGCGGACGATCTCCGCAACGTCGGCCGCGGTGACCCCGCGATACCACACGCCCTCCGGGTACACAACGACGGTGGGACCGGCACGGCAGGGCCCCAGGCAGTTGCTGGTCTGCAGCTTCACAGTCTCCAACAAGTCATCCTCGGTGTCGAGCGCCATGGAGAAGGCCGCCGCCACCTGCGCACAACCGCGCTCGCCGCACGACCCCTTCGGGTGGCCGGGAGGGCGCGTGTTCGTGCAAACGAACACATGGTGTTTCCATGTAGGCATCGCAGCACTATAGCCGCGATGCGGGCCGGACCACGGTAGTCCCGGGCACGACAAGCAGCGCGATCGGTTCCAGCGAAGCGGCCGGGCCCCTTCCCCTTGTTCAGGATAGCAGCGCCGCTCCTCCTGAGGGTCCCATGGCCGAGACGCGCGAGTTCTTCGAAAAGTACATGCCCGAGAAGCTTGTTGAGAAGCCCAATCTCGTCACCGAAGTGAAGGCGGTTTTCCGCTTCGACGTTGCCGGCGCCGGGATCTGGATGATGGATCTGAAAAACCCCCCGGGCGGGATCACCGAAGTCGAAGGCGAGCCGCCTCCAGCGGACTGCGTGATCACGGTCGCCAAGGCGGATTGGGAAACGGTGCTCGACAAGCCCGCCTACGCCATGCAGTTGTTCATGACGGGCAAGCTCAAAGCCAGCAACATCGGCCTCGCCATGGCGCTGCAGAAAATCCTCGGCTGAGCCTTCGGACGCCCCGCAGCGGGCTGTCGGTGACTAGGCGGCTCCCCAGCGCTTCTCGGCGCTGGCGAGCATGTCTCGGTGCGTCCGGTCTTCCTCGGCCATCTTCTGAAGGATGTCCCCAAACTCGGGGAAGACCTTGAAGAACTGCACGCGACCGTGCAGCTCGGCCGCGCTTTCCTCCGCCCACCGAGCCAACCGGAGGGCCTCGCCGATGGTGACGCCCTCGCGTTCCGACCGTTGCCGCGCGTTGCGTACCTCGACGAGGAACCTGTTTGCTTCATCCTGCTCCACGTCGAAGGCCTGTTGGCCAACCTCGGGCATGCCCGCGAGGGAGGACTGGTGAATGCGGATGCTGGCCGCGTGGTAGCGTTCCGCCTCTGCGTAGTTCATCCAGAAATAAACCAGCTCTCGCCTTGCTGAAAAACGATTTGCGAACACCTCGTATAGGGCCGCGCATTCCAGTTCAATGGACACGGCGACTTCAAGGACGTCCTTCCAGTTCGACGACATGCCCACCCCTTGGTGGCACTGTAACCGCATCAGGTCTCGGCGAGGATTCCGTCGGCCACCACGTCGGTCAGCGCGTAGATGGTCAGCTGCGGATTTACGCCGGAAGCGGTCGGAAACAGGCTTCCATCCGCCACATAGAGGTTCTTGTAGGCCCAGAGGCGGCCGGTCGGGGATGTGGCGCCGATCGCGGGGCTGCCCCCCATCCGGGCGGTCCCCATCTGGTGGAAGCAGAAAAGTGCCAGGTCCCCCCCCGACCACCCCACGTCGTCGAGCTTCTTGAAGTCGCGAATGGACTTCAGGACCGTGAGTCGGCTGTGCCCCGTAATCACGGCCGCGGCGCCTGAAGCCAGCCACGCTTCCGCGCACAGTTCCACCGCCTGGCGCATGCGCATGGCGTCGATGCGTGCGAACGACCATTGGATGCTCGGACGGCCTTTCCCCACGCCCACCCGCCCTGGAACCGAATCGCGCAGCAGCATTCCGGCCGCACTGTACTCGTTATACCTGCGTAATTGCTTCTGGCGCTCCAGCCCGAAGCCCGGGAAGATCGTGGAGGTGATGCCCGGCGGGGCGCCGATGCCTTCGATGATCGCGCCGATGGGGTTGCCGTTGAGCACATCGGAAAACTCGCCGATGTAATAGCCTTGCTTGATCCCTTCGTAGTTGGCGATGTGGCGCCCGGGGTACCAGCCGCAGACCGGGGTGCCGGGGTGGGTCCATAGGTTTCCGCCCAGATGCCCGGACGGGTCGTCGATGCCCGAGCGTAGCAACAGGTAGGGCGTATGGATGGCGCCGCCGCTGATCACGACCACATCGGCATCGATGCGGAACGTGCCGCGCGGCTGACGCGCCTCGTCCAAAAGCGTGCCTTCGACGGCGGCAGCACGCCCGGCCTCGGTCACGACGTGGTCCACGCGGGCATCGGTCAGCAGGGTGGCCCCTGACCGGGTGGCGAGCGGCACAAACGTGACCGCCGCGGACTGCTTCACGTTGTAGGTGCAGCCAAGGTCGCAGAAGCCGGACCCGTAGCAATCCTTGGCATTGCGGTGAAAGGTGTCGCCCTTCCAGCCCAGTCGCTCCGCTCCCTGCCTGAGCAAGTCGTTGTTCACGTTGAGGTTCCCCACCTCCACCTTGCGAACGTGAAGAATCTCCTCGATTTTCTCAAAGCGCGGCTTCATCGCCTCGGGCGAAAGGTCGGGCAGGTTGAACCGCCGCACCCACTCGCGCAGCAGGCGTTCCGGCGTGCGAAAGCAGTCCAGATAGTTCACCACCGAGCTGCCTCCGACCACTCGCCCCTGGAGCATCGCCATGGAACCATCGTCGGTCGCACGGAGACCAGCCTCGTAGTACAGCTTCTGCATCATCTCGCCTTCGCGCTGCGAGAATTCCTTGGCGGCCACGTACGACCCCGCCTCGATCAGCAGGACATCCCGACCCGCTTCGGCCAGTCGCTTCGCGACCGTGCTGCCGCCAGGCCCCGTGCCCACGACGACCACCTGGACTCGCCGCGAAAAGGGAGCCGCTACGGTGTTTCCGCTGAGCCTCACTCGGGCTCACCGAAGCGCAGTTCGTGAATGGGAACGTCTACCCTGCCGATCCAGGGGCCGGGGTAGCCGATCGAGGGGTGAACCGCGGGGTTGGTGTAGCAGTGAGACAGCACGAGCTGGCGCAGCGCCTGGATGACCTGCCGACGGAACGCGAGCGGGCTCGAGATCCAGTCTTCGACCGCCGCGACCTGGGCAGCTTCGCCTAGGCTCACGAACGGGCCGCAGGTCGGCACCAGCACGCGAGAAAGCAGGTCGAAGGTGCTGGGCAGCGAAGCGAGCACGGTTTGCTGGCTTTCGTCGAGGAAGCCGAGCGAGGTCTTGAGCGCCGCGCTCACGCCGAGGGCCTCGGCACCCGGACCGTAGAACATGCGGGCGAGGGCTTCCACCACCGCAAGATCATCCTCACCAAAGCTGGCCTTCGGAGGGGGAAGCGAGCACCGCAGCGCCGCCGGGATGGCGACCACGGCTGCCGCAGCACTCAGCAGCAGGACCTCACGACGGGACAACGCCATCGGGGGCAGCTATCCCGCCTACTGGTTTCGGCGCCGAAGGTAGGTCACGACCGCGCCCGCCGTGGCAAGTCCGGGCACGCCCAACATGGCCAGGAGCACGGTCACGATGCCAGGAACCACATCTACGGTGATCTGCCCCCGCTTGGCGTCGTTGGCGTGGATGGTGACCTGTTTCGTGTCACCGGCCATCCACCCGACGCTGTTCAGCAGCAGGTCCTGATTGGCGCCCTGATTCGAGAAACTGTTGGTTCCGAAGTCGGCATCTCCGATCACGACCAGCCGGCCGCCGGCCGCCTTGGGCAGCCGATCCACGACGGCGGGCGGGGGGGCCAGGGCGGGCGCACCTTCCAGCACCGGAACGACTGCAGCCACAGTGGCCTCGGCGATCGCGGCGGGGTCGGTCACCTCCACGGCCACCATCAGGGATACATTTCCAATCGGGTCCACCCCTGGGTCGGGGGCGGGGGGCACGCCCTGCAGGTCGGACAAGTTGGATTCGGCCCAGCTCTGGT
Source organism: Klebsiella pneumoniae (assembly GCA_945867435.1). GTDB lineage: Bacteria > Myxococcota_A > UBA796 > UBA796 > SXON01 > SXON01. The sequence continues at coordinate 3,932 of CAMBIK010000010.1, forward strand.
CCGTGGTGTGGAGCAGCTCGGTCACGGTCAACCCCGCCACCTCGGGGCCCTTGGCCGCCGAACGGGCGAGCGGAAACAGCACCGCATCGCCGAGCTTCTCCACGATGGGGTGCGCCGCATAGCTGGCAGGCGCCACCATCACGAACGACGCGCCATTCGCGGTCTGGCGGTAGGGATCGCCTTCGATCACGATGTCGGCGCCTACCTTCACGCCGTAGCGAGCCATGTCGGCGGCGGTGTTCGGGGTTTCGAGGGGGTTGAGCAGCACGATCATCTTGCCGCCCGCCGCGACATATTGCGCCAGGCGGTCGAGTTCCCCGCCCGAGAGGTCGGTGCGCGGCCCCGCAAGCAGGAGCACTTCGCAGTCCGCGGGTGTGGGCTGTGCCGAGAGCAGGTTTACTGTTGAAAGGATGTAGTTCTGCTTGGTGAGCTTCCCGAGTGCGATGCCCATGCCGTCGGCGGCCGACGAATCGTCCGCCCCACTTTCGCCGTGACCACCCACCGCGCACAGCGAGTGGGATTCCGTGGTGGTGGCCTTCACAAGCGCGTTGGTGATCCCTTCCTCGTCAAAACCGGTGGTCAAACGCTGTTCCACGGCGCCGGCGCGGATGATCACTTCGCCGTATTCGCTGGTGATTTTCTCCTGCATCGCCGCCAGGTTGTCGCCCTGGGGGTCGAGGTGGCGAACCGTGATCAAGGTGCTGGCTTCTTCATAGCCCCGAATGAGCTCCTTGAAGTCCGAAGCCTCCATGCCGCCTTTCGGGAAGAAGGCAAGGATGTCCACCTTGGTTTCGAGGCCCTTGGCGATCGTCACGCTCTGCTCGCTCAACGAATAGCGCTTGGTGCTCGTGAGGTCCCAACGCTCGTCGTAGCGGGCGCCGACCACGTTCACGGCGACAAGCAGGGCCATCGCCACCAGGAGCAGCACGCCGACCATGCCGCCGCGCGCGACCGAGTTGTCGTTCCGGAGGTTGGAAAACGATCCCCTCTCCAGGAACAGCCACAACCCGATGCAGACAATCCCGCCTGCGCCGAGAGCGTGAAGGCCAAGGGGGAAGTTCATCGATTCGAACATCGACAGGAGGAACAGGGAGCTGGCCCCCCAAGCGAAGATCGCCAGGGAACCAAGCACGGCAAGAATCGGACCAATGGCGCGCATATGCGAACCCCCTACCGCCACCGCAGCGCTTCAACGCGCTGGGTGGTGGCGAAGAGGAAGAAGAAAATCACGGAGATGAAGTACACGGCGTCGCTGGTGTGAACGACGCCCTTGGAGAGCTGCTCGAAGTGGTTGAGCATCGAGATGTGTTCCACCACGGACTTGGCCTTTCCTTCATCGAGCATCTGCCCCAACCACCCCACGATCCAGGCCGAGAGGTTGATGGTGAAACCGATGACCAGCGCAATGAGCTGGTTGTCGGTGACCGACGAGGTGAACAGGCCGACGGCGACGAACACGGCCATCAGCACCATGAACCCGCCATAGTTCGCGTAGAAGACGCCGGAGTCGGGGTCCCCTATCCAATAGAGGATCGCGGGCACATAGAGCGTGGTTGCGACGAGGATGGCGGCGTAGCCCAAGCCACCGAGGAACTTCCCGGCCACGATCTGCCACGAGGAGATCGGCGAGGTGAGCAGCAGTTCGATGGAGCGTTCCCGACGCTCGGCCGCGATGGTCCCCATGGTGATGGCGGGCATCACCAGCAGCACGATGACGCTCAAGTTGCCGAACAGCCCCTGGACGATCATCTCGGTGACGTTGGCTTCGGGCATGCCCATCCCGCCCTGCACCGCAACGCTCATGATCATCATCGAGAAGAACAAGCCAGCGAGCAGGGTGAACGCCACCAGCACAATCCAACCGATCACGCTGGAAAAGTAGGCGCCGAGCTCACGCTTGGCGATGGCAAGGATGGCGGTCATGCGCGGCCCCCCGACGCGGTCAGGCGCAGGTAGATGTCTTCGAGGCGTTCCGTACCGTTCATTTCCACCAGCCCGAAGGGCGCGGCGGCGCTCGCGACGTCTTCCCGCACGTCGCGGGTGGCGCGCACGGTCACGTCGTTCCCGTGCACTTCGACGCCTGAAACGTTGGGGATGGCGGTCAGCGCAGCGCGCAGGTCGGCGCTGGCCCGCACCACTTCCAGACGTACAACCTTGCCTACACTCCCGAGGTTGGCAATTTTGTCCTGGGCAACGATTTGCCCCTTGCTGATGATGATCACCCGAGAACAGATCGCTTCGATCTCGCTCAACACATGGGTGGAGAGGATGACCGTGCGGTCCCCGGCCGCAAGCTCCTGGATCAGCTCGCGGATCTCGACGCGCTGAGCCGGGTCGAGGCCTGATGTCGGTTCGTCGAGCACAAGCACCTGCGGGTCGTGCACCAGCGCTTGTGCGAGCCCCACACGCTGGCGATAGCCCTTGGAGAGATGCTCGATCAGGCGCCCATCCACCTTGGTGAGCCCCACCCGGTGCAGCGCCTTGTCCGTGGCAGCAGCAATATCCACGACCCCCTTGATCGTGGCGGCAAAGGCAACATAGTCGCGCACCGTCATGTTCGTGTACACCGGCGGCACTTCCGGCGAGTAGCCGAGCATCGCTTGCACGGCGCGCGGGTCTTCCGCCACGTCGTAGCCGCCCACCTTGGCCTTGCCGCTCGAAGCGCCCAGCGAACCTGCGATGATCCTCATCGTGGTGCTCTTACCGGCACCGTTTGGGCCGAGGAAGCCAACCACCTCCCCTTTGGCCACCTTGAAGCTGAGCGATTCGACTGCCGTGAGGCCGCCATATCGCTTTGTAAGGCTTTCTACCTCGATCATATGCCGTCCATGTCCGATGCGGAGGGGCCGGATGCTAACCGACTAGGCTGTTGCCGTCGACACCGCGCGCCCCAACCGCCGTGCAATCACATTTCGTGACGCCGCGGAACGGGGTAGACTAACGGTGGATTGGGGATACCATGCGCCGGATCGTGGCTTGCTTGCTTGCGCTCTTTTCCCTTGGTTGCGGCTCCACCTGGGAGGGACTCGACAGCGATGGCGATGGGTTCACGCTCGCCCAGGGCGATTGCGACGACGGTCCCACCGGCAGCGGCGTCAGCCCCGGTGCGAAGGAAGTCTGGTACGACGGCGTGGATCAGAACTGCGACGGCAACGATGGCGACCAGGACGGAGATGGCGAACCCGCGTCCGAGGCCGGCGGACTGGATTGCTGGGACGACCCGACGTTCACCCCCGACGAATTCGTCGCGCTCAACGGGCTCACTCAGCCAGAAGCCGCCGACGTGCTCCCTGGGGCCAGCGAGGTTTGGTACGACGGCGTGGATCAGGATTGCGATGGCGCCGACGACTTCGACCAGGACTTCGATGGCTTCGCCTCCACGGCCTGGGTCGAGACCCGGACCGCTCTGCCGGTTGAAGATTGCTATGACGCCGTGACCGAGGTGTACCCGGAAGACTGGGCCGACTGCGTGGTGGAAGCCAATCGGGTCATCACTGCTCCTCTTTCCCCCTCTGCCGTGAACCCCGTCGCCGACGACACCTGGTACGACGGCACCGACGCCAACTGCGATGGCGCCGACGATTGGGACAAGGACGGTGACACCTTCGCCATCTGCGCCGAATGCGATGACTCCAACGCGACGATCTTCCCCAACGATGCCGTGGAAGTCTGGTACAACCACGTCGACGAGAATTGCGACGGAAACGACGCCGACCAGGACGGCGATGGCTACCTTGAAGCCGGATACGCCGAGGCCGATCCTCTCAAGCCGATTCATGCGGAAGGGGCCTACGGTCTTGATGATTGTTGGGACAACCCGGCCCGCATTCCCGCCGGCTACACGTCGATCAACGGAGAACCGCAGCCCACTGCCGAGGAGGTTCACCCCGACGCGGAGGAATCCTGGTACGACGGCGTCGATGGCGATTGCGCAGCGGACGACGACTTCGATCAGGACGGCGATGGCGATGCGACCGAAGACGAGCCAAACCGTGCCGGCCTCTTCGGCGAAGATTGCGACGACAACGACGGCACTATCAACAGCGGCGCGGCCGAGACCTGGTACGACGGCGTGGATCAGGACTGCGATGGCGGGTCCGACTACGACCAGGACCACGACGGCTTCGATTCGGCCGACTACACCTACGGCACCAAAGACGACTGTGACGACGAAAAGAGCGAAGTTCACCCCTCAAAGTCGTGGGATCCGGTAAACGAGGATTGCGCCACTGCCTACGACGACGATTGCGACGGCGGCACCAACGACGACGACGCCGATAGCTGCATCGAGTTCTACGACGACTCCGACCTCGACGGGTACGGCGAGCTAGCCAACAGCCGCTGCCTGTGCATCGCCGAGAGCACCTACACCGAGACCGGCGTCACGGCCGCGAACGACGATTGCGACGACACGCGGTCGGCAGTCAGCCCGGCGGTGGCGAACGAGAGTTGCGCCACCACCTATGACGACGATTGCGACGGCGTCACCAACGAGCAGAACGGCACTTCCTGCACGACCTACTACCTGGACGCCGACAACGACGCCTACGGCACCACGACCAGCCAGTGCTGGTGCTCCGGCAGCGGCAGCTACGACGTGACCAACAGCACCGACTGCGACGATACCCGGTCGGCCGTGAACCCCGGCGTGACCATCGAGAGCTGCGCCACCACCTACGACGACGACTGCGACGCCAACACCAACGAGCAGAACGCGACCAGCTGCACGACCTACTACTATGACGACGATGGCGATGCCTATGGCGATGCCTCCCTCTCCCAATGCTGGTGCGCGGGCGTAGGCTCTTACGACGTGACCAACGACGACGATTGCGACGACAGCGATGGCGACACCTTCCCTGGCGCGGCACCCAACGACTCAACCTCCGCCTGCATGACCGACGCCGATGCCGATGGGTACGGTTCCACGACAGCACCGGCCGGGGGCACCGCCGGCACGGACTGCGACGATTCCAAGTCGGGCGTAAGTCCGGTCGACACCGAGACCTGCGGGACCACCTACGACGACGACTGCGATGGTTCAACCAACGATACCGGGGCCACAGGCTGCACCACCTACTACTACGATGGGGACAACGACACCTACGGCAAGTCCAGCCTCTCGCAGTGTACCTGCACGACCAGCGGCAGCTACGATGTCACCACCAGCACCGATTGCGACGACAGCGATGCCGACACGTTCCCGGGCGCGGCCTCCCTGGACAGCGCTTCGGCCTGCATGAACGACGACGACGCCGACGACTACGGCGACCAGACCGTCTCCTCAGGCGTCACCGCCGGAACCGACTGCGACGACACCCGCGCCACGGTCTCCCCGGTCGATGTCGAGACCTGTTCCACGACCTACGATGACGATTGTGATAGTTCAAGCAACGATGTCGGCGCCACCGGCTGCACGACCTACTATTACGATTCAGACCTCGATCTGTACGGCACCACGGTCTCGCAGTGTACCTGCTCCACGACCGGCTTCTACACGGCGACTGTGAGCACGGATTGCGATGGCAGCGATGGCGACACCTTCCCCGGTGCGGCCTCCCTGGACAGCGCTTCGGCCTGCATGAACGACGACGATGGCGATAACTACGGCGATGAAACAGCGCCTTCGGGTGGCACGGCCGGCACGGATTGCAACGACCTCGCGGCCACCACCTACCCCGGTGCCGCCGATACCCTGGTCACCAACGACGGCGTGGACAACGACTGCGACGACTACATCGACGAGTCGGGGGTGGCCTTCGGGGATCTCGTGATCACCGAGTTCTTTGCCGGAAATGTAACCGCCACATACGACTGGTTCGAGATCTACAACAACAGCGGCTACACCGTTTCGCTCGCCAGTTGGACCGCCGCGCTGTGTCGAGAAGGCGACACGACGGTGAACAGCCCTCCCTTTGTTTCTGGGGATTGCGACGCCGAAGTGATCGTCACCTTCCCTTCCTCCGCCACCATCGCGGATGCCGACTACTATGTGGTGTGCGGGAGCAGCGGGGTATTCGCGGTCTCGTCCGACTGCGACCTCGTGATCACCAGCTACGATTCGCCGGCGTACACCACCAGCACCGACCTGGAGCCCGCGATGGGTGGCGTCGCGATCGAATTGGGCGCCACGGTCATCGATTCGGTCTACTGGTGGCAGGGAAGCGGCTCGGCGAGCGCCGACGACTGGCCGGCCGATGCCAGTACAGGGATCGATGGCCAGATCACGTCCATCCAGTTGGACGACGCCACGATGTTCGCGACCAGCCCCGACCCAGCGGATGCAAACGACGACTACACCACCGTCACAAGCGCCCCCTACGTCGATGACATCTGGTGTACGGCCGAGGATGCCGGGATCACAAACATCTGGTCGGCCAGCTTCTTCATCGTGGGCACCCCCGGCGCCGCGAACGTGGCCTGTCCGTAGACCGTGCAATATGCGGAGGCATGCGCCTCCTGCTCCCCCTGTTCCTGGTCGGTTGCGGCTCCAGTTGGCTAGCTGAAGATTTGGATGGAGATGGGTGGACAGCGGCCGAGGGGGATTGTTTCGACGACCCCGAATCAACCCTGGGCGGCGTCGAGTCGGCCGACGTTCATCCAGGTCCATCCAACGAAACCTGGTACGACGGCGTGGACCAGAACTGCGATGGTGCCGACGACTTTGACAAGGATGGCGATGGGCACGCAAGCGCGGCCTACGAAGGCGCCGACTGTTGGGACGATCCGCAGGTCGTACCTGCCGACTTTGCGGTACTCAGCGGTTTCTACCAGCCCCTCGCCAAGGAAGTTCACCCAGGCGGGAGCGAGGCCTGGTACGACGGTGTCGACCAGAACTGTGATGGAACCTCCGACTTCGACCAGGATGGCGATAGCTTCGACAGCGCTTGGCACCCACAGGCCGGCGGCGCGGTGGGCGATGACTGCCTCGATGCGGCCGACGACCCGGTGGAGAATCCGGCCGGCTCCGCGCCCGAGAACGTGAACAGCTCCGAAGTGGAGACCTGGTACGACGGCACCGACGCCAACTGCGATGGGGCCGACGACTACGACCAGGATGGCGACGGCTTCGCGCTCGACGACGAATGCAACGACCTCGATGCCACGGTGTACCCCAACGAAGGCATCGAATCCTGGTACGACGGTATCGATCAGAACTGCGATGGTTTGAGCGATTTTGACCAGGACGGGGATGGCTACGACAGCGCCGAGTTCGGCGGCGAGGACTGCAACGACGACCCGGCTCGGCCGAGCGAAGGGCGCGATGGCGAGCTCATCGACGCTGAAGAAGTGAACCCCGATGCCGACGATGCGGCGTACGACGAGGTCGATGCCGACTGCGCCGGGGACAGTGACTTCGATGCCGACGGGGATGGCCAGGACTCCGCCGACGTGGCGAACGAAGAAGGCCTCGTCGGCTCCGACTGCGACGACGAAGACGGAAGCGTGTACGACGGAGCCTCCGAGACCTGGTACGACGGCGTGGACTCCAACTGTTCGGGAGGCAGCGACTTCGACCAAGACGGAGACGGCGCAGACTCCTCCGACTACAGCTTCGGCACGGCCGACGACTGCGATGACGGCAGCGCGTTGGTGCGGCCGGGGCTGGCCGAGGACTGCTCCACCACTGCCGACGACGACTGTTCGAGCAGCGTCAACGACGAGGATGCGCTCGGATGCTCAGCCTACTACCTTGATAATGACAGTGACGGCTATGGAAAGCTCGCCGACTCTGTTTGCACCTGTACGGCGAGCGGTGCGTACACCATCTCCGGCGTGACCTCCGCAAACGACGATTGCAACGACGCGAAGTCTACCGTAAACCCAGCTATCGCCAACGAAAACTGCGACACCTCGGACGACGACGACTGCGATGGCACCACCAACGAACAGAACGGCGACTTTTGCGACCTGTACTACCAGGACGCCGACGCCGACGGCTACGGTGGCGGCACCTCCCAGTGCTGGTGCGGCAGCAGCGGGACCTATTCCTCCACACTGGGCACGGACTGCGACGACAGCGATTCGACCGTGCGCCCAGGCGCGACCGAGACCTGCGATCTCGAAGACGACGACTGCGACGGCTCCATCGACGAGACCACCACCCACTACTACAGCGACCTCGATGGCGATGGCTACGGAGACGACACCACCGAGACGTGCACGTCCGGCGGCGGTCGTGTCACCACCACCGACGATTGCGACGACGCCGATGCGCGCGTCTTCCCCGGGGCCGACGAACTTTGTGACGAAGTGCAGAACGACTGCACGGCAGCGTCCTGGTCCGCGACCGACGAAGAGGGCACCGTTTCCTACGTCACGACGGCCGATGTGTGGTCGGACACGACTTCCACCTGGGCCGCGGGTACGGCGTCGGTGCCAGTTAGCATTTCACTCGCGGCAACCGGCAGCTATCGGGTTTGCCCCGGCACCTGGTACGTGACCCTCACGGCCGCCGCCGGGGATGACATCGAGGTGATCGGGCCCTACGGTGCCGCCACGACCGTGCTCAGCCGCAACGGCGTTTCCGGGACAGTGGTCTCCGCCGTAGACAGCGACATCCTCCTCCAGGGGCTCACGCTCACCGGCGGCCTGGGCTCCGTGAGCGGCGGCTTCACCTACGGCGGCGGCTTGCTCGTGCACCGCAGCTCCACAACCGGGGCCGGATCGGCCACGCTTGTCGATTGCGAAGTCACGGGGAATACCGCGAACTACGGGGGCGGGGCGACCGCCTTCGGCTACGCGGATCTCACGCTTACTTCCACCAACGTGTTCAGCAACACCGCCGTCTCGAACGGGGGGGGGCTGTATGCCCAGAAAGGCTCGGTGGTCTGCGATGGCGGGGGCGTCACCAGCAGCACCTCCACCGGCGAAGGCGGCGGCATCTACTTCACCTCGAACAACTCCGGCAGCCTCGATGTGACAAGCTGCGATTGGACCGGAAACACCCCCGACGATGCGGCGGGCGCGCACGGCTCCTTCGGCACCGAACCCGACTCCAGCTACGGTGCCGCCGCCACGTTTGCGTGTACCGCACACGGCGGCTGCTCGCCGTAGCGTGAGAAGCCTCCTGCTCGTCGGGTTGGTCGGGCTCGTCGGATGCGTGGGGGGTGACTCGCCGCAGGAGGAGCCTTCCGACTCGGGGCAGCCTGGGGGGCCGGGCGAGACGGCCGAAGGGGCCGCTTGGACGGTCGAGGTGCACGTAACCGTTGATGGTGCGGCCGAGGTCGGGGTCTCTGTGATGCAGGCAGGGACAGAGTCCGTGGTGCTCACGAACGCCGAAGGGGTCGCGACGCTTACGCTCGATCGCTCGGTGCCAGGCGACCTGTGGGTGGTGGCCGCGGCGACGGGGGCCTGGAACGGCGGCGTCGAGGTCGAGGGCCCGGGGCGCATCGAGGTCGAACTGGCGCGCTTCGACCCGACGGACAATCCCGAATACGTGTTTGCCGACCCCGGCGCGAAGGCCGACGCCGACACCAGTAGCCGGGAATGTGGCCATTGCCACCTCACGTTGCACCGGGGGTGGTCCGCCAGCCCTCACCGAATCGCCGCCTCGGACACCGAAGTTCACGCGGTCTACCAGGGAGTGGACCTCGCGGCTGACAGCGCGGCGTGCGCGGAGCGGGCGGGGACCTGGGGAGGAGCCACGATTCCCGGTTCGGCTACGGAGGCGGAGGCCTGCTTCGTGGCTTCCGGGGTGGAGTCGGCCACGGGGGGCTTCGGAGCCTGCGCGGACTGCCACGCCCCCGGCATCGGCGGCGTGTCGCTCGGGGGGCACGACCTGCTCGAAGCAGTGGGCGTGGCCTACGAATCGGGCGTACACTGCGACGTGTGCCACAAGGTCCGTTCCGTTGATCTCGAGGCCGAGGCCGGGGTCGCGGGGCGCTTGGACATCCTCCGACCCAGCGACCCTTCCACATCGTTCTTGATGGGACCGTGGCACCCGCTGATGTTCGGCCCCTACATCGATGTGGTCAACCCGGCGATGGGGGCCACGGCCAGCGGCCTGCTCCATGAGTCGGCGTTCTGCGCCGGTTGTCACGAGCTGAACCAGCCCGTGCTCGTGCGAGGCGAAGCCGCGGACCCGCAGCGGTGGCCCACAGGAAGGCTCCCCGTCCAAAGCACCTATTCCGAGTGGGAGGCGGGCCCCATGAACCCGGCGGCCCCGTGCCAGAGCTGCCACATGCCGCCGGCGCCGGAAGTGGGCAACTCCGCCGACCTGTGGAACGAGTTCCCGGACCTCACGCCGGGCGTTGCGGGCGGCTGGCTTCGCCCTCCCGGAGCGGTGCGCGCGCATACCTGGGTAGGGCCGAGCGACGCTGCGAGCGGCATGCTGGAATTGGCAGCGTTTGTAGAGGTTGAGTCGGAAACAGTCGACGGAGAGCTCGTGGCGGCCGTGACCGTGAGCAATGTCGGCCCGGGACACGCGATCCCCACCGGGGAACCTCTACGAAACCTCGTACTCACGGTCGAGGCCACTTGCGACGGGGTTGCGTTGACCCCCACGGCCGGCGATGTGGTCCCCGACTTCGGGGGCAGCTTGGCGATCCGCACCGCGCCCGATTCGCTTGGGGTATTCCCGGAGGCCGCGGTGGGGGACCGCGTGAGGTACGCTCGCTCGCTCGGCTGGGTCGACTACCCCGGGCCCGGGGTCTTTGGCGACGGCACCTTCGATGCGCAAGCCAAGGGTCTGCCGCAGCTCGACTTCGTGGGGGAGGCCGAGGTGCTGGCCGTGGCCACAGACGGCACGCTTACGCTCGACCATCCCGAGTTCGCGGAGGCGGCCGACACAGCCTTTCTCGTCTCTCAATCCTCGGAATCGGCACTCGCGGGGCACCCCGGCTTCGGCTTCGCCCGCGTCCTGGTCGGGGCCGACGGCGAACGCATGGTGCCCCACCACCTCGCCGTAGATGTGGCGCTCGACAACCGCATCCTCCCCGCGGCCTCCTTCACCACCACTCACCGGTTCGCCGCCACCTGCGCAGCCCCCGAGGTCCACGCCACCCTGCTTTACCGGGCCTGGCCCTGGGCCCAGGCGCAACGCTACGGCTGGGCACTCGAAGACCGGGTCATGGCGGAAGCGTGGCGATGATCGGCTGGGTCACCTTACTTTTTCTGGGATGCCTCACCCTTGATGTTGAGGACGACCCGTCGCCCGCCGATTCGGGGAGCGCCGACTCCGTGACCGCCGAGCCGGGACGGCCGGAGCTGCCATTTCCACCAGATGCGGCAGACAGCGACCCGGCGGCGGGATCCGGTTTCTTCACGCTCAGCGCCGAGGGTGGAAGCCACGTTGTGGGGGGCGAAACCTTCGCCGGGTACGCCTACAATGGAAGCTCGCCGGGGCCGGTGCTCCGCGCCACCCTTGGCGATTCCGTGGTTGTCGATTTGCGAAACACGCTGCCCGACCCCACCACGATCCACTGGCACGGGATGGCCGTGCCCAACGCGATGGATGGGGTGGAATGGCTGCAATCGCCCGTGCCCTCGATGGCGGGCTTCACCTACAGCTTCACGGCAAACAAAGCGGGAACCTTCTGGTACCACCCGCATGTGGACACCGCACGGCAAGTCGATCTGGGCCTGTACGGCGTGATCGTCGTGGCCGACCTGGGCGAACCCGCGGCCGACCGGGATGTCGTCCTCGTCTTCGACGCCTGGGACGAGGCCGAAGCGGGCGACTTCGCTGCCGACGACCACACGCCCCCCGACCCGCGCACCGTTCGCTGGACCGTGAACGGCGCCGAATCGCCGGTCTGGAACCTAGAACCTGGAGAAAGGGTGCGGGCGAGGCTTCTGAATGCCAGCAACACCAGCTACCTGGCGCTCTCGTGGCCGGGTGCAAGGCTGATCGGGGGCGAACAGGGGCTGCTGGCCGCAGAGTCCACGGTGGCGGGCTTGGTGCTCGCGCCGGGAGATCGCGCGGAGGTCGAGGTGGCGGCCGGCGCGGCGGCCATCGATGTGACGACGGCCCCCTGGTCGGCCGCCGGCGGCGCGGCGCTGGGGGAGCCCCGAACGCTGGTCACGGTTGCGGGAGCGGAGGGGGCGCTCGGGGTCCCCCTGCCCTTCGTGTTCTCCGGGGCGCCGCCTTCCCCCGACCCCGGCACCACCGACCTCCTGTACACCTTTGCCGGTGGCGCGCCCGGCACGGATTGGCTCATCAACGGCGAATCGTGGCCCGACGTGACCGTTCGCCACGTTGCCCTCGACACCGATGTGGTGGTGGAACTGCACAACCTGAGCGCCACCAACCACCCTTTCCACCTTCACGGCCACCGCGTCGAAGTGCTCTCCGTGGATGGCGTCCCGCCCGGAGTCGCCCGCTGGGAGGACACGATCGACGTGGCGATTCGATCCGTAGTGCGCCTGCGCCTGCCGGCCACGAACCCCGGAAGGTGGGCGTTGCACTGCCACCTCCTCGGTCACGAGCAAGGGGGCATGATGACCGAGTTGGACGTAGACGCACCCTAGTTTTCAGATGCGGCTGGCGACCCAACGCTTCACGCGTGCCTCCACGCGATCAAGCGGCAGGGCTCCACCCGTGAGCACGACGTCGTGGAAGCCTTTGATGTCGAAGCGCGAGCCCAGTGCCGCTTCCGCCTCACGACGCATGCGCGCAAGTTCGAGCTGTCCGACCTTGTACCCCAACGCCTGGCCAGGCCAGGTAAGATAGCGGTCCACCTCGTTTTCGATGTTGTTCCGAGCGAGCGGTGTATTGTCCAGCATGAACTGGATGGCTTGCTCCCGGGACCATCCCAGCGTGTGTACACCCGTGTCGACGACCAGACGGGAGGCGCGCCAGGTATCGAAACCCAACATCCCCAGGCGGTCGAGATCGCCTGAGTACAAGCCCATTTCATCCGAGAGGCGCTCGGTGTAGAGGGCCCAGCCCTCGACAAAGGCGGTAAACCCAGCATTTTGTCGAAAGAGTGGCAGCGCGGCGGCCTCTACCGCCATGGCGATCTGCAGGTGATGACCCGGAATCGCTTCGTGGTAGGCCAATACTTCCGCATCAAAGCGCGTACGGGTCTCGGGCTGCCACGAGTTGACGTAGTACACGCCCGGCGCGGAGCCGTCGGGGGCCACCGGCCAATAATAGGCGATCGTCGTGTAGGGTGCCTCGTGGTCGGGGATCGGCTTCACGACGCATTTGCCCTTCGGGAGCACCCCGAAATAGTTGGGGATCGCGGCCTCGGCACGCGCCAACGCAGCGCGAGCGGTCGCCTCCACTTCCTCGCGTGTGGCGAAGCGGAGAGTCGGGTCGTCGCGAAGGCGCCCAAGCACGGCGGTCACTTCCGCCGTGCCCAAGGTCCGCTCGCCCAAGGCCGCCATCTCCGCGTGGATCCGTTTCAGCTCATCCAAGCCGGTCTGGTGGATTTCGGCCGGACTCCGCGAGGTGGTGGTCTCCTGCCGCGCGCGCGCCGCGTAGCAGGCAAGGCCACCGGGGAGCGCGGAGAGACCTTCCTGCCCGGCGCCACGAGCACGAGGAAGAACCTTTTGTTTGAGGAAGTCGCGGTACCGGATCAGCGCCTGTCGGACCGGGCCAGCGACCTCGGCCGCAAGGTCACCTTGAAGGTCGGTCTCCTGGACCGCTGACAAGTGGAGATGCGGATCCCGAAGCGGGGCGAGTAGAGCCTGCTTCTCCGTCGGCAGGGCCAGCTCCACGTCTACCATCGCGATCACTTTTTCGACCGACACCCGATTGGCGACTCGCCCGGTGTCCAGCCCCCTCTGCAAGTTCGCGACCTCGGTATCGATGTACCGAGGCAGCGCCCGGTAGCGGGAAACCAAGGCTGCGACAGCCGGACCGTCCGGAAGCGGATGTTCCCTCCCCAGGTCCGCAGCGAAGGTGAACGCGTTGGTCCGCGCAGAAAACGACCAATCGGCGAACCGGCACGCCTCTACGGCAAGACCATCGCGCAGCTGCGTCACGAGCACGTCGCGGGTGAGTGCGTCGTTTTCGCCCAGCGACTTGAGCCGAGTGGCCCGCGCGAGGAAGCCCTCGTTTTGCGCCACCCGGCGAGCGCGTGCACCTTTTGAATTATCCTCGATCTGCGCGTCGAAGCGATGATCGCCAAGCTGCGTGGCCCAGGTAGGCGAGCTGGCGACCGTAAACTCCCAGTGCGCCTCCAGCAGCGCCGCGAGTCGGGAGTCGGCAACACCTGCGGAAGCGGCCGGACGAACGGGAGGGGCGGCGGCAGACGCCATCACGAGCACCAGAATGAACATGCGCGCTACTAACGCTCCAGAAGCAGCGCTCTCCCCCACTCCGCCCAGCCGCAGAGCGGCCTCCGGCGGGTGGCGCGCTCAGGCCACAGGTAGGGAATTCAAAAAGACCCGACTGACCTTCACCCAGGCCACGCCTTCCTCGACGCGGTGCACGCGCAGCAGGTTCCACGTTCCCGCTGCGTAGGCGGTGAACGCCAGGAAAAGGGCGGAGCCAATCAGCATCGACACCGCCTGGGCTTCCGTGCGAAACGCCAACCCGACGATAAGCGCTGCGAACCAGATGGCGCCGATCACACCCAGAGCCCAGGCGCGCCTGCGCCGGCCAAGGTGGTGGGCCTCGCACAAACCGATGTCGACACGGACCTGGCGTCGTACACCGAGCATGACCGGCATCAGCAACATGTGTCCTACAACTGGAAGCGCGAAGGCCAGGATCAAGGCGACACGGGTCCAACGCGGATACCAAGCGGCTCGGGCATCCACCTGGGTCGCCGGCACCGCAACATTGCATTGCACGCAGCGGGGCGGCCACACGCACGCGACCGGCGTTCGCACATAGGCCCCGTCGCGAACCACACGCGGTGCGGGGCGTGGACGCCCAACTTCGGCAGCAGGGGGCAAAGGGTCGGGGCTCACGGGAAACTCCCGAGCCTCCGAACGATACCACAGTGCGGCCGCCGCTCCGGGCGGCGGTTAGCCTCCGTGCCATGTTGCTCCTCTTTCTGCTCGGTTGTGTCGAAGATGCGCCCCAAGCACCCGAAGACGGAGGGGACAGCTCGGACCGCTTCGGAGGGGAGAACGCAGTCAGGGTGACCTCTCCGAGCAACGGCGAAACCGTCGCCACCGCATTCACCCTGCACTATCGGGCGGGGTCGGGAGTGCAGTCGCTGGTGCTGCTCGCCGATGGGCTGTCCGTACACGAGATTCCGGGCGACCTCAAGGCAGAAGGCGAGATCGCGGTCACGCTCGAGGAAGGAAAACCCATGTTGCGACTGGTAGGGTACGGCCCCGATGGCGCGGAGCTCAGCCACGACGACCTGACCGTCAGGGTGTCCGACTCCGGCCCCTGGGTCACCATCACCAGCCCCTCAGACGGCGCAAATGTCGCGAACCCCGTGACTTTTTCCGTCTCATCCTCGGCCGACCTGGGCAGCGTGGACCTGCTGGCCGACGGGTGGCCCATCGGCACCGTGAACACCGAAGGCGATGGCGAGGGGCAGCTCACCTACGCGTTTTCCGGAACGGGCTACGCGCGAGAGATCGTGGCCCAATCGGCAGATGGTGCGGCCACCGACCGAATCTCCCTCACGGTCGAGCCCGAAGAAGTCCCCGTCGCATCTGACTTCAACGCGCTCGTCGTGGCGTACTTGGAGTCGTACCCGACCGATGGGTCCCACGGCTACTATTGGCCGTCCGGCTCGGATTGGTCAGGCACAACCCGTGATATCTGGTATCTAGATGAACTGGTGGCCGAGGGCGACCCCGAAGGGCGCTGCTATTGCGTCGGCCTTACCTGGGAAGTGTACATGCGAGCCTGGGAAGAGGTCGACAAGTCCACGGGCGGGGATGGATCGATCAACGGGCTGAGCGTCGATGATCTCATCACCTTCCGCGGGGATTGGTTCGTGAGAGAGTTGGATGGCGCGGGTCCGAGCGTCGCCATGGAAAACTACGGGATCGGCGAAGAGATCACGGATGTGAGCAAGCTTCGGCCCGGCGACTTTGTCCAGTTCTGGCGGCACAGCGGGAGCGGTCACAACGTGATCTTCGTGGATTGGCTGCTCGATGGCACCGACATCGTCGGCGTGGAGTACTGGTCCACGCAATCCAGCACCGACGGCATCGGCTACAACAGCGAACGCTTCGGCTCGTCGGGCTCTACGATCGACCGGAACCTCGTCTACGCGGGCAGGGGCTGGATGCCGACCGAATGGGAAGGGTGGCGATGACCGCCGGGACGTAGGGACCTACGGCAGAACGCCCAAGATCGCGCGCATGTGCACGAAGTAGTACGTCTCCCATCCGGCCCTGTAGGTGTCAGCCGTGCCCGCCGGCAGATCGGTTTGCCGAAGCGTGAGCCGGGTGCCTTTTCCCTCGGGCTCCAGGAGCAGCTCCAGCCGACTGTCAGGGTCGGTAGCCCCGAAGTCAGACGTTCGCCAGCTCTGTACGATGCGGCCCGGCGGCTCGAGCACCAGGGTCGTACCCTCGATGTAGCCATTCCAGGAGCTGAACATCTCGCCGACCTTCGGCTCCACGATGGCTTCCGCCCCGCCGGTAAAAGCGGCGTGGCCGACGGGATGCAACCACATGGAGTAGAGCTTTGCGGGCGGCGCGGCGAACCGCTCAACGAGTTCGAACGATTCACGAGGCTTCGGGCGCATGCCCCTGCTGTATTCCCCGCACGATGGGTTAGCACCCAACGATGCTGCTCCTCGTCGCGACGTCCCTTGCCGCCTCCCTGGACAATCTCGAGATCGGCGGCCCCTGGGGCTCGCCCACCTCCACCGACGGCACCGCAGGATGGTGGCAACCTGCCGGCTTCGCGGTCGGGAAAGGCACTCAGTTCGACCTGGAGATCGCCTACGAGGATGCCACGATCACCTTCGACCGCGACGAACCCAACGGCGGCGGGGACACCTACAAGCTCGGCGGAACGCCACCCTATCTCGGCATCGCGAGCAACCTGGGCAAGGCGGGGCCCGGAAACCTGGGTGTGGGGCTGGTCTTTGCGCTGCCGTTCATCCGAGGGGGAACCGAGGTAAATCCGCCGGGGGTGGGGCGCTACCACATGATCGATGGCGACAGCAAGACCATGTGGATCGGGGCCGGCGTGGCCTACGACATCAAGAATGTGGTCAGCGTGGGCGTCACTGGAGCGCTCGTCCACAACACGTGGGCCGCCGTGGTGGACCAGGACAGCCTCCCCGACATGCGTGCGGCGATGCTGGCGGGGGGCGGCGAAGCGCTGATGAACGCCTACACCGAAGAAGACTTGGAGAACCCTGACTATGCAGCCCATCTCGACTTCGGGGGGCCGAGCGGCGGGCTGAGCGGCAACGGAGAGCTGTCCGGCGACGCCTTCTCGTTTTCCGCAGGCGTGTTGGTGCATCCCAACGACCGGTTTTCGGTCGGCGTCACCTATGTACACAGCACGGTGGTCGAGAACACGGGGCCCGTGACCATCGATTTCGGCTGTCCCCCCGCCGATACCGACCCGTTTGGGCAGCTCATCGCCAGCACCCGCGGGCTGTGCGACACCACGGTCGAAGGCGATGGCTACATCGGCTACACCCTCCCCCGCCGTGTCAACCTCGGCATCATGGTCAAGCCGATCGACCGATTGCGCCTGGAAGCGATGGGTGGCTGGGTACAATGGAGCCAATACGAGGATTTTCACATCAAGGTGAGCAACACCGATGTGGAGGGCAGCACCGAGGAAAACACCGCCGAAGCCAAGGCTCTGGTGGAACAAACCCGCGACTGGGCCCGGGCGAACCAGGACAGCTTCTGGGCGGCGCTCGACGGCAAGGTGCGGGTAGGCAAGCGCTGGACCGTGGGGGCCCGTTACTGGTTCGACAAGGCCGCAGTCCCCGACGAGGCGCTCTCCACGAACAACTGGGATGCCGACGTACACATGGTCTCGGGCCTGCTGGCCTATCGCCCGGCGGAGTTCCTTCAGATCGGTCTCAGCTACACCCACCACTTCGTCGCGGAACGCGACGTGAGCACGTCGCAGTTCGACAACGTGCTGGTGACCACCGATGCCGACGACCGCTATCGCTACCCGCACGCCAACGGCGTGTACGGCGGCAGCATCGACCGCATCGGGCTTCAGATCCGCGGCAACTTCGGGGCATCGGGAGCGGGCAAGAAGCCGTAGGCGTGGCTTAGGGAGGCGCGGGTACTGGATCCGGCAACGAGGCTTCCTCCGCCGCGGCCTTCTCCTTGGCCTTCTTCATCATCTCCTCCATCGTGAGCGGGCGGTCCAACGGGACCGCGGCGTCTGCCTCTCCCGCCTTCTCCTTGGCCTTCTTCATCATCTCCTCCATCGTGAGCGGGCGGTCCAACGGGACCGCCTCACCTCCCTCTGAAGGCGTTGCCTCTACCGGCGCGGCATTCTCCTCCACCACGGCCGGCTTTCCATCCCACGGGAAGTCCGCCTCCACGGTCTTGCCGTCGCGCCACGCGAGAGGCCCGAGCGAGATGATCGGCACATAGATCAACACGAGCAGCGCCCCGCAGATGATCGCCAGCGTCGGCACGATGGCCTTGGCCACCTCCACGAAGGGCTGGCGGAACAAGGCCGCGGCCACGAACAAGTTGGTCGCAACCGGCGGTGCCAAATACCCGATCTCCATGTTCACCACGAACACGATGCCGAAATGGATCGGGTCGATGCCGTAGTGGTTGATAGCCACAGGTGCGAGGATCGGGGCGAAAACCAGCGTGGCGGAGATGCTGTCCATCAGCGCGCCCAGCACGATGAGGATCAGATTGGTGAACAGCATGAACTGCCAGGCCGGCATGTCCGCCTGCTCCACCCACGCGCGAATCCTGTCGGGTGCTTCCATCTCGGCAAGAAAGTCATTGAGCCCGAAAGCCAGGATCACGATGAGGATCAGGCTCCCGATCAGGGTCGAGGCTTCGACCAGGATGCTCGGGAGTTTCCCGAAGGCGACGTCGCCGTGGGCGAGCGTCGAAATCAGCACAGCGGCAGCGAAGGCGACCGCACCCGCCTGCGTGGGCGTGAAAAGTCCACCGTAAATGCCACCCAGCACGATCACCGGCAACGTGAGCGCCCAGGCCGCGCCCTTGAACGCCTTCCACAAGTCCGACGCGCTGAACGGAGATCGCGAACCCGGCACCTTCAGACCCACCCAAATGGCGTAGATGGCGAGGAGTCCGGCGATGAACAGCGCTGGAACGAGGCCTGCAAAGAAGAGCTCCGCAGGGTCGACCTGCGCCGCGCCCTGCACGCTGATCGCGTAGATCAGCATCGAGATGGCTGGTGGGATCATGCAGCCCAGTGAACCCGCGGAAGTGAGGATGCCGATGGCGAAGCGCTTGGGGTAGCCGCTGTCGACCAGCGCCGGGTACATCACGGCCCCCACCGCGACCAGCGTTACCGGCGAGCTCCCCGAGACCGCGGCAAACACGATGCAGGCAACGATGCTGGCTACGGCGAGACCGCCCGGCATCCACCCCACAAGCGCTCGCGCCAGCGCAGTCATTCGGTGGGCGATCCCCCCCTTGGTCATGATGCTGCCGGCCGCGACGAAGAAGGGGATCGACAAGAAAACGTCCTTCGTCGTCAGCGACTCCATCTTGGTCACGATGCGGCCAAGCTGGGCCAGGGTCGATTGGGTGGAATCGACCCAAAGCATGAAGCACATCGCGGTGGCGACACCAACCACCACGAAGAGACGACTGCCGAGCAGCGCCAGCGCCACGATCGTGGCGCTCAGGATGAGCCCGTTCATGCCTTCACCTCGTCTTCGAGCCCGAGCATGCGCAGCGTGTCATCGCCGTCCAGCGCCTGCCACCCCGACCACACCTTGACCCCCTCCAGGGCAAAGCGAAACGCAAGCACAAGGCTCCCGAAGGGGATGGCGGCCATCACGAGCCACTTCGGGATTCGGGTCCCCGTCACGATGCCGCCGTACCCTTCAGACACCAGCCAATCGTCAAGGTGGCCCGAAATATGGTCGTCCCCCGTACCGACCCCGAAAATCGAACGCACCCCCAGCACCACGAGCAACACACAGAACAGGGCCGTGACGAAGTGACCGATGGCTGCGGCCTTTGGCGCGAGGTGGGCCGGCCACAGCTTGCTTCCCACATCCAGCGCGAGATGGCGCCGCTGGTACGCCGCCAGGCACGCACCCAGCATCCCCACCCAAAGCGTGAGCGCGAGGGCCACCTTCAGCGACCAGCTCGGGGCGGGGAGAGTAGCGAACCCTGCCAAGAAGACTCCGAACCCGAGTCCAACGCCCAACGCCTTTGGCAGCACATGGCTGCCGTCCCGGGTAAGCAGCCCCAGGCCGGTCAGGACTGCGACGGCGAGCCCCCCCCACACGGGCACGGCCGCGGCGCCGAGTGCCGCTTCGACCCCATCAGGCACCAGCGGGCTGTTGGTTCCACTCAGCCCGTGCAGAACATCGAGGAAAACCACCAACCCCATCACCGCGAGCATCGCGGCCACGGCGCGCTTCTCCTGAACGTACATCCATGCATCCACACGATCGAGCAACTGCATGAAGACTCCGCCGGCTGCGGGAGTCTATCTCAACTGCCCCGCACGAACGGTCCGCGACTACTTCCCTCCGGCCTTCCGGTAGCTCGCAAGGTCGGCCAGCACGCTCTTGTAGAGCGCGGCCTCGCCGGGGCTGGCCTTGGCCATGTAGGCATCACGCCCGGCCTTCGCCGGACCCTCGAACGTCGCAAGGTCAGCGGATGTGGGTGCATAGACCTGCACCTTCATCGCCGGAAAGTTTTCGAGCAAGATCGGGTTGAGTGCCCGGATCTCCCTCCGCATCTTCGGCACCAGATCGGCCCGCGCCGAGAGGATTGCGGCCTGACCTTCAGCGGGCAAGGAATCGAAGAACGTCTTGTTGAAGACGATCGCGGCAGGCTGGTAGATGTGGTTGGTCAGCGTGAAGTACTTGGTCGCGGACAACCACTGTGCGGCCGAAGCGTAGAGCGCGGTGTTGTCGTACCCCTGGATCACCCCTGTTTGCAGCGCGATGAGCACCTCGGTGGTCGGGATGGGGACCGGCGAGGCGCCAAGTGCCTTGTACATCTCCAGGTGAACCGAGTTTTCCTGGCTGCGCATCTTGCGCCCCTTCAGGTCGGCCGGAGACTTGATGAAGCCGAAGCTGGAGCCGAAGCAGCGGTAGCCGTTTTCGGACCAGAAGCCGAGCACCAGACCGCGCGACCGGAACGCCTTTTCCAGGGGGGCGAGCGCCACGCCATCGAGAACATGGTCGGCCTCCGATGCCGTTTTGAACAAGAAAGGCAGCTCGAGCACGTTCAACTCGGGAATGAGGCTCGCAATGGCACCCGTCGAAGCGGCCACGCCCTGCAGTTGGCCGCGCTGGGTCTGCTGCACGGTCTCGTTCTCATCGCCGAGCATCCCGCCGAAGAACACCTTCACCTTGATGCTTCCGCCGGAACGCTTTTCCACATGGGCCTTGAACTGGGCCAGCCCATCCGACCAGGGCGTGCCTTCGGGCGCCACCGTGGCGATTTTCAGGGTGACCGGGTCGGCCGCAGTCGCGCGCGGGAGCACCACTAGACAGGCACACACCGAGGCCAGGAGAATCAGAATCCGACGCATGCTTCCATCCGGGGGCGGGCGAGTACTATCATAAAATGGGGGAAAGGGATCGTCGCCCTCTCCCCCTACCGCGGCGGCCACTCGGGGACCCGACCTCCGGCCTCCAAGCTTCGCTTTCCGGCCTACGGGTCGGGTCGCGTTGGTAACGCGCCCCGACCACCGCTCTCCCCCTCACCCCAGTCCCCATTGCGCCGGGACGTTTCCGCCCGATTGAGCTACGCTGTCCCCATGCGCAGCAACCCTAAGGAGATCCTCGGTCGCGGATGGGGCTTCCCCTTCGGGTTCGATTCGGCCTCGGGCGCGGTTGCGTTGTCTGAGTTCGAGGAAAACATCCGCCAGAACATCACCATCATCCTGGGCACCAAGCCCGGAGAACGGCAGATGCTCCCCGCCTTCGGTTGCCGTATCCACGAGCTCATGTTCGCTCCCAACACCAGCGCCACCAGTGCCATCGTCGCGCATCACGTCGAAGAAGCGCTCAGCCGCTGGGAGAGGCGGATCAAGGTGCTGAAGGTCCAGGCCGAGCCAGATCCGGGAGGAAGCATTCGCGTGGCCGTGGAATACCGAATTCTCGCCACGGACGCCGTGCAAAGCATGGTGCTGGGGCTGGGCGGGTAGCCTTCAGCGGCGGCGCGAGCTGCTCGGCGGCACGCCAGGCGCCAGCGGGTCCTGGGCATTCGGAAAGGGAGTGGGGAACACCCCAATCTCGTAGGTCCAGGGCGCGACACGGCTCAGAGTGAAGCGACGCCAGTGGTGGCCGGCGGGGTCCTTGCCCGACAGCACGAACGCTACATCCGAACTTGGAGGGCCGTCGGTCCACGCCTCCACGACGTGGTCGAGGTAGGCATGGGCGCGTTCTTCCACGCGCAGCGTAAACGCCTTGCCTTGGTCGGTGGCAGCCCGCAGTCTCGGCAGCAAGGCTGCGAAAGTAGTGTCTTTAGAAAGGACTTTTCCGAGCGCTTCACTCATTTGCGAATGACCTCCATGCCATCGTCGTGGTCGCCACCGCGGCTCATGCTGCCGACAGTCAGCGCAGGCCCAAGCCAAATCGACCCATCCCGTTCCCGCACCGCAAAGGTGGCACGAGGGCGTTCAGGGTCGGTCAAGCAGGCACCGGTCGTGAAATCGTATTGCCAGTCGTGGTAGGGACAACGCACACAGTTGCCATCCACCGTGCCTTCACCGATCGGCCCATCTTCGTGGGCGCAGGCGTTGTCCATCGCGAACAAGGCACCCGAGCGGCGGAAAACTGCGACGTTCATCCCCGCGTGAACGTAGATGCCCGGCTTGCCTTCGCGCACGCCATCCGACCCGGCCACTTTGCGGAATTCTCCATCCACCGGCCCAGCGGGCGGGGCGCCAGACACCGTGGGTGGGGGCGGGGTCGCTGCAGGCGCCACGATCGTCGGCCCCCGGTTCGGCGGGGCGGACGGCACGCCTAACGCAGCCTTCACCCTCGCCTTTAGCGCATCCCTCAGGCCCATCTACGCCGTTAGCTCCGGCTGGTCCCACGCGGGTTGAGCAGGGGCCTGCCAGGCGAGTTCCAACGCCTCAGTTGCGGCCCACAACATCAGGAACACGAGCGCCGCGTGCTCAGGCTCCATCTCGACCTCTTCGTCCTTCTTTTCTTCGCGCTCCAAGAGGGCGTGCAAGGCCTCGTCCAGGATGTGCGGTTGGGCGCGGTCCGCGATCTCGCGCACACGGTCGGCGAAGCCGGGCTCCCCTGCACGCAATGCGCGGGCGTGAGCGTGAATCTTGGCCGTTGCCGCCTCGACTTCCTTGGGGCCGACCCGCAACAGGCGACCGCCGCCCCGTTCGAACAATCGGATCACCACCGCCAGCAGGTAGAGCGCCACTTCGCCCGATTGCCCGGGCATCTGGGGCACGTTGGCCTTGAAGAAACGGGCGAGCCGGCTCTGATCCTCAACGAGGCGGCGAGCGACCGCCTGAAACCCGAGGCCCTGCGCCGCGCACTCTTCGGACCAACGGTGAACGACATCTCGTGGAAGCTGGGGGTTCATGACGGCGGAGCTATCATGAAACCGGGGGAGAGGCCCCGCCGGTCGCTCCCACGATCAAGCGCGCCACCGCGTTCTGTGCGGCAAGCTGGGCGGCAGCGCGGTTCCGCACCCACTCGTCGTGGGCTCCCGGCCCGACCCGATTCGCGATGCCCAGGACCGCAAGGAACGGTATTTTCGCCTGCGCGCACGCCCACGCCACCGCGTAGGCCTCCATATGTTCCACCTCCCACTCGGCAGCGTGCTTCTCAGCCAGCGCCGCATCCGTGGTGATCGCGAGCGCCGTGAGCACACGCGCAACACGCAACTCGGCGCGGCTCAACAGCTCGGGGTGAGCGAACAAGATCCCAGGTGCACAAGGCACATAGCCAAGTCCAAGCGCTGCCGCCGTAGAAGCCAGACCCAGCTCCGACGCCGCGACCACGGTGCCGACTGCCGGTCCGCCGGCGTAGGCACCTGCGGTGCCAACGAGCACCACCGCATCGGGGCGCTCCAGCGCGAAGAAGCGCCCCGCCGCCACCGCCGCGACCACCGCGCCCACGCCGAGCACCTGGCCGGGAAGCACCCCAAGCTCCGCCTCCACCGCAGCACAGACACGCACGTTCATGCTTGGAGGCTAACGTGGACGCTCATGGCGGCGCGGGCGACGCTTGACCGCGAGTTACGCTCAGCGGGTGGAACCCTCCACGATAGTCAACGTGCGCGTACAGGTCATCGACCTGAAGAGCTTCACGCTCGATCTACAGGTTCCAACCTACCTGCCGGCGCGAGACCTCACGCAGCGGATCGCGAGGGATGCCGGGCTCGAAGCGCACGGGGCCGACGGCAAACGACGCATCTACTACCTGCGGGCGCGCGGCCGCTTGCTGGAGGACCACGAACGCCTTGAGGATCTCGGCGTCGTCAACGGCGAGCTCGTCTACCTCCTCCCGCTCCCTCCTCCAGGCAGCGGCGTGGTCGAACAACCGCCGGACTACCCGGTCACGCACGACTACGCCGGCGCCGGGGGATGGATGCTGTTCGGCAGCCTGTGCGGCGTCGTGGCCTGGGCGGTGGCCTGGGGGGTGGCGCTCACGGACTCACGCGGCTGGATGATCATCACGCTACCTGGCTTCGCGCTGGGTCTGCTTTGCGCGTCGCTCGCGCGGCACGCGTGGGGGGGGTTGGCGAATCGAGTGCGGGTTCCGGCCACGGCGCTTTTCCTCACCATCGCCATCACTTTCGTCGCATTCCTCACGCCAGTCATCGTGAACGAAACGCAATTCATCGAGGTGTATTCAAGCGCGGTCCCTGGATTCGTCCTGGGAGTTGTAGGGGTTTTCGTCGGCTGGCTCGCGTGGTGGGGCGCGGTGGAGCCGCTGCCGGCGCGCGCCAAACAGGTGATGGAGGCCGAGGCCGCCGAAGAAGCCGCGGTGCCGTGCGCTATCTGTGTGCAGCCCGTGCAAGCGCAAGTTCGCCACGAGTGCGCTCACGGGTGCGGCAAGGTGTTCCACGCCGGGTGTCATCGGGCCAAGGCATCCACCTACAGGGGAGACCCGAACAAGTGCGCAGCGTGCGGTGTGCGGGTGGCGTAGGCGGCCCCGCGGCTATTCCTCGCCTTCTCCGCCGGCCGCACCCGCTTCCGACTCGCCTTCTTCCTCGTGCATCGCCCCGATTCGGCGCGATCGGGCCGACCAGCGACCCCCGGCATCGTCGGCGGGGGGGACCGGAAACTCGCCATAGCGTTCCGCGTTCCAATCCAGCCGTAGCTCGTAAAGAGCTCGGTCCCACCTGGCCAGCATGGGGGGGATGGCGAAGGGAACGGCAAAGGCTCCGGCTTCGCGGGCAACCCGCCGGATGCCTTCCTCCGCATCGAGTGGGGCCGAAGTGTAGATCGCAAAGGCAGGACCGTGCTTGTCGAGGTGCAGCAGCACCACGGCAAGCGCGTGTTCGAGCACCTCGGGCAGCGCGCTCGCGGCGTACAGCTCGGCAGGCGCCTGTGTGGCATCGGCAAATCCGCTGAGCTGGTAGATCGCATCCACCAGCGGCGGCGAAACCTGCGAACCCGCCACCACCACGAATCCCTCGGCGCGAGGCCCGCTCACGCCGTCGGCCTCGCCGTCAAGCAGCTCATCGACCACGGGACCGACTGCCTTCGCCACCCAGCGCACGGCCGCGCGGCTGCGGATGCCCCCATGCAAGGGCTCAACCCAGTCTTCCTCCAGCACCATGTCGTCCGGCAACGCCATCGGATCGCCCGTGTGGCTGAACGCGAAGGCTGTGGCGCCGGGAAACAAGACTTCCAACACGGCACCCGCGCTGACCCCGGCAAAACGGTAGCCGCGCATTGCATCTCTCGCGCTGTCGTCGGTGAACTGCGCCCCGCTGAACACGGTGCGGTACACCGTAGCGCTGGTGGCATCCGGGAGGCCTTCCAACCAGCGTTCCCGGCCTCGACAAAGGCGATTCGGCGAGCCGGATTCGAGAGAGTCAGTGCAGTAGCCGAAAGCGCGAAGCATCCGTCGGGCTAACACGCCGGGGCCATCCCGCCCCACCCGTCCGGGTTACGCGCCCCGCCCTTTCGGAGCCTGCGTGGCCGAGCGCTTCTACATCACCACGCCGATCTACTATGTGAACGACGTTCCCCACATCGGGCACGCCTACACCACGATTGCCGGGGATGCCGCCGCGCGCTGGCACCGCCTGAACGGGCGGGACGTGCGCTTCCTCACGGGCACCGACGAGCACGGCCAGAAGGTGATGCGAGCGGCCGCCAAGCTTGGGCGAACGCCGCAAGAACATGTCGACCTCACCGTAAAGCGCTTTGAGGACCTCTGGACGAAGCTCGACATCCAGGTAGACGACTTCATTCGAACCACCGAACCGCGCCACCAGACGGTGGTGCGCTCCTTCCTTCAGAAACTCTGGGAACAAGACCAGATCTACGCCAAGGAATACGAGGGATGGTACTCCACGAGTGCGGAGAGGTTCTGGACCAACGAGGAGGTCGAGGCCAAGACCGGCGCGCCCATCGCAGACATTCGCAGCGGCAAAGTGGTCGGACTCTGCCCCGACTCGGGCCAACCGGTCGAGTGGGTCACCGAGCAGAACTACTTCTTCCGGATGGGGGCGTACCGCGAGCGGCTGATCGCTTGGATCGAAGCGCACCCCCGCTGCATCGCCCCCGAAACGCGCAAGAACGAGGTGCTCGGGTTCCTTCGCAAGCCTCTCGAAGACTTGTGCATCAGCCGTCCAAAGGCAAGGGTATCCTGGGGAATTCCGCTGCCGTTCGACCAAGACTATGTGACCTATGTGTGGTTCGACGCGCTTACCAACTACGTCAGCGCGCTCGGGCCGACCGAGGGCGAGGCGCATCAACGGTACTGGCCAGCCGATGTACACCTCGTCGGCAAGGACATCCTGACCTTTCACACGGTGTACTGGTTCTCGATGCTGATGGCGCTCGGCCTGGAACCGCCCCGGCAAGTGTACGCCCACGGTTGGTGGACCCTCAAGAAAGAAAAGATGTCGAAGTCCGTGGGGAACGTGGTCGATCCAAACCGACTGGTGGACGACTATGGTGTGGACGCCCTGCGCTATTTCCTCCTGCGCGAGATCCCGTTCGGGGGAGATGGCGACTACAGCGAGGAGTCCTTCCTGCTCCGCTACAACAGCGACCTCGCCAACGACTTTGGCAATCTCGCCCATCGTTCGCTCACGATGGCGGAGCGGTATCTGGACGGCGAGGTGCCCGCCGCGCTCCCGCTTGAAGAAAGCGACCGTGCCTTCCTCGCCGTGGCCGAGCGGGCGACCGCCGAATTCCGCACCCAGATGGATACGCTTCAGTTCCGGCAGGCGATCGATGGCCTCTGGGACCTCGTTCGCGCCGGCAACAAGTACATCGACACCGAAGCCCCGTGGGCCCACATGAAGCGCGGCGATGTGTCGCGCGCTGGACAGATTCTGCGCAACACCTACGAAGCACTCCGAATCGCGGCCTCCCACCTCTGGTGCGTTTGCCCGCGCAAGTGTTCGTTGCAACTGGCTCGGCTCGGCCTCCCCGGCCCCGACTTGCGCATCGCCTTCGACGTGATCCCCGCCGGCACGAAGGTATCGTCCGGCGAACCCCTGTTTCCGCGTCGGGACCCTCCCGAGGCACCACCCCCCCAGTCCCCGGAGTTGCCTGTGTCCGAGCCCGCCCCCGCCCCGCTTCCGCTGATCACCTACGACGAGTTCTCCAAGGTCGCCCTGCGTATCGGCGTGGTGGTCTCCGCCGAAAAGCATCCGAACGCCGACCGGCTTCTGGTGCTGCAGGTCGATGTCGGCGAAGGCACGCCTCGCCAGATCGTGGCGGGCATCGCCAAGGTGTACGAGCCGGAGACTCTGGTCGGGAAGCGGGTGGTGGTGGTGGTGAACCTGGCCCCCGCCAAGCTGCGCGGATTGGAGTCCCAAGGCATGCTCCTGGCCGGCGGCGGTTCAGATGTGGCTTCCTTGCTCGTTCCGATGCACGATTTGGCTGCGGGCAGCATCGTCAAATAGCCGGTAGGTCATCCGGCCGACCCGGGCGCAGTTTTTGCAAACTGCCCCTTGTCACACCCCCCCACCCCATGTCGTTAATGCCACTGAACCACGAGTCATCACCCATGCGCCTGTCCAGTTCCATCCTCATCGCGCTCATCGCGTTCGGCTGCTCCGAGTACACTGTCGCCAAGAACGGGCCTGTGAACGACGACGAACCCGTGGAAGGCGACCCCGACATCGAAGTGGATCCCCCGAAGATCGACTTCGGCAGTCTTGAGGTGGGTGAAGGCGCGACCGCCGTAGAAACCGTGACCATCCGGAACGTCGGCACCGGCACGCTGACCATCGATGACCTGCGCCTGGCCGACGAGATCATGCCCTACGAGATCAGCGCTCTGGGCTCGATCCTCCTGAATCCGGGTATGGCCACCACTTTTACCGTCACCTTCACGCCGCTTTCGGCCGAGGAGTACAACACGACCGTGCTCATCGACAGCAACGACCCCGACGAGGCCACCTCCGAAGTGAAGTTGCTCGGCCAGGGTGTCGCCCCGGTCATCGAGCTCGACCCCAAGACCTACGATTTCGGCACGATCTACATCGGCTGTGAATCGCCGCAGCCGGTCACCATCTCGAACATCGGGAACGCGGATCTTATCGTGTCGGGCTTCGACTACATCACCGCCAGCAACGACCTGGAAGTCGATGACAACACCGCCGTGAACGGCCCCCTGCCGTGGACCATTCTGCCGGGCGAATCCAAGCAGGTATTTGTGGATTACGCGCCGATGGACGACTACCCGGACGAGGGCCACCTCGTCGTGATGTCGAACGATCCGATCCAGCCGGAAGCCCAGGCCCACCAGACCGCCTCCGGCGAGCTGTACGGCGAAAACCTCGACATCTTCGAGCAGTCCACCGTGAACGCCACGGACATCCTGTTCATCGTCGATAACTCCTGTTCCATGGGCAACGAACAGACGAACCTCGCCAACAACTTCTCGGCGTTTGCTGAGGAGCTCGCGGTGCTCGACGTGGACTACCAGATCGGCGTGATCACCACCGACAACCCCTCGTTCCGGGGCGACATGCTCACCCCCGACACCGCCGACCTCGAAGGAGATTTCGTGGACCAGGCCGTGGCGGGCACCGGCGGCAGCGGCGATGAACGCCCCTCGCAGATGGCCTACCAGTCCTCGGCATCGGGCGGCGATGCGGGCCCCGGCAGCGACTTCCTTCGAGACGACGCTTTCCTCGCCTACATCTTCGTGTCTGACGAACCCGACTCCAGCCCCGATTCCTGGGTCACCTACCTCACCTACTTTCAGTCGCTGAAGTCGGACCCGGACATGTTCGTGGCGCACGCCATCTCGGGCGATTGGCCGCTGGGCTGCGCCGACGCCTCGCCCACCAACAACGTGTACGAGATGACCGTGGCCACGGGCGGACTGTACCTTTCGGTGTGCGCCACCGACTGGGCCAGCCATCTCCAGACCCTCGTCGACAACTCCACCATGGATCTGTCCAGCTTCGACCTCACGGACTTCCCGGTTCCCTCGACCATCGTGGTCACCGTGGATGGCGTGATTCAGAGCGAAGGCTGGGAATACGATCCGGTCGACAACTCCGTCAACTTCGACGACGACCACATCCCCGCGGGCGGCTCCACCATCGAAGTGCAGTACGCGCTGTACGGCAACTGCTCCGAGTAGTGGCTAGGCTCGTGGCCTGATCAGTAGGTTGTAGGCTACGGAAACCCGTGGCTCTACACCTTTGTACGGATGTACGAAGTGGTACACGGAAGACGGAAACAAGACGGTGAGCCCGGGCTTGGGGGGGACCACGAAGTTCCCTCCCTGCCCCATCGGGCTCAACCACGGCGTCGGATTCAAGAACTCGATGTGCCCAGAGGGATCGCCGGGGGGGTTGCCTGCGATCGATCCCACCGACACATAAAACACCCCCGACCACTGCAAGGGAAAGTGGTGATGGGGAGCGTTCCATCCACCATCTTCCAGCACGTTGGCCCACGCGCCGGCCAAGGCCAACTCGCTGTGCTTCCACTGGTCGTAGTAGGGGGCAAGGGCGAGCGTGGCGAACTTCACGACGCGCTGGAGCACCCATGCGACGGGTTCGCTGGGATGCTTCAGGAACTCCTCTCCCGAATGCCAAGCGTTGCGATTGCTGCGCATGACGCCCGGATACGAAGCTCGAAGTTTTAGAATCTCTCGGAGCAGCGGAGCAGCGCGAGGCTCGAAACCGGCCAGGACGGTCGGGAAGATCGGGCACGCGAACAGCGGAACGGGCGCCAGTGGGTCCGGGGTGCTCATGTCCCGAGGCTTAACGGTTAGCAGCACAAGGTGGAATTCCGCATCGTCTGGGACCAGCCTGAGGACTGCCCGTACCTGCCGGGGCAAACGGCCCGGCTGCCGTTGCGCATCCCCGACAGACGGCTCATGGGCGCGGATCTCGATCGGCAGCTCGAAGCCGGCGATCGACGCACCGGGCGAATGCTGTACAAGCCGCGCTGCCCCACATGCACGGCGTGCGAACCGCTGCGGGTCGCGGTCGCCGACTTCACCCCCACGGCTTCGCAGCGGCGCGTCTGGGCGCGAAACGTCGGCGACGTCACGGTTTCGATTGCGCCAGCGGGAGTGGACGCACAGAGGTTGGAACTGTACAACCGACATAAGATGGAACGTGGTCTTTCGAAAAGTGGGGAGCCGCTGACCGAGGAAAGCTACCGCCAGTGGCTGGTGGAAAGCTGCTGTGACACGGTGGAAGTCGACTACCGGGTGGGCGGCGAGCTGGTGGCCGTGAGCCTCCTCGACATCGGGCTCACCTCGGCCTCGAGCGTGTACCACTACTTCGACCCTGACCATTCCCGACGATCCCTGGGAACGTTCTCAGCGATGGCCGAGATGGCCTGGCTGCGGGAACAGGGAAAGCACTGGTACTACTTCGGCTTGTATGTCGCCGCATGCACACACCTCGCCTACAAGGCCACCTATCGCCCGCACGAGCGGCTGGTTTCTGGCGTCTGGGTTCCGGGAACATGACCCTGTGGGCGCGCCTCCGAGGCCTCAGGGCCCGTGTCCTTGGTGGGCAGCGCCCAGAGCCGCGTCGGCCGGCCTGCGCGGCGCTCTGGGACACCCCGATGGTCACGGTCAACGGCGATCTCACGACCTGCTGCCTGGATGAGCGGCTCGAGAATCGCCTCGGCAACATCAACGAATCGCCGCTGGCCACGCTGTGGAACGGCGAGACGCTTCACCGATGGCGGGTGGCGCACGCAGAGGGACGCTTCGCCGATTCGGGACCTCTCTGTACCCGTTGCAACTGGGCTAGCGCCGGAGCGATGGACGAGTCGCGCTTGCGAAATTACCTGACTGAGACCGGCGCCTCCGTTCCCACCCTGCTCTCCCGAATCCATGCCATCCGCCATTCGCACCGAAAATCTAGGTAAGACCTACCTTTCCGGGTTCTTCCAGCGTCCGTTCGAGGGGCTAAAGGCACTCTCGATCGAGGTGCCGGAGGGCGTGAGCTACGGGTTTGTCGGGCCCAACGGGGCGGGAAAGACCACCACGATCAAGACCCTGATGGGGCTTCAGCGTGCCACCGCGGGGGCGGCGTGGCTGTTCGGCATCCCTATCGACCGCCCGGAGAGCCGAAGCAAGGTCGGGTTCATGCCGGAGCGGCCCTACTTCTATGAACATCTCACGGCGTGGGAGTTCATGGATTTCTACGCACGCCTTTCAGAGGTCCCTTCCGGGATTCGAACGGCGCGCATCGCGACGCTTCTCGAACGGGTGGGGCTGGAACGCTTCCGGAACGTCCCGTTGGGAAAGTTCAGCAAGGGGATGCTTCAGCGCGCCGGGATTGCGCAGGCGCTCGTAGCCGACCCGGCGTTGCTCGTGCTGGATGAGCCGATGAGCGGCCTCGACCCGCTGGGCCGGGTGATGGTCCGCGACATCATCCTGGAGGAGCGGCACCGTGGGAAAACCGTGTTTTTCTCCAGCCACATCCTGAGCGATGTCGAGGCCATCTGTGACCGAGTGGCCATCGTGGTGGCAGGCACGCTTCGAGGCGAGGGCACGCTCCCCGAGCTGATCGGAGATGCTGTGCGAACCGTCGACATCACCTACCGGGGCGGGATGGACCTTCCAGGCGCCGAGGTGCTGCGGCGCGACTCCGACTCGTGTACGGTCCGCGTTCCCCGCGAACACCAGGACCGCGTGTGCCGCGCCGTGATCGAGGCGAACGGCTCGCTGCTTGAGGTGCATCGCAACACCCGCACGCTGGAAGATGTGCTGCTCACGGAAGTTGAAGCCGCACGTTTGGTGAACGAGACACGGTTGGGGGTTCTGGCGTGACCCGCCTTTGGGCCATCGCCAGCAACACGTTCCGCGAAGCGGTGCGCGACAAGGTGCTGAACAGCATCCTGTTCTTCGCGGCGCTCCTGATGATGCTGTCGCTGGCGCTGCGCGAGATCTCCATCGGCGACACGGAAAAGGTGGTGCGCGGAGTGGCGCTGGGCGCCGTAAGCATGCTGGCCGCGGTGATCGCGATCTTTTTGGGCATCGGGCTGGTGTACAAGGAGATCGAAAAAAAGACCATCTACACCCTGGCAAGCAAGCCGATTCCCCGGTGGCAGCTGCTGCTCGGCAAGTACCTCGGGCTCTGGATCACGCTCGCCGCCGAGCTGGTCCTGCTCACTCTGCTCTACACGGTCGTCATCGGCATGCAACAGGGTTTGCCAGTGCTGTCGGTGTATGTCGCAATGGCGATGCTGATGGTCGAACTCACGCTCCTCACCGCGTGGGCAACGCTCTTCTCCACCTTCGCGGCCCCGACCACGGCCACGGCGTACACCGTCAGCGTTTACCTGATCGGCCACTTCGCAGACGATCTCCACCTGTTCGGCGAGCGCGCCGAGCCCGGAGCGTTCAAGACCCTGACCGAGGTGCTGTACCGCGTACTTCCCAACCTCGAACAGTTCAATCTGCGAAGCGAGGCCGTACACGGTGTCGCCGTTCGCTGGAGCGAGGTCGGGTGGACCACGCTGTACGGACTGGGCTACACGGTGGCGGTCCTCGGCGTGGCCATGATGGTTTTTGAGCGTCGAGACTTCAAGTGATTCGCATGGCCGACCCCGCGGGGCGACACGCCCGCGTGGCAACGGCAGTCGAATCCGCCGTGCTCGAGGTGCTCCGCTCGGGGCGCTATGTGGGGGGCCCGCAGGTGGAGGAGGCCCGCTCGCGCCTCGCCGCCAGCTTCGGCTGGCGATTCGGAGTAACCACGAACAGCGGCACCGACGCGCTTTGCTACGCCCTGCTCGCGCTTGGTGTGGCGGCTGGAGATGAGGTGATCGTGCCCGCCGTCACGTTCTTCGCCACCGCGGGAGCCGTCGCACGAATCGGCGCGATCCCGGTGGTGGCCGACGTACGGAGCGACCTTCCCCTTCTCGACCCCGCCACGCTCCCGCTCCGGCCGCGCACCCGCGCCATCATCGCCGTACACCTGTACGGGGCGCCTTGCGCGCTACCCCCCCTCCCCGTACCCGTGGTGGACGACCTCGCCCAATGCGCGGGTGGCACCCCGGCGCCGAAACAGGGAATCATGGGGGCGGTCAGTTTCTACCCGACGAAAACGCTAGGGGCGGCCGGCGATGCCGGTCTGGTCCTGACCGACGATGCCCCCACCGAGGCCGCACTGCTGAAGTTGACCCACCACGGCATGTCAGCGCCGCACATCCATGAGCGTGTGAGGGGCGCGATCGGCGGAAATAGCAGGATGGATGCGATCCAGGCCGCGGTTCTCCTCGCTCACCTCGACGACCTCCCCGCACGCATCGAAGCGCGCCGTCAAACGGCCATTCGATACGATGCTGACCTGCCCGAGTGGGCGCGTCGCCTGCCTCGCCACCCGAGCCACGCGCTGCACCAGTATGTGGTGCGAGTGCCTCGTCGTGAGGCGCTCCGAGCGCACCTGCTGGAAGCGGGTGTTGAAACAGCGATCTACTACCCAACCTCGCTGGCCGTTCAGCCCGCGCTCGCCGGATTTCCCCACGCGCCCACCCCCAACGCGCACGCCTTCTGCGCCGAATCGCTGGCCTTGCCCCTACACGAGTGCCTCTCCGCGAGCGATGTGGACCGGGTCCTCGCGGCCGTCCGGAGCTTTTCCCCATGACGACCGATATGGCCTGGGGAATCTTCCAAGCCTTCGCCGCGATCTTCGGGCTTCTTTTCGGCTCGTTCATGAACGTGTGCATCGCACGGATGCCCGAAGACAGGTCCGTCGTGCACCCCGGTTCAGCCTGCCCCAGCTGCGGCACACCCATCAAGCCATACGACAATGTGCCGGTCCTGGCCTGGTTCTGGCTGCGAGGGAAATGCCGCTCGTGCAAGGCTGCGATCTCGCCGCTGTACCCGCTGGTCGAGGCCGCCTCGGGCGTCTTGGCGGTCCTGATCTTCCGAAAGGTGGTGAGCGACATCGGCTATCTGGACGCGCCTCACCTCGTCGCGTTCGTGTGGTACGGCTGGCTGGCGTTCGCCATCCTGGCGATGGGATTCATCGACCTGCGTCACAAGATCATCCCTGATGAATTTAGCATCTACCTGGTTCCAATCGGCGTCGGCGGTGCCGCCCTGCTCGGGCAACTCGGGTACATGGGGGCGCCATCCTGGCAGGAATCGGTGGT
>CAMBIK010000011.1 GCA_945867435.1 Klebsiella pneumoniae
GATGCACGCCCCTGGCCTCGCCAATTTTCCATGTGTACGAAAACGGGGACATCCGCAGGCAATTCAGCCGCGATCTCCAGCCAGTCTCCAGGGCCATTCGTGGTCACCACCACGATGGCCAGGGGCTCCTTTCTGCGTGCCGCCACGACGCCGGACAGTCGTTCGGGATCGTCGCCTCGTAGCCGGAGAACACTCCCTGGCGCGGCATCGAGAACCTGTGCAGCGCCGACCAGGATCACGGTCCGCGCCCGCGCAAGTTCTCGAATCAGGGGCGGCGCCACTTCGCTCACCGAAGCCACCCGCACCGCACCACGAGGGAAGCGGCTGCCGTCCAGCAATTCTGACGTTAGAATACGTTGGAGACCGATGATTGGCCGGCGTGCGCCCCATGCCTCCGCGGCTGCCACCCCCCCTACCAGCGCGGCCACCAGCCAAAACCAGGGCGCCCCCCAGGGCTCGCGACGCGCCTCCGCTTCGGCCGCAAGAGAGGTCTCGGTCTCGATGCTGGCGACCGCGTCCAGTTCCCCGCCCCGAACCACGAGGAGCAGCCGTCGATCCCCGTCCGTCTTCCACTCGGCCCGACCCTTCGGCAACGACCGCGTGCCCGCCTCCAGACGGAGCTCGAAGCCAAGCCCTTCCAGTTCGCCCCGCCCGGTCCAGGTTCCGTCGCCCGCCACCTGGTCCGGCTTGCGGCCGCTGTCGCTGACCTCTATGTTTACGGTGGATGCGTCGTCTCCCACGAAGTGAATGAGGATCGGCTCGTTCGACCTGACATTGGCTCCGCGGAGCTCCACGACGACCGGCGCATCGGCCGCGGCCGCAGCTACCCAAAACGCGAGAAAGGCGCTCATGGAGCCACGCCCAACGCCCGCTTCACGGGCTCTTCGAGGGCGGCGGCGAGCGCGTCTCCCCCTTCGGCCGAAAGGTGGTTGCGGTCGGTCATCAACTCTTCGAGGGCGCTGCCGATCGCGGCGCGGGCGTCCACGACGCTGGCTCCGGGGAGATCCCCCCCGAGCCGGGTGAGCATCTGGGCGTAGTCCTCGATCTGGGCGCGCTCGGCGGCGCGGGTAAGCTCAGGTACCAGAAGGACTCTCCCCCCGCTGGCCACCACCGCGGCAGTGACCGCCCTAACGTTTTCTTCTGCATCCGGTAGCGGCACGGCCTCCACGAGGCTCGCCTCGGCGCGCGGCCTCACCAGGAGCCGGATGCCTGTGAGCAGCCGGGAGGAGGACCCGAGGCGCGCGAGCCAGGTCGTCGCGGCTGCCCTTGAGGAGAGCTTTTGCATCCTCTGTTTTCGAGTGAGCGGCGAATCGCGTGTCAGCAGGTCGTTCACGCCCAGGTACAAGATGACCACAGCGGGAGGGTCGATGGCGAACAGCGGAGGTGCCCCGACCGCCACATCGAAGCTGTCGCGCCCGCCTTCCCCGTAGTTCAGGGAGCGGATCGAGAGCCCCGCCGCGCACAGCCGCTCGTGCAACTGAGCGGGGAAGAAGGCGGTGGGGTCGCCACGAAACTGCCACGCCCCGCCGGTTGAGCTTCCGCCAAAGGCATAAACGTTCGCGGGCGTGTCGTTTCCACAGGAGGCCGTCCAGAACGGTACCTCCATCGCCATGGTTGCGGGGCCGCCCACCGATGCGCCGGCGAGCACGTCGGCATCCCAACTGTGATCGACGGTCGTTCCGCGAAGCGCGACCTCTGTCGCGAAGGGAAGCAGGAGGATCAGGGCGAGGAAGGCGTCTGCACCGGCGCGGGCACCTCGTTCGAGCAGGCGGGGAGCGTCGATGGTCAGGCCGAACAGGCGCCACCCTGTGAGCACGAGGAGTCCCGGCCCCCAGCCGAGCGCTGCGGCTAACAGGAGGACTGGAGCTTCCCGCAGGAGCCAGGCCGAGGGCGAGGTTCCGCTGGCCCTCGCCGCCCTCCCCGTCAGCCCGCCCGACAACAGAGCCAGCGGTAACAGCGCCCAACCGACCCCGGACAAATCCCGCGAGGCCACCCCCGCCACCGCCACCTCGATGCCTACCACGAGGCCCCAGGACATCGTTGGCAGGCGGGTCTTGGACAGATCGAGCAGTGACGACATCGAGGCGGCTATCAGGGCCGCTGGAAGCCCGGAGGCCAGCAGCAAGCCTCGGCGCAGCTCGGTCATGTCCACATCGGCGAGGTACAAGAGTTCGACCAGCCCCGTCCAGGACGTGTACGGTACGGTAACGACCGTGGCCGGGAGGGCGACTGCGGCGCACAGCAGCACCCTTCCCGTGAGGGAGGCCTCCCGGTGGGCGAAGGCGAAGGCGAAGAGCCCGGCTGCCATGCCGGCGGCGAGCCCCCACCCAAGTCGTGAGCTTGCCCCTGTGGCGGCGGAAAAGTCGTCTTCCAGCAGCACAGCCCCGTCGGCGTCTGCCAGCCGTAGCCAGCGGATGCGCGCGTTGCCGAGCGGAGAAAGCTCGACGCCCCCGCCCGCTGCGGCAATCACGCGCTGGCCGTCCACGACCGCCTGGCCATCCACGAACTGGACGTGCGCGACCCCTGGATCCACATACGCGTGAGACACGCCGCTGGGCGTCATCCAACCCTCCGCGTAAAACGTGGCGATCTGCATTTGATTGCCGTCCACCGTGCGGGCGTTCAGCACCACCGGGTCGGAGCCGGGAACCAGTCGCATCTGGAGGTCGGCCACACGTTCTGTCTGGGGTACAAGTCGCTCAGGAGCCCCGAATTCCCTGGTTTCAAGAGCGAGACTGCCATCCACCAGGCCCGAACGCGCCACCTTCGCGAGGCTCTTCCCGGTCGCCTTCACGCCAGGCACCACCAGTTGGTAGCGCGAGGGGTCGAGCAAGGCGCGGGCGCTGGTATGCGCGCTCAGCCAGGGCGCCCCCCAACCGCCCAGCAAAAAGGCGACAAGAGCGGCTCCGAGGGCGACGAGCAGGGCATCGACGGGAGCGCGGCGGCGCGTCACGGTCCGCACCCTCATGGATCGGCCTCGGGCCGGAAGTCGTAGCCCGTCTTCTGCAGCTCCTCGACGTAGGCGGGGTCCAGGTTCAACGTGGCGCCTGCCTGCCCGCGAGCGGCCCTGAATTTGTCCCAGCGCCCCTGTAGATCGGTCACCACATCCATCTTCTGACGTGCGAGGTTGCGGGTCTGCAAAGGGTCGGCGACCAGGTCGTAGAGGCAGGTCGCCGGTTGGTTGGGCAGGCGAAGGTCGCCGCCGTCGCAGCCCGTGTCTTGGCGCAAAAGGGCGTAGGGAGGCGCGATCACCGCGCCGCGAGGCGAGCCGTCGTCGTGCCACACCACGCCGCCTTCGATGATCGCGGTGGACCGGATCGATTCCGCCTCTCCGGTGAACAGCGGCACCATCGAGGCGCCGTCGATGCCCGCAGGCGAAACCGCACCGACAAGCTGGAGGATCGTGGGGAGCACATCGACCTGGCTCACCAGCGCCGAGATGGGCTTTCCCTTCAGTCCGGGCACGCGCACGAGCATCGGGATGTGGACGACTCCATCATAGTAGGCATCGCCGTGCAGCAGCTCCTGATGGTCGTCGATGGATTCGCCATGATCCGCCAAGACCACCAGCACGGTGCGGTCCAGGCGGCCGCGCGCTTCCAAGGCCTCCGTCAAAGCGGCGAAATCCCGGTCGAGCCGCTGGACACCTTCGGCGTAGCGTTGCCGCCACATCGCCGTTCCGGCCGCCCCAGCCTCCCGCACCCCCGCCTGGACCGGGTCCTGCGTGAAGAACGACACCACGCCGCGCTGCTCGGTTCCGCCCGCCGCGCCGGGCATCGCCTGCGTCTTCCCGGCGTTCAACTTATCGGATGCGTACAGAAGGTGGGTGACGCCCGTGGGATCGGTCGGGTCGTCTTCGATGACGAACGGGTAATGAGCCGTTCGCGTGTGGAACATGGCGAAGATCGGGGTTTCCTTCGACTGGCTCGCGATCCATGCCGCGGCCGGCTTCGCGGCCGCTCCGCCCGGGCCCGGGGCCCCGCCGCGCGTTCGGCCATCCGGGTTGTCGCGGGGCGGCGGAATGATCTCCATGTGCTGAAAGCCACGATCGAGCCCGTAATCCGGCCGGAATCCGCTCGGTGCGTCGGTCGTGAACCCGCCGGTGCGGTACCCGTAGTAGCCGAGTACCTCCGGCAAGGTGGCGATATCCGCCACCAGGCCCTTGTCCCAACCGGTGACGCCCGTGGAGCTGCCGAAGCGCCCGGTGAGCACCGCCGTGAGGCTGGCGAGCGTGAAGTTCGAGGCGGCCCATGCCTGGTCCATGCGGAACGCGCCCCGCGTGAGCTTGTCGAGCGCAGGGGTGAGTGAGCGTTCCTGCCATGCACCCGTATGATCCCGGCGAAGCGAACACACGGTCACGACGACGACGTCGCAACCGGCACAGGAGGCGGCCGTCGAGGTGGTCTCTGCAGACGCGGGCGCATCGTTTTTCCAAACGCCGGAACCCCGCGCCTGCACGGCCGCGGCGCGAGCAGGGGACGGCGCGGAGGGCGCGTCGGGCGCAGGCGCCGCGGTCGCCGCATCATCGGGAGCGGGCGTGCCACCGATCGCCAACCAGGTTCCCCACGCGATGCACCCGGCGGCGACAAGGCCGGCGAGGGCGAGAGCGGGGGAAGACGAGGGAGGCCGCTTGCGCATCGTCAACAGTGTAACTACTGCACGGAGAAGAACTCCGTGGCTGAGCGACCCACCACGTCGGAGTACGCCGCGATCGTGTAGGTGCTGCGCTCCAAGACGCCCCAGCTCGCGTTGACTTCGGTGGTTTCCAGGGCATCCAGAGCCCACGTTGTCTCGTCGTTCACGCAGTTGCCGGCGAAGCTCGTGGCGTGTGCGGCACCATCGGTCAGAGTCCAGCGGTCCACGAGGCAGGTGGTTGGAGTGGTGAAGCGGAGGAACCCGTTGCAGGGGTTGGTGAACAAGGCGCGCGTGGTGATCTCGGTCGGGTACGAGAACGCCGTGGCCTCGCCACCCGTTCCGGCCTCGACGACCACGGAAAGATCGAGGTCGGCGGCGTCACAGATGGCCTCGACATCGCCCCCCGCCGCGGTGTCGCCGCTGTCGTTGGGGTCGTCTTCCCCCCCCGCCACCGTGAACGACACGGCCACATCATCTCGGTCGTTGCGGACCCCGGAGGCGAGGAATCCGGGGTCGATGTCGGAGCACGCGAGGGCGAACGTGAACAGCATGTATGCATCATGCCACGAACATCGCTCCGTCGACCGTGGTATCGATCCAGCATGGCTTTGTTACTCGCACTGGCCTGCTCCCCCGTGGCGGGCACCTACCTGTTGGATACCACCGCATGGTCCACCACCTGCAGCCTCGGCGGCGGGGGGTACGTCGAACCGGCCGCCCAGTACGAGATCCAGGCCTACATCGAGAGCGAAACCGAGCTGTGGCTGGATGATCACGCCTGCACTCGGACCGGGCTGGACTATGCCTGTGCGGACGACCCGATCGTTCAGTCGCTGGAAGGCGATGCCACGCTCGCGGTGACCCGCGTGTGGCAAGGGGCCTGGCTCGACCCGGAGCACCTCATGGGGGACGTGTCCTGGGCCACGACCTGCGCGGGCGACGGCTGCGCGACGAGCGCGATCGAGCTTTGCGAGGCGGCCTGGTCCTATTCGGCCGTGCATGTGGTTGTCGCGGACGGGTGAGTGCTCAGATGACGGTGAACGTGACCGTTGCCGAGGCCGCCGGGATTTCGGCCGTTACGTCCAGCACGTAGGTATCGGGCCGCTGCGGTCCGAAATACTGACCCTCCTCCAACGTTCCCCCTGCGGGCACGGTCCACGACGTGACAACGGCGGCGCAGGCCACGACCACCCCGGTCTCCATGCCGCGGCTGTTGGTGACCGCCCAGCCGGTGAACAGGCAACTACTCGGCGTGGAGAAGGTCACGTCCATCGGGCATAGATTCGTGACGACGGCGAACATGGTGAGGTCTGCTTTGGGGGTCCAGGACGTGCCTGCTGTGCCTGTGGAGTCCCGAACCTCAGCCGAGAGGAACAAGTCCGCGTCGGTGCAGCCGGATGTCGCGGGGTCGGCGGTGTCGGCGGTGTCGGCGGTGTCTTCCCCGGTCTCACTGCCGCTGTCGGGGGGCACCGACGTGTCCTTGCCGGTGTCCACGCCCGTCTCTCCGCCGGTTTCGGCGCTGTCGCCTGTCGCCGCAGTGTCCACGGTGTCCAAGGTGTCGCCCGTGTCGTTCGGGCTTCCGGTGTCGTGGGGGGTCGGTTTCGTTGTCTCGGGCACGGCCGGACAACCGACGAGAGCGAGCAGGGACAGCACAATGGACATGGAGGCCTCGAACTGGCCGGCAGCCTACCCGTAGCGGGTTCCCCTCGCTACCTCGAAATGCTCCCACGGGTGCGTGTCGGGGGGCCCCCATGTCGCCCAGAGCTCGCGGGTGGCGGGCCGAATGACCGCGGCGCCGCTGGTTTCGATGTGGGCCGGGGGACCGCCGTGTCGGCAGATGCAGGAGCCCTCGGCCATCAGGGCCATCAAGCGCTCCACGTCGATCGGGCCTCGGCGAAGCTCCTCTTCGGCCTTGGCGAGGCGTTGATGCGACGAGGCGAGCAGACCCGCATCCCGCTTGGCTTCGTGGGTGCGGGTGAGCGCTGCGACACAGTGGTTGGTGTGAACGATGGGATGTTCGCCCAAGGTGTCGACGACCTGCACCCGCGCGCTGGCCTCGACATTCACGGCCCGCCCGGCCGCATCCATCACCAGATAGTCGTGCCCTCCGGCCAGATTGGCTCCCTGGATGCAGGCAACTGCGGCTTCGAGCGTTGTCTGCGCCAGCGCCTTGCGGACGACGAAGTTCCAGGTCACGCCGACGCGGCCGTCGGTGCAGACGAGGTTGTTGATGCCGACGGTGATCCCCGCCTCGTTCACCCCGATCTGCCCCAGGCAGCCGACCGTGGAAAACACGAGCGCAGCCGGCGCATCCTCGGGGCGAAGATCCAGGAGCACCACGAACGGCGTGGCCGAATCGTGCATGTCCCAGGTCTGCGCGAACAACCCGCCGAGTCCGGGGGTGCGGTGGGGCGGAACGAGCACCGCGGTGCAGTCGTCTTCCTCGAGGCCGGGGCCCCCTGCGGCGCGTACCGTATCCACGAAGTCGGTGAACCCCCCCACGATCATCGCTGCTTCCACCGAGATTCCAGCGGCATTCGCCATCGCGACCAGCTCGGTGTACAGGCCCGCATCGTAGCGTTCGTGGGCTGGGAGCATCCGGCGGGCGAGCGCCAGCACTTCGCCCTCCGTTATCGAGGTGCCTCCGGCCCAATTTCCTGTCGCGGCAAGATGTACGCGCTCCGCGGCATACTCGCGGATCTCGGCGGCGAACGTTTCGCCGTGAATGCGGCCGCGCGCTGCGGCTCCCCCTTCCAGCCGCAGAACCCGCAGCCTTCGGCTCACGCCGCCCCCATGCGCTCGGCCACCTCGGCCACCGACGCGTCCACCACATCCATGGCTTCGTCCACTTCGGCGTCGGTGAGCGTGAGAGGCGGCAGGAAACGCACACAGTTGGAGTAGAGCCCGGCGCGGATGGTGATGAGCCCACGCTGAAGCGTCGCGGCGTTCACCGCCTGCGTGGCTTCCATCCATGGTTCCCGTGTGTCCACGTTCTTCACCAGTTCGATCGCGAGCATCGGACCGAGGCCGCGCACATCGCCGATGAGTCGAGGGAAGCGAGACTGGAGCGCGTCGAGGCGGGACCGCATGCGCTTGCCGATCGCGATGGCGCGGGCCAGGAACTCGGGTCGGGTGATGGTGTCGAGGGCCGCGAGCGCCGCCACGCAGGCCAGCGGGCTGCCGGAGTAGGTCCCGCCGAGCCCGCCGGGGTGGGGGGCCTCCATCACGTCGGCCCGCCCGACGATGGCGGAGATCGGCGTGCCGGCGCCCAAAGACTTGGCTGTGGTCACGATGTCGGGCACGACACCTGAGTGGTCGATTGCCCACAGTTTGCCTGTCCGCCCCATCCCGCACTGTACTTCGTCGGCCACGAGCAGCATGCCATGCTGGTCGCAGAGCGCTCGCAGCCGCTGCAACCACCGGAAGGGCGCGGTTACGAAGCCGCCTTCCCCCTGTACCGGTTCGATCACGACGCAGGCGACGTGACTAGGGTCGACAAAGGCTGTGAATCCATGATCGAGTTGTGCGATGTGCCAGTCCACATAGGCGGCCTCGGTCATGCCGGGTGGGCAGCGGTAGAGGTTCGGGAAGGGGAGGCGATAGACCTCCGGCGCAAAGGGGCCAAAACCCTTCTTGAACAAGTTGAACTTCGAGGTCATCGCCAGAGTGAGGTTGGTACGCCCGTGGTAGCTGCCTTCGAACACCACCACACCCTGTCGTTTCGTAAAGGCCCGGCTGATGTGAACGGCGGTTTCCAAAGCTTCCGCGCCGCTGTTCATCAGCGCCGTGCGCTTGCGTTCCGGTCCCGGCGCCAGGGCGTTCAGCCGTTCGGCCAGCGCCACTGAGGATTCATGCGAGGCCACGATGGCGCACATGTGGACCAGCTCGGCGGCCTGAGCCTGCAAGGCGGCGACGACGTTGCTCGGGGTGTGTCCCACCGCCAGCATTCCGATGCCGCCTGCGAAATCGAGGAAGGTGTTGCCGTCCAGATCGGTCATGGTCGCGCCGTGGGCGTGAGCGATGGCCAGCGAGGTGAGCTTCGCGGCACCGGGCGGCATCGCGGCTTCGCGGCGTGCGACGAGCGCACGGCTCTTGGGGCCAGGGACTTCGGTAACGAGGTGGATGGCGGGCACGGGCAACTCCTGACCGTTCGGGAGCTAACTTGGCGAACGTAGCGATCGCCTGCCTTGGGCGATAACCCACGTGACCATGACCTCACCCGCTCCGCGTTCCTCGATCTTCGCTCAGATCCGGTCGTTTGACCACATCTTCTGGATCTGCATCTTCATGGAGCTGATGGAACGCATGGCCTACTACGGCGTGCGGCTCGTGGCGCCCATCTTCATGGTGCTCGCGGTGAGCGAGGGCGGCGCCGGGCTGGAACACAGTGAAAAGGGCCTAATCTATGCGGCGTGGGCGGCAATGCAGAGCTGGCTTCCCACGTTCGCAGGCGGATTTGCAGACCGCTACGGGTACAAGCGCACGATCGCGATCTCGGTTTTCCTGAAGGCCGCCGGGTACGCGATGATGTCCCAGGCGGGAGCGGCGGAGGATCCGTTCATGGTCATGCTTGCGGGCACGCAACTGCTCGCGGCGGGAACGGGTCTTTTCAAGCCTGGAATCCAGGGAACCATGGCCCATTCCATCGCCAAGTCGGCGGGCTCGGAATCGATGGGCTGGGGACTCTTCTACCAGTCGGTCAACATCGGCGCGGCCATCGCGGCCTTCGTGCCGGCCTTCGCCAGG
The DNA here is from genome assembly GCA_945867435.1 of Klebsiella pneumoniae. Lineage (GTDB taxonomy): Bacteria > Myxococcota_A > UBA796 > UBA796 > SXON01 > SXON01. The sequence continues at coordinate 9,382 of CAMBIK010000011.1, forward strand.
GAAACGATGGGCTGGGGCTGGTCCGGCGTGTTCGCCGTCTGCTCGGTGATCGTCTTCTCCAACCTTATCCCTCTGTTCTTCTACAAGGAACCGGTGGATGAGCGCCAGAAGGCTCCCGCGGAGGGCTCACCGTTCGCGCTGGTGGCCGACAGCCTCCGTGAACTGTTTTCCAGTCCCATCATCCTCGGGTTCATCGTCATCTCCGCCGGGTTCTGGTTCTCGTTCCACCAACTCTTCGACCTGCTCCCAAACTTCGTGGACGATTGGACCGATTCCAGCGGCCTGCTCACGGAGCTTGGCTGGTTCTTCGGCAATGACGCCTGGTTGAACCAGGGTTGGTCCGGCGTCAACATTCCGCAGGAGAAACTGCTGAACATCAACGCGATCCTGATCATGTTCACCATGTTTGTATTCGCTTGGCTCTCCTCGAAGGTGAGCACGCTGACCAGCACGTTTCTGGGGATGGCGATCGCCAGCCTCGCGCTGATCTCCTTCGTGTACACCGCCAACGTGTACGTCGTGCTCGCCGGGGTTGTCGCGTTCACGATTGGCGAGATGCTCGCCTCGCCGAAGCGTCAGGAGTACATGTCCTCGCTGGCGCCTCCGGGTAAGCGTGCTCTATACCTAGGGTATGCCAACATGCCGGACGGGCTGGGTTGGGTGCTGGGAAGCCTGATCGCGGGTGCCGCTTACGAGGAGAACGGCGACAGGGTCAACCTCACGCGAGAGCTCGTCGCGGAGCGTGCGGGTCCCGAATCCGTCATCCGCTGGTTGGACGACGCCGCCGCAGGAAAGGTAGACGCCGCCTTGCTCAAAGAGATTGATAAAAATCTCCAGAAAGCTGACGACATCAAGGATCGTGCGGGCCTGGGCCGACTGAAGGACCGGGCTCTGGTGGAGGGTTTTGCGAAGCACATGCCGCGGGGTGAGGTGACCGCGTTCGCCGTCGCAACGCTGCCGACGCTACCGGATGGGCAGGTCACGACGCCGGCCACGCTGCGCAGCTACCTGTTCGTCGCGAAGCAGCCCGGTGCGGTCTGGTGGCCCTTCGTCTTCACCGGTCTCGTCAGCGCCGCCTTGATGGTGGGCTATGATCGTTGGGCTCGGAACCCGGCGAATCGCGCTCTGCGGGTGAACCCGAAATGGGCCGGCGGCATCTTCGCGGTAGGCGTCGGCCTCGTGTTGGGGCACCTGTTCTTGTGAGGATGCCCCCGGAACACGAAGACGCGACACTCCACGCCTTTCTACGCGGTGATCCAGGCGTTCAGCTTGCGTGGCTTCAGGCGCGTGGGTTGCCCGCAGCCACCCTGCTCGCTTTGCACAATGCCTGCGCCCAGAGGTGCTTCTTTTGCGCCGGACCCGGCACCGTGTCGGTCCCTGAGGCCGAACGTACCCCTCGGAGCGCGGCCTTGGCCCACCTCCAGGCGCGCCCAGCGGGGGTGCGGAGGCTGATGATCGGCGGCAACGAGCCCACGCTCCATCCCGACTTCTCAGGTCTTCTTCTCGCGGTTCGCCCCGCCGGTTTCGAGTCCATCGAGTTGATGACCAACGGCGCCGGGCTCGCGGACCACGCGGATGCCTGGGCTGGGGCGGGTGTCACCGAGGTCATCGTTCCGCTGTACGCAGCGAGCGCCCCGTTGCACGATGACGTGTGCGGCACCCCGTGCTTTGAACAGGTCGTGATGGGGCTCGATGCGGCGGTGAACGCTGGTATTCGCGTTGTCGTCCACACCCTCCTCCTGCGTCGCACGCTCGCGGAACTGCCCTCTCTCGCGGCCATGGTCTCGCGCCGCTACGGCACCCGCTTGGGCGTGGCCCTTCTCCGCGACAAGGGCATCTTCGACTTCGCTGCCGAAGCGCCGGCCTTTGCCGCTGCCGCAGCTGCAGTGGGGAGCGTGCCCGAGGCCGTTCGCCCGCTCGGAATTGGCACTCCCCTCTGTTTGCCCACGCACCGCGAACCCGCTGCGCTGGTGGCGGAGCTGTACTTCCGCTCTCAGGCCCGCGGGTTCGGTTCGGGTTGCGAGGCCTGTCCGCTGCGCGGCGGCTGCGGCGGTGTGGTGACCGCCTATGTGAACGAGGTGGGGCCTGGCTGAACTCGGGCGCCTACACCGTCGCCAACCCGCGCTCCACCAGCCCTTCCACCACGCCGCGCACATATTTGACCAGCGCGGCCTGATGTTCTGGACCGACGTGGAGGTGCGCGTCGAGTCGGGTCACCAGCGCCGCTACGTCGTGCGTGCCATCGAGCCAGTCGAAGAGCGGGTCCATCGAAGGTGGAACAAATAGTCGTCGAACGAGGGTATCACCGCTGTGGGCCTGAGCGGTGAACACCTCGACCCTCAGGGCGGGGATGACATGACCCTGCCCATCCACCGGCACGGCGCTCGGCCGACGGTCCACCCTTCCCAGCAGCCGCGGGCGGTCGGTGCGACGCAGTCGGGTTCGTGGTGGCGGGGAGCCATCGGGGTTGACGAGGCGTCGGAACGCATCGTCGAAGAAGGGCTCGCCGAACATGCCATTGGGCTCGCGAAAAACGGAGCGTCGGGCTGCAAATCCTGTTGCGAAAACGCTGAAGGCGTGGCGGTCGGTGGCCTGGGCGGGGAAGCCGGCGTCGTTCACATGCCGGCGCGCCTCAGCCCACCACGCGTCGGGACGCTCGTTGAACCGGTAGAAGAAATAGGTCACCTCTCTGAACGCCCGCAGCGTCTCCAGAACATGGTCGGCGTAGGCCGTGAGCACGGTCGTTTCGTCCAGTCGGTCTTCCCCGTCCAACACCGTCCTCAGGCTGTAGGCCAGATGGCGGGCGCCAGACTGACCGAGGAAGCAGCCGACCGAAAGGATGGGGTCCACAAAACCCGCTGCATCCCCAACGCGAATCAGGCCCGGTTGCGCCACCGAGCTGGAGAGGTAGGAGTAGTCCCGCACGGTATGGACCCGCGGGGCACCCTCTGCGTACGGCACCAACTCCGCATCGGAGAGCAGTCGGGCCAACTCGGGACATTCGAGGATGGACCTTTGGAAGCGGTCGTCCGGTCGTTCGTCCGTCTGCTCACTTTTCCGAGTGACCAGCCCGACGGACACCAGATCGGGGCGGATGGGAAAAAACCAGGACCAGCCCAACGAATGGGCGACGATGAACGCACGCGAACGATCGAGGTCGCCGTTCAGAGCGGTTTCGAGGCGGAAGTTTCGGAAGTAGCCCCAGGTCGCCATGTTCTGGAGGTGGGGGTCCACCACCCGGTCCGAAAGGCTGCCGCACAGTCCGGACTGGCCGGTGGCGTCCACCACGAAGCGCGCCCGATGTTCGAGGCCATCCTCCGTTTTCACGCCCACGACGCGCCCATTTTCGTGGAGCAGGGTCCGCGCTGCCCCACGCACCACTTCGGCTCCCCACCCCCGTGCCGTGTCGAGCAGGATGGAGTCGTACACCGGCCGGTCCACATGCCAGGTGTACTCGGTTTGTACCTGGGTTGTGGGGGCAGGACGCACCTCGTCCAGCGCGGCAAACGTGAGGTACCAAGGCTCGTCTCCCGCCCCCCACCGGAAGGCCGCCCCGATCTTTTTCACGAAGCCGGCGTTGGCCACGGCCTCGTAGGCTCCCATTTCCTCCAGGACGAGGTTGATGTCGGACACCAGCGTTTCACCCACGTGAAACCTAGGGAAGCTGTCGCGCTCCAGTATCCTGATTCGGGTTTGGGGGCGGTACTTTAGGAGGATCGCGGCGAGGGTTGCCCCGGCCGGTCCGCCGCCTACGATCAACACGTCCAGTTCGGTCATCGGAGGGGCTCCAAACGGTAGTACACGGTGCGGATCGGCACCCCTGAGGGCGGGAGGAGGCAGGAGACGTGCGTAGGGCAAAGGCGCAGTCCGAGCCGAGCCGCGTCGCGAAAGGCGCTTGCCGCACGCGCACCCAGGTCAGTGCCTGCAAGCTGAGCGAGACGTTCGGGGGCTTCGCGAATGTTCACATGTATCGTTACATCGGAATGTGCCGATGTAGTTCGGCGCACGCTGGCCACAAAGGCGGAGCGCGGCGTGCCGAGGTCTGCCGGAAGGGAGTCGGACCAGTCTGCGAGCGAGGCGGCACCGTGCTCCCGGAGCCACGCTCCCAGCTCGCCCCGAGGCCCCTCGACGTAGTGCTTCAGCGCGAGGTCGGACACCAAATCGATCGCCGCGAACGCCGCCTCGGGAGGAACGTGGACGCCAAGCACCTCCCCCACGCGCTGCAGCGTGACCGGCGGTGCGCCGCGGGCGTAAATGTAAAGCTTGGAACGAGGGCCATCGCGCCCGACCTGGAGGTGTACCCCCTGAAGGAGCCGGAGCAGGGAACGCACTTCGGGAGAAAGGGTTGTCCATCGCGCCAGAACGGCGAACACCTCCGCAGTGGAAACGTGGTCCCGGTCCACGTTCCAGGCGAAGCGGACGCCTGCGCTGCCCTCGCGGAGGCTCCATTCCGCGCTCTGGATGCCTCTCGGACTCCCCGGTCCGCTGGCGTAGGGATCGCGGCCCGGCAGCGCCGCGAGGTCGGCGGCCAGTTCGGGCGCACCCAGAATTTCCAACCAACGGCGGACTAGCTCCACAGCGGCAGTCCGGGCTGAAGGATGCCCATCGGGTCGAATGTGGCCTTCAAGGCTCGGAAGGATTCTCTGGTTACGCCCAGTCCTTCGAGCCACCCGGCGGGCCACGCACGCCCCAGCCGATAGGGGACCACGGGGAGGGCGGCGAAGCGGTCGAACCACGGTCTGGACACAGCAGGCGGCCAGGGGTCGGAATCCAGCGGAACCGTGGCGTGAACGCCAAGGTTCACAAAGTCGGGTGCGAGGTACCACGCAAGGCGGCTCTCGGGCACGCCGGCCACGCGCTGGGCCGCCAGCATCGCTTCCGCCGCGAGGAGTAGGTCTGGAACGCACTCGTAGGCGGCGTTCACGTCGAGCCCCCGCAGGCGTCCACGGGCCGCGAACGCAGCCAATCCATCGATCGGGCCGGCCCACCGTGCGTCATAGTCGGGCCCTACGCCATCGCGGGCCCGCGGGCTCTCGACGACGCGCCGGGAGATCAGCGCCCCTGCTTCGATTAGGCGACGTTCCACCTCCGCTGCGCGTACCCCGGCTTCCTGCGCTGAAAATGACGACACGACCCAGAGATCGAGCACGTACCCCTGGTTCCAGGTCGTCAGAGAGCGCGTCAGCCGAAACGTGTCGTAGGCATCGGCCAACGTGCGCCCAAGCGAGACGACCCGTTTGAGCGCAGTGGGGTCCACCGCGCCCCGCAAGTGCACGCGCCAAGGTGGCGGCCGAAACCGCAGCGCCACCTTTGTCACGACGCCAATCCCGCCTTCAGCGCCGAGAAAAAGGCCCGTCAGATCCGGGAGCCCTTCGCGAAGCAGGGGAGGCACCGCCTGGTGGGATGCGGAGCCAGTGAAGAAAACATCGCCTGCCCCGGACACCACTTCCACCCCGGCGACCAGCTCGCCCACGGTGGTTTGCCCCATGCCGATCCCGGAGGTACACGCGGTCGCGACCAGCGCCCCGAGGGTCGTGCCCCCGAACGCATCGGGGTGCAACGCCAGGTGCCCCCCGGCGGCGCGCAGCGCCTGATCGAGCGGCCGAACGGCGGCCCCCGCGCCGGCCACCGCGACCTGACCGATCCACTCCACGGCGTTCAACCGGCGCAGATCGAGCGCGACCGCGGCATCGTCGGGCAGGGGATGCCAGTACGCGGTAGCCCGGCCGACTGGAACCACGGGTGCCCGTTCGGAAGCACAGTACCGCAGTACCTCGGCGACCTCGGCGGTGTTTGCCGGGCGCACCTGAAGAAACGGGCCACAGTCGCGGCCAGCGGTGTCGCGGACGACGACCCCCGGCTCGACGTTCTCGCTCCCCACTCGCGCCGCGAGACCGGCCGCGAGGACTTGAACGCTCATCAGGGGCAGTCCGCGACCCAATCCGTGCCGCTGAGCGACAGGTCGTTCGACCGCCCCGACAGGTCATCGGCCGAGGTGCCACTGCCCTCGTCGAACCGCCACCATCCTGCGAGCGCTGAGGTGTCGCTCGGCATGGAAACCCCGGTGTACAGGTCGTTGATGGCCGCCGCGCTCAGGTCGGTCGACCAGATGTCGATCTCGTCGACCGTTCCGCGCGCTGCCTCGGATGCCCCGGGCTCGTTGCCGAGCGTGAGCCAGGTGGTCGCGTCTGCGCTGCCGAGGCTGGCCGTGCCCTCGTCGCCCACGGCCACTCCATCGACGTACCACTGGCTGATAGCGCCCACATAGGTGACCACGTAGTCATGGAAGTCGCCGGTCGTCACATCGGTACACACGATGGGAGCCGCGCCGGACCGGTTGAGGCAGAGCGCGAGATCCCCAGCGGTGGAAGTGCTGATGGCGGTAACAGACCATTCCCCACTGTCGGCCGTGCCCTTTGTGGCGATGAACCCGTAGTCCGCCCCGAATTCCACGAGGTCCGCGCGGATGCGGACCGTAAAGGCGTCGGCGGCGCCGTAGCCGAAGTCCCCAACCGGCGCGGTGGCTGCATCGGCGTCGTTGCCCCAGACCGCCGAAGCGCACACGACATCGGCGGCGGTAGCTACGCCGGAAACGTAGTCCGTAGGCTGGTCGCAGGCGTCGGTGGTCAACGACGAGGTGCCAAACCCGTTGCCATCGCTGTCCTCGTACCAGGTGGTCAGCGTGGTGAGGTCGAGCGAGGAGTCGGATTCGTCGTCATCGCCATCGCAGTCCTCGTCGAGTCCGGCGCCGTCGCAAACTTCGAGGCCGCTGGGGTTCACGGCGGCGTTGGTGTCGTCGCAGTCGGTTTCGTCGGACACGAACCCTTCGGGTGCGTCGCAGCTTTGCTGCCCTCCCTCGACCGTTCCATAGCCGTCGAGGTCGGCGTCGGGGTACCAGATTGGCGCGTCGAGCGTGCCGATGTCGATGATCTCGTCGCAGTTGTCGTCGAACCCGTTGCACAGCTCGGCGGCGCTCGGGTACACGTCGGCGTTGGCGTCGTCGCAGTCGGTGCTGTCGAGGACATAGCCATCCAGCAGGTCGCAGGCGTTCACCGCCCTCGCAGGGTCTCCGTAGCTGTCCTCGTCGCGGTCCAGGTAGACCGTGATGCCATCGACGGGGTTGGCATCCACCGCGCCATCGCAGTTGTCGTCGACTTCGTTGCACACCTCGTCGGAGGAGGGGCTGACGAGCGCATCATCGTCGTCGCAATCGCCGCCCGGTGCGACGGCACCATCAGGAGGATCGCAGGCCTCGGAAGCGGAAGAGTCATCGCCGTAGCCATCGGCATCTTCGTCGGCGTACCAGGTGGGCATGTCGGTGGCATCGTCATCGATATTGCCATCGCAGTCGTTGTCTTTCTCGTCGCAGATCTCAGCCGCATCGGGGCTGATCGCGTCGTCCGAGTCGTCACAGTCCTGGCTGGCAATGTAGCCATCGCCGTCCCCATCGAGATCGGTGTCCTCGAGGGGGGACTCGTCTTTATCGGTGCTGCCGAGCGGAATGGGCTCACAACCTGCAAGCAGTGCGAGCGCGAAGAGCAGCAGAGAACGCATCGAGGGCCTCAGGTGGAGCGGACCATAACGCAGGAACGAAGCCGCGCTACTCCGCCAACGCGCGTTCCACGGCCGCGATCATCCCCTTGTTTTCGGGGGTGGTGAACGAACGCCACCGGTCCAACACTCGCCCATCGCGACCGACGAGAAACTTTTCGAAGTTCCACTTCACGGATGACCCATTTCCAACCTTGCTTTCAATCAGGAACTTGTACAGCGGCGACTGGTTCGCCCCCTTCACCTCCTGTTTTTCGAGGATCGGGAAGGTAACGCCATAGTTCAGCTTGCAGAAGCTAAGGATCTCCTCCTGTTTCCCGGGTTCCTGACCACCGAACTGGTTGCACGGGACGCCCAGAATCAGCAGCCCCCGGTCCTTGTAGGTTCGGAACATCGTCTCCAGCGCTGCATACTGCGAAGTGAAGCCGCATTTGCTTGCGACGTTGACGAGCAGGAGGACATGGCCGGCGTAGGGTTCGAACATGGACAGGGATCTATCCTGGTGTCGTTCGTAAGCGCACAGGTTCGGGATAGCCGCGGGTGCCATCCCGAGTCGACCATGTCCGCGCCCAAAGAGTCAGACGCTTCCCACCATGTGCACGGCAGCACCGCGGTTCTCATCCTGGGTTCGCTCGGCGTCGTGTTCGGGGACATCGGCACCAGCCCGCTCTACACGTTCGCCGAGTGCCTGCACCATGTGCATGGTGACCTGGGCCAGGCCAACATCTACGGCATCGTCAGCCTCCTGTTCTGGTCGCTTACCCTCGTCGTTACCATCAAGTATGTGGCACTGCTGATGATGGCTGACAACGGTGGGGAAGGCGGCATCATGGCCTTGCTCACGTTGCTGCCCGAACGGATGCGGGTGGCGGTGGGTGGCCGTGTCGGGTGGATGAGCCTCCTGGTGATGGCCGGTGCGGCCTTGCTGTTCGGTGATGGCGTGATCACGCCTGCGATCTCGGTCCTGTCGGCCATGGAGGGCCTGACTGTCGCCGACTCCAGCCTGAAGCCCCTCGTCGTGCCTGGCACCGTAGGCATCCTCATCGCGCTCTTCGCGATCCAACGCCGCGGCACGGGGGCCCTCGGGTCGTATTTCGGCCCGATCATGGTGGTGTGGTTCCTGGTGATCGGCGGCCTCGGGGCTCGCAGCATCATCGCCAATCCAGACATTCTCCAAGCCCTCTCGCCCATGTGGGCGATCCAGTACTTCGCTGAACATGGGCTGCCGGGCGCGGTGATCCTGGGTTCGGTGGTGCTGGCGGTCACGGGCGGGGAGGCGCTGTACGCCGACATGGGCCACTTCGGGCGCACCCCCATCCGGGTCGCTTGGGTCGCGGTCACCTACCCGGCGCTCACGCTGAGCTACCTCGGGCAGGGGGCGCTCATCCTCAAGCATCCGGAAACGGCCGCGACACCGTTCTTCTCGATGGTGCCGACCGGTCCGTGGACCTTCGCGTTGGTCGCCCTCGCAGCCTGCGCGACCGTGATCGCCTCCCAGGGGCTGATCTCGGCGGTGTTTTCCCTCACCCATCAGGCCTTGCGCCTCGGCTATCTTCCGCGCGTCAAGGTCCTCCACACCAGTTCCTCCGTCGCGGGCCAGATCTACGTTCCGGCAGCGAACTGGGCGCTTGCTATCTCCAGTATTGCGTTGGTCCTTATGTTTCAGGAATCCACGAAGCTGGCGGCGGCGTTCGGCCTCGCGGTCAGCGGCACGATGGCCATCACTTCCATCGTGTTCTGCGAGGTCGCCCGCAAGCACTGGAAGTGGTCCTCGTTGAAGGCCGGACTCCTGCTGCTCGCCCTCCTCGCCTTGGACCTTCCCTTCTTCGTAGCCACGATGCTGAAGTTCTTCGATGGCGGCTACCTGCCGTTCGCCCTGGGCTCGGTCATGTTCCTCATCATGGCCGTCTGGGTGTCGGGGCGCTCCTTTCTGGCCGACCATTTCTCTGCCAGTCGTCGGGATGTTGAGGTCTTCCTAACCGAATTGCGGACCAAGTCGGTGCGAAGGCTGCCGGGGATGGCCGTCGTGATGTCCACGTCTTCCGGGAGTGCTCCACCCGCGCTTGCGCAGCTCGTTCAACGCTTCGACTGCATCCACGAAACGGTTTTTCTCACGACCGTTTCGACCGAGGCCGTACCGTGGGTTGGGGCGGACCGCCGAGTCGAGGTCAAGGCTCTGTCCGATGGGTTCTACCGCGTTTTCTTGCGGTACGGCTTCATGGAACAGCCCGTGGTCCCGTCGGCCATCTTGCACGCGATCCGTGACATCGGGCTCGAACTTCATGCGGAGGACGTGGTCTACCTGCTCAGCCGCGAAAGCTTCATGGCTACCAATCGCGGGCGCATGTCGGCGTGGCGCGAGTCCCTGTTCGGTTTGCTGGCGACCAACGCGGCCGACCCCACCCACTACTTCAACCTGCCCGAACGCCAGGTGGTGGAGCTGGGCGCACGGGTTGACCTGTAACCATTCAGCACATCAAGCAGGTGCCCACGCGGCCTCATCCGGCGCGAAGGGCGGATGAGGGGTGTGCAAAGGAGTGCCAGCCGTTCAGTCGAACAGCGCGGCCAGCTCCGCGGTGGTCAACGCCTTCGCCAACGCATCCTCGTCCAGCGCCGCACGCACCAGCTCACGCTTACGCTCTTGCAACGCGAGGATGCGCTCTTCCACCGTGTCTTCCGCCACCAGACGCAGCGACACCACGGGGCGGGTCTGGCCGATGCGGTGGGCGCGGTCGGTGGCCTGGTCCTCCACGGCCGGGTTCCACCAGGGGTCGAGGTGCACGACGTAGTCCGCCGCCGTGAGGTTGAGGCCCGTGCCGCCGGCCTTCAGCGACAACAAGAAGATCGGCGGGCCATCCTCCGCAGAGAACCTTGTGATCTCCGCTTCGCGGTCGCGCGTGGCACCATCCAGCCGGCAGAAGCCCCAGCCGGCGCGGCGCAGCGCGGGCTCCACGAGGTCCAGCATTGAGGTCCACTGAGAGAAGATCAGGACGCGGTGTCCGTCGGCCACGACCTCGTTCAGCGTCTCCATCAACAATTCAAGCTTTGCCGAACCGAGATCCCGGTCACCACCGGGGAGCAGCCCCGGATGACAGGAGGCCTGACGCATGCGCAACAGCACCTCTAGCACCTGAAGCCAGCCCTTCCCGCCGGCCAACATGGAGGCGGCCTGCTTCGACGAGAGGCTTCGCACGGTCTCGTACAGTGTGCGCTCCCGTTCGGAGAGCGTGCAGCGCAGCACGATATCGGTTCGTGATGGTAACTCTGGTGCTACTTCCACCTTTTTGCGCCGCAGGATGAACGGTCGTACGCGTTGCCGGAGCCCATCCCGCGCCTTCCGGCTGCCGTCTTCGATTGGGCCCGAGAACCGCTCCCGAAACGAGCGCCGCGACCCCAGCAATCCTGGATTCGCCACATGCATTCCCGACCACAGCTCGTCCAGCCGATTCTCCACCGGGGTGCCCGTGACGCAAAGCCGCAGCCCTGCCTTCACAGCCCGGGCCGCCTCCGCGGTCTGCGATTCCGGGTTCTTGATGGCCTGGGCCTCGTCGAACACCACCGTGGTCCATCGTTCCGAAAGGCGCTCCGCATCGAGTCTGAGCAGCGCCCAGCTCGTGATCACGACGTCGGCGTGCGGGTCTGCTTCGCGTCGAGCGCCGTAAAAAACACAGACCCGGAGGTCGGGTCTGAACCGCGCGGTTTCCCGGGCCCAGTTGCCGATGACCGACGTGGGTGCCACGACCAGATGGCGGCCAGGCCCCAACGCAGCCAGGCACTGCACTGTCTTCCCGAGCCCCATGTCGTCCGCGAGGATTCCGCCCATTCCCACGCTGCGGAGCCAATGAATCCAGTCCACGCCGCGCTGTTGGTAGGGGCGGAGAGTGCCCACGAAGCCCGTGGGCAGGGCCGAGGCGGGGATGGCGGTGAAGTCGCCTGCGAGCGCCCGGAGCGCGGCGAGCTCGGGGGGCGGGTCGATGCCCAGCTCCTCCAACGCCTGCAACGCCAAGCCTGCCTGTTGTCGCTGGATGGATCCACCGCCTTCCTCCTGGGCATCGAGCAGCTCGGCGAGCACCGCGCCGTGCCGTTCCAGCCACGCCCGCGGCACGGGTCGCCACCCGCCGGACAGGAGAGGCACCAGCGGAGCGTGGTCGCGCCACGCCTGAGCGAGGGCGCGTGGGTCCATGTCGCCGTTCGCGTGAACCCGAAAGGCTTCCCCCTCGGGGACCAGCGCGACCTCGGGATCTCCTCCCCCTCGCACGAGGCGGAATGTCGGCGCTTGGGCCAGGATCGCCTCCCGCGCTGCGGTCGGAAGGGCGGCTACCCACTGTACGGCATCGAAGCCTTCGCGCTCGACCACGGACCCGACCGGCGTGCCCGCGCCCATCAGACGGCGTTCCGCCTCCACGTCGCGGCTCGGCACGATCCTGGCATCCATCCTTCGTAGTTCCCCGCGCTCCACCCGGGCGTACACGGGATCTCCGTACACGATTCGGGCCTGGGCACGCAGCCGATGGCCATCCGCGGCCACTTCCCACGCGAGCCGCGGTGCATCCCGGCGCGCCTCCGGAAGCCGCGCGCTTCGCACTTCCACCTCCACGAGCTTCCGGAGCCCGGGAAGAAACTCGGTCACCAGCCGCCCCGCCTCGGCCTGCGAAAACACGACACCCGCCACCAGGCGCTGCTTGAGGCCGAGATCAAGGGGCACCTCGCCCATCGGCCGAAGGGTGTCCCCCATCCGCAGGATCCCGTTAGCGAAGGCCTCGTCGATGCCGGGCCTGCGCACCAGCCGCACGCGCCACCCCTCGGCTTCATCGACCACCACGACCATCGGAAAAACGGGGGTGGGATCGCAGCGGACCGGCGTGCCGTCCAGCGTCACGTCCAGCCCTCTCAGAGGTCCGAGCGCTTGTTGTGCCAGGCCCCTCGGCAGTCCCGGCTTTCCCCATTGGCCCGTAAGCAGTCGGCTCACCTCCGCGTCGTCGGCGCGGCGAGGGGCCCCCTCTGGGACCTCGCGGTCAAAGACAAGTCCGGTGGGGTCACGACGCAGGCGGTACCGCCACGACAATGCGGCCGGGGCGGACTGCTTCAACAAACCTTCGCTTTCGGCAACCGCCACCGCCGCCACATGGGCACATGCCCCGGTCTCGGCTCCGCAGCTGCACTCCCAATCTTCGCCATCCGTCCAGACCTCGAACCCCTCTGCGCGGCCAACGACGCGGACCAGAAAGCGCTGGTGCGCTGCGGGGCTCACCCCGCCCTCGCGTGCGTAGGTTTGTCCGCGGGCGAACAGCGCCGGGGGGCCGGCTCGCCGGACACGGTCAAGGAGCGACATGATGGCGCGAGCTATTCCACGAGAGCCTTTGCAGCGAGCGGACGCACGATGTACGATTGTAGGCTGCGCCGGGAGTTTTGGGAATGGCCGTCTTCGCATACGAGGGGAAGACCGCACAGGGTGAGGTCCGTAAGGGGAAAATCGACGCCCCGGACCAGACCAGCGCTCGCAACAAGCTGCGCGAGATGCGCATCAGCGCCAGCTCGCTCACCGAGTCGAAGTCCGCGCTGGACTTCCAGATCAACATCCCCATGCCGGCGTTTCTCAAGCCGAGAGTTCAGCTCCGGGACCTGGTCATCTTCTCGCGCCAGTTCGCCACGATGATCGACTCCGGCCTGCCGTTGGTGCAGTGCCTCGACATCCTCTCGAACCAGTCGGAAAATCCGACGATGCGCGATCAGCTCAGGGTCGTGAAGGAAAAGGTGGAAGGCGGAAACACCTTCGCGGAGTCGCTGAAGGCCTTCCCCGACACGTTCGACGACCTGTATGTGAACCTTGTGGCCGCCGGCGAAGTGGGCGGCATGCTCGACACCATCATGAACCGGCTCGCCGCCTACCTCGAGAAAAACCAGAAGTTGATCCGTCAGGTGAAGGGCGCGATGACCTACCCGATCATCGTCGTTGCCGTGTCCGCCGTCGTGATCGCACTTTTGCTTACCAAGGTGGTTCCAACCTTCAAGGACATGTTTGAAGACTTCGGCTCCGCGTTGCCGGCCCCTACCCAGTTCGTGGTCACGCTGTCCGAGTGGCTCACCGCCAACATCCTCTACGTCATCGTCGGCATGATTCTTGGGTTCATGGCCTTCGGCCGGTTCATTGCGACCCCGAAGGGGAAATACATCTTCCATTCCACGCTGCTGAAGCTGCCGCTCTTCGGCGACATCATCGTGAAGGTGGGTGTGGCCCGGTTCTGCCGTACCCTCTCTACGATGCTCTCTTCAGGTGTCCCGATCCTCGAAGCGCTCGATATTTGCTCGCGCACTGCGGGCAACGTGGTCATCGAGGAAGCCATTCAGGGCGCGGGCAAGAGCATCAGCGAGGGGCGGACCATCTCGGAACCGCTCCTTGAATCCAAGGTTTTCCCGAAAATGGTTTGCCAGATGGTCGGGGTGGGCGAGGCCACTGGCGCGCTCGACGTCATGCTTGGCAAGATCGCCGACTTCTACGATGAAGAGGTCGACGTGGCGGTGGAAGCCCTGACCTCGTCGATGGAGCCGTTGATCATGGCCTTCCTCGGCGTCATCGTAGGCGGGCTCGTGATCGCCATGTACATGCCGATCTTCGAGATGGCCGGCAACGTGGGCTAGGCACACGTGACCGAGCGGATCCAGCTCTACAACGCGGGCCGGGTCGTCATCTCTTTGGGGCTGCTTGGGCTCACGGTCACGGCGGGTGCGCGGGGCGAATGGACAGACGCCATCGCTCGCATGCCGATCTATCCGCTCATCGCCACGCAACTTTTGCTCCTGATTGCGTGCATCGTCTGGAGCAAGTTCCGGAAGTTAAGCACGATCGCGCTGTACACTCTGTTTGCTTGGGATGTCGGCGTCGCTTCGCTCCTTTCGGCGTGGACGGGCGGGACCAGTTCGCTGCTGATTTTCCTGTATTTCCCCGTCATCGCCGCGGGCGCCTACCTGCTCGGGCGCCGGGGCGCGCTGGTGGTGGCCCTGTTCTGTTTCATCGGCCAGGTCGGGGTAGGGATGTACGCGCAGGGTGACAGCCGCGATGCGCTGTTGCTTTACCTGGAGATCGGTTTTCGTGTGATGTCGTTCCTCCTGGTGGGAATCCTGAGCGGACAGCTCGCCGAGTCGCTTGAGCGCACCGGAAAGGAACTGCAGTTTCAACGGGTGACCTCCGAAACTGTGCTCGCCCGCGTGCAAGCGGGAGTGCTCATCATCGATCGTGACGACCGCATCGCCGAGGTGAATGCCAACGGGCGCATCCTCCTGGGCGAAATTGTCGGCAAGCGAATCACCGAAGTGTTCTCGGGTGCGGTCCATCATCGCGCCTGGGAAGAATCGACTCCTGAATCCCGGCGCCTCGTGTGCAGCCAGGCCACCCTGCCCGCGGAAGAGCGGGTGATCGTCGTGGAGGATGTCACCGAGCTCTGGGAGATGCGCCAGCGCGCGGAAAGGGACGACAGGCTCGTTGGCGTGGGTCGTCTCGCTGCCGCCCTGGCGCATGAGATCCGCAACCCGCTGGCCTCGATCACCTCGGTTTTGCAGATCCTTCGAGAGGACGGCAAGAATCGACAGGTCGATCTGGCGCTTGGCGAAGCCGAGCGCCTTAGCCGACTGGTGACCGAGTTCCTGGAAGCGGCTCGGGCCCCGTCCATCCAGCGAACTCCGACCGACCTGGCGGCGCTCACGTCTGAGGCGGTCGATGCGTTCGGGAACGATCCGCGCTTCGGGGGCACCCGCGTTGTGGTGGAGGCGCAGGTCTTCACCGCGGATGTGGACCGCGACCGCCTGCGCCAGGTGCTGTGGAACCTGCTTCGGAACGCGGCCGAAGCCATGCCCGAGGGGGGCACCATCTGTGTTCGCGTCACGAGAGACCTGGGGCAGGCGGTCATCGAGGTGGAAGACCACGGCAGGGGGATCCTCGCCTCGGAGCTACCGCGCATCTTCGACCCTTTCTTCACCCGCCGCGCGGGCGGGACCGGGCTCGGACTGGCCCTGGTCGATCAGATTGTGCGTCTGCACGGGGGCGTCGTCGCGGCGCGGTCGGTGCCGGGCAGCGGCACCACGATTACCCTTCACCTTCCCGTCGGAGCCTCGGAATGAGCGGCGAACGCATCCTGATCATCGATGACGAGCCCGCGCTTCGTGAGGTGCTCGGCATGGTGCTCAGTCGCGCGGGGTACGAGGTGCGCGACGCGCCATCCGGGGAGGCCGGGCTCCGCGTGTTCAACCAGTGGATGCCCGACCTGGTCATCACCGACCTCACCATGCCGGGCGTCGATGGGCTCGACGTGCTGCGCGAAGTGAAGGTCCGGGCTGCAGAGAGGGGAAAGGACGTGCCGGTCATCCTGGTGACCGCCCATGGCAGCGCGGCCAGCGCCGTGGAGGCGATGAAGGAGGGCGCGTTCGACTATGTGGCCAAGCCGTTCCAGAACGACGAGCTGCGCCTTACAGTGCAAAAGGCGCTTGCGATGCGCCGACTCGCGGAGGAAAACGAGCGACTGCACGCCGCCCTCGGGACCCGGTACCAGCTCGGGCAGTTCGTCGGGGCTTCGCCTCGAATGCAGGAGGTTTACGCCCTGGTGCGCCGAGTGATGGGCACGCCCATTAACTGCCTCGTGTGCGGAGAATCCGGGACAGGGAAGGAGCTGCTTGCGAAGGCGATGCACTTTGGAAGTGAGCGCTCGCGTGGACCCTTTGTGCCGGTAAACTGCGGCGCTCTTCCCGAACAGCTGGTGGAGAGCGAGCTGTTCGGCCACAAGAAGGGCACGTTCACCGGCGCGATACGCGACAAGACCGGGTTCTTCGAAGCTGCGGACGGGGGGACGATTTTCCTGGACGAGATCGGCGAGATGCCCCTCTCGGCGCAGGTGAAGGTGCTTCGTGCCCTTGCCGAGCGCAGGGTCACCCCGGTCGGGTCGACCGAGGAAGTGCCGGTGGACGTCAGGGTAATCGCGGCGACCAACAAGGATCTCGAGGCGGAGGTGAAGGCGGGTCGGTTCCGCGAGGACCTGTACTATCGGCTCAATGTCGTGCAGATCGATCTGCCGCCGCTGCGTGACCGCGCTGCGGATATTCCGACCTTGACTCAACATTTTATCGAGAACTTCTCGGCCGAATACGGCAAGTTGCTGCGGGGTGCCACGCCCGAGGCGGTGCGGCTGCTGCGAGCCTACTCCTTCCCCGGCAACGTGCGCGAACTTAGAAACATCGTGGAGCGAGCGGTAGCGTTGGAGAGCGGCCCGCTTCTCACCGCCGGTTCGCTGCCCGAACGCGTGCAGGGTGGCCTGGCCGCCGCCACTGAGGATCAGGTGGAAGAGGAATTCCCCTCCGCCGGAATCGATCTCGAAGCACGGCTTTCTTCAGTGGAAAGGCGCTACATCGAGAAGGCTCTGGTGGCCGCAAACCAGAACCGAACGCAGGCCGCCCGCCTCCTCGGGGTCACCTTTCGGTCCCTTCGCTACCGCCTTGTGAAGATGGGCTTCGCCGAAGACGAGGAGTGACCCATTGCGGCAGGTGACGCAAAACGTCACCCGATGAGGTGACGAAAATGGGCACAGCCGCAAATTGATCGAGGGAGGAGCGTTGGCACGAGCCTTGCATAACTGTTCCGCATCTGGCACCGGCCAGTCAATTCCAAACCCAGTACTCGGAGCATTCCATGCGTCAGAACACCAAGGGCTTTTCGCTCGTCGAACTCATGATCGTCGTCGCTATTATCGGCATCCTCGCCGCGATCGCGATCCCCAACTTCGTCGCCATGCAGGCGAAGTCCAAGCGCGGCGAACTTCCTGGCAACGTCAATGCGATCAAGCAGGTTGAAGTCACCTACAACACCGCGTTCGACACCTACCTCGACGCTTCCCCTTTCCCGACCACCACCCCCGCCAAGACTGCGGTTGCGTGGGACTCGGCCTCGGCCGGCACGTTCACCACGATGGGCTTCAACCCCAACGGCAATGTGCGCGGTCAGTACCAGGTCAGCGCCACCACCTCGTCCGACTTCCTCGTCGGCGCCGCTTGCGACGTCGATGGCGACGGCATCCAGGCCAACTACACGGCGAGCGTGAACGCCCAGGCGGCTCTCGAAGCCGGCGACGAAGCGGTCTACTAGTTCGCAAGCGCCGACGCTCTTCGGAGTGGTCGCGTCGGGGGGGGGGGGCCAAGGGGCCCCCCCCCGTTCTTTTTTGGGGCGAGCAGGATAAGCAAGGGAGGGGTCCAACGTGCTGACACGCCTCGCATTCGCCAGCGTCGCCGTTCTTGCTGGCGCGCTCGCCGCCATCGCGCAGCCGCACAGCGATGCGACTCGCCGGTTGCGCACCCTGCACCAGGAGCTGATCTTCATGCCCTCCGCCGAGGGGGTTCGCATGGCGAGCAGCGGCCAGCACGAAGTGGTCGCCGACCTGATGTGGGTTCGCACAGTGCTTCTGTTCGGCGAACGGTACGGCAGCGACGATTCTGAGCTGTGGAAGGATTGGCTGGGCCGCATGATTCGCACCGTGAACGCACTCGATCCTCGGTGGCGCACGCCGTACTTCTACGGTGGGGGGATGCTCGTGGTGGTCGGTGATGTGGACGCATCCTCTGACGTCTACGCTCAGTGCAGCCGGGCCCACCCGTTGGACCACTGGTGTCCCTTTGCGCGGGGGATGAACGACTTCATCCATCGGAACGACCCGCTCGCGGCTTCCGTGTGGATCAGGGAAGCGGCGAGCCGACCGGATGCGCCGAACTGGTACGCTTCGGCGGCGGGGGCGCTCAGCAACCAGGCGGGGCAGCGTCTCGCCGGCCTTCGCTACCTCGATGAGCAGCTTGCCGTGACGACTGAACCTGGGGTCCGCGAGAACCTGGAATTCCAGCGCGGCCGCCTCGCTCAGGACGAACTGGTGGCGTCGTGGGAGCCCGCCTGCAAGGAGTGGCGGGCCGAAAATGGACCGCTGAACCGTCCCGAGGATCTTGCGAAGCTCGGCTTCGTACTGCCGGAAAACCCGCGCGGCGATGCGTGGGTCGTCGGCCGAGATGGTGTGGTGCGCAGCGAACAATCGGAACGCGACCGTGTCCGCCGGAGCCACTCGCAGGAATGGAAGCTCATTCACCGCTGAACGGCGTCGTTGGACTCGGCGCTTCCCTGGGGGACCGCGCTGCCAGCCTGCGGCTTGCGGTGTGGTGTTTGGCCGTGTGGCCGGGCCTGCGCGTGGTGCGGTGCAGCCGGATTTTTGCCACTCCGCCTGCGGGTGGCATCGCGGGGGCCCCCTTTCTCAACGCCGCCGTGCGCTTGGAAAGCGCGCTTGACCCCGAGTCCTGGGCGCAGGCGCTGCGCACGATCGAGACCCGGCTGGGCCGCCGGCCCACGCGTAGGTGGGCGGACAGGGTGATCGATCTGGACTTGCTGTGGATCGAGGGAAAATCCGTGCATTCGAACGAACTGTCCGTGCCGCACCTCCGCCTCCCCGAGCGAGACTTCGCGGTCATCCCTCTCGTGGAAGTCGCGCCGGAGGCTCGTGATCCTTTGACCGGCGTTCGCTATGCGGACCTCGCTGTTGCTCGCGGCCGCCTGCTCGCCGTGGGAACCTTGCCCGCGCCGCGGCTTGCCCGGCCGCCGCTGGCGTCGTAGAACGTGCCGCTATCAGAGGTGCCCTCATGAAACTTTTCCTCGACACGGCCAACATCGACGAGATCCGCGAAGGCGCCACCTGGGGCATCTTCGATGGCGTGACCACCAACCCTTCGCTCATCGCCAAGGAAGGTCGTGATTTTATCGCGACGATCCACGAGATCGCGACGATCATCGATGGTCCCGTTTCCGCCGAGACCGTGGCGGTCGATGCGCCGACGATGATCAAGGAAGGACTCCTGCTGGCCCGCGTACACAAGAACGTGGTCGTGAAGGTGCCGCTCACCATCGAGGGCATCAAGTGCTGCAAGGCGCTGTCCTCGGAGGGCATCCGGGTGAACGTCACCCTGTGCTTCCAGCCTGCGCAGGCGTTGTACGCCGCGAAGGCCGGCGCCACCTACATCAGCCCCTTCGTGGGCCGCCTCGACGACGTGGGCGAGGAAGGCATCGATCTGATCGCGAAGATCGTGCAGATGTATGCAAACTTCCCAGCGTTGGAGACCCAGGTGCTCTCGGCCAGCATCCGGCACCCGGTACACCTTGTGCAATCCGCGATGGCCGGCGCCCATGTCGCTACGGCCCCGTTCAAGGTCTACAAGCAGTGCTTCGGCCACCCGCTTACCGACAAGGGAAATGCGGCGTTCCTCAAGGATTGGGAGTCGGTTCCCGATCGCGACATCATCGGGCAGGTCGAGCGCTTTCTGGCCAAGCGATAGGCCGGAAGCCGCAGGCTGTAGGTGAGATCGGATGCGGCCTCCGGCCTCAAGCCTACGGTCTCAAGTCTCATCCTCCCACCACTCGGTAGGAAGCACAATCGGTTCGGTCGGTTCGGCGTTCGGGATGGGCCACGAATCGCCCCAGAGCGATTGGCCGCCGTCCACGGTCAGCACCTGGCCGGTGAGGAAGGCTGCCGCCGGAGAAGCGAGAAAGGCGATGGTGGCCGCGATCTCTTCGGCCGTGCCCAGCCGCTTCAGTGGCACCTGTTTGGCGAGGTCCTCGAGAGCGAAGGTGCCTTCGGGGTAGTTTCTGAAGCCTGAGCTGGCGATCATGCCGGGTGCTACACAGTTTACGCGCACTCCGCGGCTGGCCCATTCCACGGCGAGGGTTCGGCTCAATGCCTCGACACCCGCTCTCGCGGCCACGCTGTGCGCCATCCCCGGAAACCCGCGGCTGGAGAGCATGGTCACGTTGATGATGCTTCCGCCGTGCTGAAGCATCCAGGCGTTCGCCACGGCCTGGGTGACCGCCCACGGGCCGGTCAGGTTCGTGGCCACCACCGCATCCCACCCGCGTGGCGAAAGCGCCTCCGCCGGGGCGAGGAATTGGCCGCCCCCGTTGTTGACCAGGATGTCGATGCGGCCGAACCGGGCGAGCGTGGCCGCCACGAGCGCGTCTACCGCCGCTCGGTCCCGGATGTCGCATACGACGCCCAAAACCTCCCGCCCCAGCTCTGCGGTCAGACCCTTCGCCGCCGGCTCAACGTTGCTCGCCTTGCGCGAAGCGACCACGACCTCTGCGCCCATCCGGCCCAGCTGCCGGGCAGTCGCGGCGCCGATTCCCGTACCGCCGCCGGTAACGATCGCCACCTTGCCGGCCAGCACCGCGGGGGCGAACACGGCGGCAGCGGCCTGGGCGAGGGCGCTGCGCCCCGCGAGAGGGCTCGCGGCGTCAGACACGAAGAGCGTCGGCGAGCGCAGCGCGATCGACCCGGCGCTGTTCCCCGGTGCGGAGGTCTTTCAGCGCAACCTGCCCTGCCGCAAGCTCGTCCGGGCCGAGCACGACCGCGAATACGACGCCCCGACTGTCGGCGTACTTGAACTGCTTTCCCAGGGCCCCCGGCTCGCCGAGCCAGGTTTCGACATCGATTCCGGCCGCTCGGAGCTCGGCTGCGAGTCGGAGGGTCTCGCCATCGAGATCCGCCGCGAAGCGCGTCACCAAGGCACGGGTCCGGGTGCCGGTCGAGGCCAGCATCCCACGTTCTTCCATGACGACCAGCAGTCGTTCCAAGCCGAGGGAGATGCCGACCGCGGGCACGCTTCGCCCGCTGAACATGCCGACGAGGCCGTCATAGCGCCCGCCGCCCGACACCGATCCGACCCCTCCATCAAGGATCACGGCCTCGAAAACCGGACCCGTGTAGTAGCCGAGCCCGCGTGCGAGGGTCGCATCGAAGACCACGCTCGCAGCGCCCAACGCGCGGGCGTGGGCGAGGACCTCGCGAAGCTCGGCCACATGCGCCGAGGCGGGGCTCCCCACTGCGGCGGCCACCGCTTCCAGATCGTGCGGGGAGGCGAGGATGGCCCGCAGCCGTTCGATGGCCTCCGGCCCCGGACCTGAGTCCACCAACGGCGCGAACGCCGCTTCCCAGGAGACCTTGTCGAGCTTGTCGATCGCGTTCAGCACGGCCCCCTCAAACTCGGCCGCGCCGGCCGCCGCCACCATCTCGCGCAGCAGCCCTCGGTGGTTCAACTTGATTTGGAACGCGGCGAATCCCAGTCGTGTGAGCACATCGTGAGCCACGGCGAGGCACTCCGCATCCGCCACCCGGGAGTTCACGCCGACGATATCGGCATCACACTGGTAGAACTCGCGGAAGCGTCCTTTCTGGGGTCGGTCGGCTCGCCAGACTGGTTGAATCTGGTATCGCTTGAACGGCATCGGCAACGCTGGATTTTGGGCGATCAGCCTTGCGAGTGGCACCGTCAGGTCGTAGCGCAGCGCCAAATCCGCCTTGCCCTCCCTGCCACCCTCTCCGCGCTCCAGGATGCGGAAGATGAGCTTCTCCCCTTCGTCGCCGTACTTCCCCATCAGCGTTTCGATTCGTTCAAACGCCGGGGTTTCTACGGGCTCGAAGCCATACCTTGCAAACACCTCGCGCACGATAGCGATGACATGCAGACGGGCGTGCATGGCTGCGGGGAGCAGGTCGCGGGTGCCGCGGGCGTTCTGAACGGGGGGCATGGGGCTCGGGGGTCCGGCGCGTCTATCCCATGCATGGGGCCAGGGAGGGTTCGCCCTTGCCACGTCAACGGCTATATTCAGTCTGTAGATCTAAATCTATGAATGAGAGATTTTACTTCTACAGCGGAGCGGCGTCGGCGGCGTTGCTGAGGAAAGCGCCGATGCCCATCCACCCGATGGCGACGAGTAGGAACAGGTTCAACAGGGGCGACGTACCTAGCTTTTCTTCATGTTTGACGTTGAGTGAGCGGGCCATGGGATTCTCCGGGGGTTCGACTCGGAGCAAAGCAAGCGGCGTGCCAAGGGCGATACGCTGCCTCCGTGAGGGTCCTCCACATTTTGCCCGACCTGGCCGCTGGCGGTGCCGAGAGGCTCGTGCTCGCGCACGCGCTGGACCGCGCTGACGTGGCGGTGGCCACGGTTTTCGGCGGAGGAGACCTGGAGTCCCGGTTCGCCCCACTGGGGCCTTTGCTCGGCGAGCGGCGCGCTGGGCGCCCCTCCGCCCGCGCCTTCGGGCAGCTCGTGGCAGCCGCGAAACGCGCCGATGTCGTCCACACTCACCTGTTCGCTGGCAACCTGTGGGGGGGATTGGCGGCGCGTCTGGCCCGCCGGCCCCATGTGGCGCACGAACACAACACGGATCGCGACGAGTCTGCGCACACCCGCGCCGTGCGCCGCGCGATGGCCGGCTGGCCGCACCTGACCCTGGCGGTCAGCGAGGCCGCGGCGCGCCACAGCTTCGCGCGCGTCGTGGAGGTCGTGGAGAATGGTGTGGATCTAAGCGGCTTCACAGAGCCATGGAGGGGAGGCGGGGGCCTGCTCGCGGTGGGGCGTCGCACGCCGCAGAAGGGCTTCGATGTGCTGCTGAACGCTCTGCCGGCCCAAGCCAAGCTGCGGGTGGCAGGCGTAGGACCCTTCGCGCCCATCCATCCTCAGGTGGAGTGGCTTGGCCTCCGCGACGATGTTCCCTCATTGCTGGCCGCGGCCGACATCCTGGTGGTCCCTTCACGATGGGAGGGCTTCGGCCTTGCGGCCCTTGAGGGGTTGGCCGCCGGGACTCCCGTTGTCGCCAGCGCGGTGGACGGTCTCGCGAACGTCGTAGGCGATGCCGGGATTCTGGTTCCGCCTGGGGACTCCAGCGCGCTGCGCCACGCGATCGAGCTCGTCCTTGCAAACGATGGCCTGCGCGAGGACCTGTCGAGTCGCGGCCGTGTGCGTTCGCGCCGCTACGACCAGTCTCGCACCTTCAACCAGTGGGATGCCGCGCACCGCGCCGCTGGCTCAACTAGTCCAGCGTGATGGTTTTTCCCTTCGCGAGCTTGACCTCGTAGCCCTTCCCTTCGAGGTTGGTCTCAAGCTCCCGGACCCAAGCCTCCACCGCCGACTTTTCGATGGGAGTGGGGGAGTGAACGATGGGCCATGGGCTTTCGATGGTGCAACCCTTGGTCAGCTTCGCCTTCTCAGCACGAAGGGGCTCCTCGATGTCCTTGATGATGGTCCATCGCTTTCCGGGCTCGACCACGGTTGCGTAGTGCACCAAGGCCTGCTTCTTTCCGCCACAATCTCCCTGTTCGATCGAAGCGGCCCCGTAGGTGTACACGCCGCCCTTCCCCACATCGCCGTAAAGCACCGGAAGCAGCCGGGCCGCGGCGGCTTCGGAGCCGCTGTTGGCGAGCTGGCTGGCCACCGCAGTGGCCTTCTCCTTGCTTACCTTGCTGGCCACTTCCACCAGCGCGGCCTCGAGCAGCGCCTGGTTCTCTGGGGAGGTGCTGCCGCCCATCTCGGCGGCAACGGATTCGCCGATCTTGAAGAGGATTGCATCGAACGGGCCAGATTCGGCGGACTTGATCGCGCTTGCCGTGAGGGCGGGGAGCCCGGCCTCGCGGTTCCTCTTCACATAGATAGCCATCAGGTTCACAAACTTCTCGTCGAAGCGCTTGTTGGGCGGCGTGCGCACCTCTTTGTCCATCCAGACCGTGAGACCTGAGTCGACGCACGACACGAACGCATCGTCCCACTGCTGGAATTCGATGTCCCGCAGCCCCAGGTACGCGCCCTGAAGGAAGCGAACTACCTTGGTATTCTCATCGGCGCAGGCCATGCCGACGGCGTGCGCGACCTCGTCGCGCGCTTCGTAGCTGCTGATTCTACTGAGGGCGCTCCACATCGGCTTCCAGACCTCCTTGTCGATCGCGACGAGGGCGAGTGCGGTCAGCGCGTCGGCGTTTGTGGCCTTGGCCAAGGCATCGTTGAAGCTCGCCTCTGCCGTACGTTGGTCACAGGCCGCGAGGGCTGCGAAAGCCCCCGCTACGCTCTCCGAATCCGAGGACTTCACGGCCGCGATGTGCTTGTCGCACGATGCGGAGTGGGCGGTGGCGGAGAGAAAAGCGAGTGAAACGAGCATTCAGGAAACTCCGACGGCCGCGAGCTAACATCCCGTGCACACCTGTGAAGGGGCCGCAGCGTGAACGAGCTGGCTGCGAACGGTGTTCATGCCCAACGGTCATTGTTCGTCACCGGGTTACGGCTACGACGTGCTGTTCTTCCTCCTTGCATGCGACACCCCGACCTGTCTCGGCGAGGAGCAGGATTGCGTCATGCCCTCTCCCTGCGAGGCCGTTGCCTACACCTGCGAAGGCGGCTCGTCGGAAGCGTGGGTCATTGGCCCCGGCGATGCCGTGCCGGGTGGCATGGATACGCTGGCCTCACCGGGCGATATCGTGCTCGGAAACGACCAGATCGTTGCGGTGATCGATGCTCTCGATCATCCACACTACATCGCCCCGACCGGGGGCTCCCTCATCGATCTGGGCACTCGGGGAAAGGACAACGATTCGTTGCGGGCGGTTTTCGGCGCCATCGGCCTGCTTCCGGAAGAGGCGTTCCACTACACCTCTGTCGAAATCCTCGACGAGGGCGATGTGAAGGCGGTCCAGCTCCGCGGCACTCTGGATGGTTACCCGCAGGTGCCTGTGGCGACTCGCTATGAAGTTCGCCCTTGTGAGCCCGGAATTCGGATTCGAACGGAGATCGCCAACGGTACCGCCGATGCGCTGTCGATGTACCTCACCGATGCGTTCTACTGGGGAGGCCGGGAGATGGTCCCGTTCACGCCTCGGGCCGGTTCGGGGTTCAATCATCCGGACTTTGGATTGTCGACCATCGGGGATGCTTTCTACGAAGTGCCCTTCATGGCGTCGGGAATGCACGCCGCGCCTGCCGCCTCCTACGGCATCGTGTCCTGCAGCGCGGAATCGCTGTGGGGATTCCAGAGCGACAACGTGTCGGCCATGGGCGCGGAGCCCCGCGTGTTTCCGAGCAAGGACTGGGAGATTTACGAACGCTTCCTCCTCGTGGGGGATGGCGCAGCCATCTCTGCCGCCGCCGACATCGCCTATGAGCTGCGCCAACAGCTTTGGAGCGAACCCTTCGTCACCGTTTCCGGAACCATCGAGGCCCCTGGCGGGCAGCTCGGGGAGACGATGCGGGCGAGCCTGCAGCTTGTTGACCAAGACGACGTGCCGGTCACGCATGTGCTCCCCGCGGCCGATGGCACATGGTCCGCCCGAGTCCCGGCGAATCGCAGCTACACCGCGGTGATCGAAGCGTTTGGCAAGGCCACCGAAGAGGTGACCTTCGAAGTGGCGGGCAAGGACCTCGTTCTGGAGCCCCTGGTGCTCGATCCGGTGGGCGAAGTGGCGATCAACGTCACGATTGATGGTGATAGCGACCACGCGCTCGTGTTCATTTTGCCGGCCGACGACGCCACAGAGGCCGCCACCACCGGCACGGTGTACGGCTTCTTCCAGGAGTGTGCCCCGATGCTGGGGCTCACTCACGGCGGCTCCCCCGCGTGCAATCGGGTGCTGGTCAACGGGGCCACGACCGTCGCGCTCCCTGCGGGCACCTACGACTTCTACACCTCGCGGGGCCCCTTTTCGACCCTCGGCGTCGCTGCCGGCGTTCGGGTGGAACCAGTGACCGGCCAGAGCGTCTTGTTGGAGATCACGAGCCTGGATGTGCAGCCCGAAGGCACACTCTCCGGCGATTTTCATGTGCACGGCGGAAAAAGCTTCGACGCCAACATCCCCGACCTCGACCGCGTGAAGGCGCTCGTGGCTTCCGGGGTTGAAGTCATCGTTTCCACGGAACAGACTCCAGAGAGTCTTTCGGTACAACGGGGCTCGGAACGCCGTTCCCGGTGGCCGCGGTGCTACCCTCGGTGGAGCCGCCCCCGTTTCCCTCGCCGTCGTCGTCCGCGGACGCGGGTTCTAGTTCCGGCATCGGCGAATTGGAAATCACTGGCAGGACACCGTGGATCGAGAATGTGTAGTCGGTGTTGAGCCGGATGCACCCCGTGTCCATCGGCACAACCGCCTCGACGATGGCGCGGCGCGTCTTCTGATCGGCACCGGCGATCTTGCCCCGGAGCGCCTGGATCGTGGTCGCCAGCGTGGCCTGTTGGAGCCGCGCGCGCTCAGCCGCGTCGATGGCGCGCTTGGCGACGGTCTCCCGCCTGGCAAGGGCCGTCCGCTCGTCCTTGAGCGTGTCCAGCTCGCGGTCGTACTCTGCGTCGGTGATCGCGTCGCGCTTCCACCGCGCAGTCAGGCCACCAACCTTCCGCTCGTTGCGGGCAAGGTGCTCCTGAACCTCGGCGAGCTCTCGCGCCGCCGTGTCGTCCCCCCCGCTGGCGAGGGGCGTGGCCGCCGCGAGGATGATGCCGTCGGCCCGCATGAGCGCGTCCCGGATAGCCATCCACACGGCGGCGTCCACGAGATCGGCGCGGTGGTAGGGGCCGCCCTTGCAGCGCGGGCAGGCGTAGCGCGTATGCTTCGCCCGTCCCCCGGCGCCGCCGCCGTTCACCCACATTCGGCTGTCGCAGGTGCCGCAGCGCGCGAGGTTGCGGCAGAGCGCGAAGCAGGCGTACCGCTCGCGGATCGGGACCCAGCGGCGCGCTGTGAGGGCCGCCTGCGCCGCGTCCCACGTCTGCACGCTCACGAGTGGAGGCACAGTCAGGGTGTAGTCCACGCCCTGGAGCTTCTGGTGAAGCTCGCCCTTGAAAGCGGGGTTCCGCAGGATCTTGCGGACGAAGGTGAAGTTCCAGCCCTTCCCCTTCGGCGGCGCGATGCCCTCGCCGTTGAGCAGCTCGGAGATGCCGACCAGCGGCGTGCCCTGCACGCAGAGGTCGAACATGCGCCGGATGACCGGCGCCCACTTCTCGTCGATGCTCCAGCCCTCGCCCTTCCGGTGCTTCAGCCCGGTCGGAGCCGGCCCGCTGCCCGGCTGGCCCTTGCGCAGCGCCTTGATCCGGCCGTTCGTCGTCTTGTCGCGAATGTCCCGCCACTCCTCGCCCCCCATCAGGCCCTTGATCGCGAGCGCGACCCGCCGCCCGAAGTCGCCCGCCGAGTGAATGGCCCCGGAGCCGTCCACCACGATGAACTTGTGCTTCTGCATGAGCTTCATGACGTAGGCGGTGTCGTCGAGGCCCTCCTCGCGGATGAGGCGGTTGAACTCGGCGACGCGGACCTCGTCCACGGCCCCGGCGCGGATGAGCGGCTCGATCACCCGCACCCACTCCGGGCGCTCAGTGAGGGCCACTTCCATCGCCGAGACATGGGACTCGAAAACCGTGCCGGGGAGCACGGGGATGCCCGGCCGCGACGAGCGAAGGCGCTCCAGCGCGACCGTCTGCCCCTCCTGCGTCTGCCGGCGTTCCTGCCCGGCGGTGCTGACGCGACCGTACTCCACGAAACGCGGGAGCGCGCCCGACATCACGACGCCTCACCCGTCGCGAGGAGCGAGCGCAGTGTCACCACCAGGCGCTCGGACTCGGCGGCGGACGCCGGGGCGAGCTTCATCGCCGGCTTGTAGAGCGGCCCGCGCAGGCTCTTGTCGCGCCCGAAGATCTCGCGCAGGTGGCAGACGGTCACGTCGGGGCTTCCCGTGCGGAGCAGCACCAACGTGACGAGCATGTGCCCGTCGGCGGGTTTCGGTGCCGGGCCGACCGCCGGGTTCCACCGCTGCCAGCGACCGGCCTCCGCGGCCGGCACGAAGATGAGGCCGAGCCAGTCGCCGAACCGGAACTCCGGGCGCGGATCGGCGAGGTCTACGCCGGCGTCCGCGAGGTCGAAGGCGAGGTCGCGTTCGGGCTCGTAGTCGGGTGCCCAGCCAAACGGCAGCGGGAACATGCGGATGTCCACGTCCGTCCCGTGCGGCACATCGAGCGCCCCCTGGAACGCGGCCCCGACGCCGCCGAACATCGTGTCCACGTCGACCTGCGTGCCCCCGTCTGCGAAGAGCCGCGGAAGCTCCAGGTAGAGCTGGTCGAGGTAGTCGGCGGGGCTGTCGACGGCGGCGGTGGGCTGGATGGTCTGCATGGAGGCTCCGGGGCGGAAGGCGGCCGAGGGGTCGCCCGATGCCCGCACTGTTGCATGGTTATGTAAGATCGGCAAGTGTTTAGTGCGGGCCCGTCAGGTCCGGGAGCGCAGACCTCATCGCGAGAGGAGGGAGTTGAGGTAGGCCCGCGGGTTTTCCTGCATCACGAGGTGCAATGCCCATTGGATGAGCTGGGCCTTCAGCCTCGGCGCGACGAAGTGGAGCACCTCCTCGTTGAGCAGCGGCGGCTTGAGCGCGGGGTCGAGCAGCATCCGGGCGAACTGCTCGTCCGTGCGATCGGCAAGCGGCAGGTCGCGAGGCAGATCGAGCTTCATCCCCGCATTGCGAAGCATCTCGCGGCGGTCGATGCCGTAGAGGTCCGCCA
>CAMBIK010000012.1 GCA_945867435.1 Klebsiella pneumoniae
TGGAGCATCCTTGGGGTGCGTCTCGTGAGGTCTTCCCCTTGATCCCTTTTGCCATCTGGCCCTCTGCTCTGGGTTTCGGCTCTGGGTACGCCTCTGGGCCTGCTTCCTGCAATAGCGCAGGCGCGAGGCGGGGGATCAGCGGCGCGAAGCCCGCCCCCCGCCTGGCGTTGGCGCGGAGGGTGGTCGGCGCGGGCGAAGCACGGGGAGGGGTGCAGGGGAGGGGCGGAAGCCCCCCCCCTGCCGGGATCCGAGGTAAATTTCCATGCGGTAGCCCCGTGAAGCTCGCCCTGGTCACCGTGGCGTTCGATCCCGAATCGGGCTCCTTTCCTGACGACCCTCTTTCCGGGATTTCAGGGGAAATTCTCTCAATCGAAGCAACTCGGTAGGTCCCGCATTGAGCCAGTGATCACCGACTCGAATCGAGACAGCTACTGTCCCTCCGCCCGCTGGTCCTCCGGAAGTGCTTCGTTCACGATCCGGTGCACCTCCGCCACATGGTCGTCCAGGGACTCGGCGGTCCAGGCCGAGGTATCGATGGCCGGCAGCACGCGAACCGTGACTTCCCCCGGCTCGATCACGAAGCTGTTCTTCCGCCATACGCGGTGAGCACCGGTCACGATCACCGGCACGACCGGCAGGCCCGTCGTGATCGCAAGGTGCGCGAATCCCTTCTTGAACGGGAGAAGCCTCCCGGATTTGGATCGCGTCCCTTCCGGCCAGATCCAGATCCCCAACCCGTGGCGCCGCACCAGGTCGGCGGTGCTCCGCAGCCCCTCGATCGCCCGCTCGCGGTTGCCGCGGTCGATGCGAAGGTGCCCGGAAATCAGGTACAACTGACCTAAAAAGGGGTAGTACACCACCTCCTTCTTGGCCACCCCGCAGGTGCCGAAGGGGGTGAGCCAGATGCCGAGGAAGATGTCGACCGGAGAGGTGTGGTTGGAGATGTAGATCGCCGGCATTGCCTGGTTCATGGCAGGCTTGGGGTCGCCCACGATCCGGGCTCCCGTGAGGAGCAAGATCGTGCGACCCATGACATGGCCGAACAGATTACAAAGCTTGATCCTTGCCGTACGCCAGGGCAGCAGCAAAAGGCAAACGATCGTGAAGGCTACGGCCCCGACCGCCATCAGCACCACACCCACCAACTGACGCACCGCGCTCGTAAGGATTCGCATCGCGGCGAGGGTGGCACAGGCCGGTCACCGCTTCGTCACGGCCCACAGAACTCTGCCATCATCTTCGCGGCCATAGGCTATAGATAGGCATGCTTCTCGCCCTGTCGCTGGCCTGCGAAACCGACGCCGGAACGGACCCGTCGGATGTCACGGTCGAACGTCTCGGTCCGACCGTGGTGCGCGTCACCTGGGAAAGCGACGATCCTGGTCTGGGCTATGTGCGATTCGGCCAGCCCGGCCAGCCCGAGAACGAGACTCACCGGGAGGGGGAGCCGACCATCAGCCACGACATCGTCGTCGCCGGGATGACCCCTTCTGCCGCATGGGAGCTCACGGCGGTCACGGATGTGGATGGCACCGACGTTCTCAGCACGATGGCGACCTTCGACACCGAAGCCCTGCCCGACCTGAGCGGCGAAGTCGGTGGCACGGATGGCGAGATGCAATCGTCGGCCTACCTGTTGGAAACGACCATCGGCACGGAAAGCGGGCTGGTGATGTACGACACGCTCGGCCGCGTCGTGTGGGGCAAGGACCTCGACGGCTTTCGCGGGCCGCGCGTGCGCATCGACGACGCGGGCACGACCCTGCTGGTCGGTGCCTTTGGCATTGATGGCACTGAAGAAGTTGCGCTGGTCCTCATGGGGCTGGATGGCGTGGAGCGTAAGCGGCTGCCGATGCCCAACGGGCATCACGACTTCGCGCCCATCCCCGAAGGCTACGCCTACATCGCCCTCGACGCGCGCCGCATGGATGGCGATGTGATTGTCGGCGACAAGATCGTTGAGATGGACAGGGATGGCAACGTGTTGGGCACCGTGTGGTCCAGCTGGGACACCTGGACACCCGAGCCCCCCATGAGCGCCGGGTTCTATGACCTGGGCCTGGATTGGACTCACTGCAACTCCCTCGACTACCTGCCCGCCACCGACCAGTACCTGCTCTCTGTCCACAACCTCGACGCGGTCGTTGTCATCGATCGCAGCACGGGCGATGTGACGACGCAGTTCGGCGGAAAGGCATCCACGATGGAACTGACCGGCAGCAAGCCCCACTCGCGCCAGCACTCGCCGATGCTGGATGGCGACGAGCTGTACATGTTCGATAACGGGACCGGTGGCGTATCGGAAGTGCGAGGCTTCCATGTCGATGCCGAGGCGGGCACCTACGCGCAGACCTCGGCCATCCCCAATCCGGCGGGTAGCGCGGTCCAGATCCTCGGCGACGTGCTCCGAGCGGCCGATGGCCACACGCTGACCAGTTGGGGTTCCTCGGGATTGGTGGCGGAATTCGACTCGAACGGCGAGGAGAACTTTCGCCTCGACCTCGCCCTCGGCACGGCCTTTGGCTTCTTCCAGCCGATCGCCGTGCTGGGAGGCCCGTCGCCGGACTGATGGCCCCCGTGTACCTGTCCCTGCCGTCGGTTGATCTCCCGGGCCTTGGCGTTTCGAACGCCGAGGTCGTGGAGCGCGTGCGGGCCGGCTTTCGCGGCGGGCCGCTCGAGTGGCGCGCGCTGGAACGAGGGATTCGGCTGGTTTTTCAGAGCTGCGGCACCACTGTTCGCTACATGGAATCCGAAGCACCTACCGCTCCTGGCCTGCATGCCGCCCGGCGGTTGACAGCCGTGCTCGCCGAAAATGGCGTCCATCCCTCGGCCCTGCACACCGTGATCTACGGGTCCATCGCCCGCACCGTGTTCGAGCCCGCCACGGCCTGCGAAGTCGCATCGCGCGCGGGCGCCCACCACGCGCTGGCGTTCGACATCGTCGCGGCGTGCGCCGGGCCGATGGTCGCCATCGAAACCCTCTTCGGGAAGGCCGCGATCGATCCCCGCTGGCAGATGGGCGCCATCGTCACCGCCTCGCTCTCCGAAGGACACCTTAGCTACGACATCCAGCGGCTGGCCGACCTGGAAACGCTCGCCGCGGGCCTCACGATCGGGAACGCCTCCACCGGATGGCTGGTCGGCCGCCGGCCTTTCGCCCACGGCGGGCGCGTCGTTGCCACCCACACCCAGGGCGATTCGCAGCATCATGCGCTGTGCAGCGTGCCGACCAACGGCCCGTTCCAGTCGGCGCGGGCCACGCTGATGAACCTGTCCGCGCTCGTGCCCGACCACATCCACACGGTTTGCGAGCGCGCGGGCTGGCGCGTGGCGGACATCGACCGCTTCGTGTTCCACCAGCCTTCCGACCGGGTGCTGCGCGGCGTGGCGAAAGCGCTTGGGGTTCCGGCCGAACGCGTACCTCAGCTGCACGGGGTCCACGCGAACACCGAAGCCAGCGCGGTGCCCGTGTCCTTGCGCCACCTCTACGATCGCGGCGACCTGCGGCCCGGCATGAAGCTCCTGCTCGGCTCCGCGGCGGCCGGCTTCACCATTGCGAGCGCGCTGGTGGAGTGGGAGGGCTGAACCCGGCTCAGCGGGGCCACGTTCCGGACAGGTTCAGGGCCCGCTCGCTGGTGCGCTGAGCGTTGAGGGCTTCCAGCTCGGCGGGCGGGTACGGTTCCGCCCCGGTCTGGACCACGCCGACAATGAAGGACTGAATCGCCTGCTTTGCGGCGTACCCCGCATCGTTCTCCAGCCGGCTGTCCCAATAGACGAAGATCAGCCGGCGGCGCTCAACCGCCGGAGCGTTCGGGTCGCGCCAGATCCCATCGAGATCGCCCGGAATGTCCTTGTAGAGCCGCTGACCGAGGTGCTGGCGCACGACCGCGTCGTTCACCTTTCGCACCTCCTCGCGTGTTGAGTCCAGGACATCGGCCTTGATCGCAACGTATTTGCGAGGGCCGATCGCCCAGCCGCCCACGGACACGCAGGCGGTCATCAGCGTGGGCACGCACCACAGGTAGTTCAGGAGCGATCCCTGATCCGCAAAAGCGTTGCCCGGGGAGTGAATCCGGGGCGGCTGGCGCCGCAAGGACACCCAGCCATCGTCGTGCAGCCACACCTGCGGGTACCAGGGGGTGTCGGCCTTGAATACGGTGTAGTCCCCTTCGCGCTCGCTCCGGCGGTAGCCTTCCTCCCGCAGCTTCAGCGCGAGCTTGTCACGCGCCATCTGCACCTCGAGATCTCCGGTCACGATGACGGTTTCATCCACCTCCTCTTCGGGGGTCGGGTCGGCCGCGAGGGCAAGGGCGAGCACGAGCAACATGTTGCGAGGCTCTTAGCGCGTGGACGCAGGATCGGCGTTCACGCGAGCAGCCGAGCGATGCTGCCTCGCTGCGCGCGAGCGCTGCGTGCAAGGTTCAGCTGCCCGATCGCTCGGTGAAGATTGTGCTCCGCCCGACTCCCGAAGCGCTTGGCGTTCCACCCGAAATAGCAGTCCTCCACCACGTCGCGACAGAAGCGGGCCGCGAGCTCCAGCGAGATTCGTTCCACCGCGCCGACCAGCCCTTCGGCTTCCTCGGTTCCGAGAAGACGTTCCTCCCGGTATCCGGCGATGGCCGCGCCCAGGAGCTCCAGGTCCAGGCGCGTGTCCACGCCATCTTCTCCAACCGGGTTGCACCACGAACGCCACGCATCTCCCAGCTCGACGTCGATGGGCTGCAGGCCAAGCGTGTCGAGGTCCACGAGGCACACGCCCGTTCCCTCGTGGTCGAAGCGGAGATTGCTCAGCTTCAAATCCCCGTGGGCGTGTCGGAGGGGGAGGTCGAGCCGCCCCGACCAACTGGACCACAGATCCAGGATTCCTTCCGCAACCGGGAGCGCCGGACCCGAACGGACGGCCCCTTCCAGCCGTTCCATGTGCCGCACGGTGTCGTGAGAGCCAGGTCTGACATGGCGATAGTCCCATCGTAAGTCATCCACCGTGCGATGGAATCTGGCGACCAGCGCCCCTGCCGAACGCGCTCGAGCGGGGCCATCCATCGTGTGAACGGTGACGCCCGGAACGAAGGTCAGGACCCGCCACGCCGCGCCATCTTCCGCCAGGGCGCACAGCGCCCCCGCATCGGTGCGGAGGAGTCGGGGGGTGGTGAGCCCATTCGCTGCAAGGTGAGCCGTGACGGCCTCGATGTCGTCGTGTACGGCCGGCCCGAACATCGGGTTCACGCGCTGCACCACGAAGCGGGGGGGCGTGCCCACGAGCCAGGTGTGGTTGATGAGCCCGGCGTCGGCGCAGTCATCCAACGAGGCGGATGCGAGGTCCTCCCACCAGTCTGCGACGTTCATGCGGTTGCCGTGCTCACAGTTCCCCCGGCTCGGCATCGCCGCGAGGGAGGCCGAGAGTCCACAGCAGGATCACGAAAGCGCCGCCGATGCAGCAGCAGGACCCGCCGATGCTCGGCAGCCATCCAAGCACCAGCCGGACCGGAGTCTGAAGCTCGGCGGGGAGCCATTGGGTCGCCTCGAAGGCTAACTTTCCGCCGATGAGCGCCGCCATCAAACAAAAAAGGAATAAGCACCCAAAACACCCGGCAGCTATCTTCACGGAGGCTCCGCGCGGCCCGATCTAACCCACGCCGGGGGGGAAGCCAGCGGCTTCCCCGCGGGTTACGGGCTGCTTCCCTACAATCGAGACTCAGCATGCTTCGCGCCACTCTGTTGCTCCCGTTCCTGCTCGCCGGCTGCCCCAAGAAAGTGGAAGACACGCCGCCGCCGCTCTCCTCCGCGGTCGATGCGCCCCCCGCGGCCGCCGTGAAGAAGGAACTGCCCGAGCCCGTCGCGCAGATGGTAGCGAACTTCTCCAGGGTGTTGTTTGCCTTCGACAGCGCCGACATGACCGCCGATGGCAAGTCCGCGCTCGACGCGAACGCCGGGATCATGGCTGAATACGCCGACATTCGGGTGGAAGTGCAGGGGCACGCCGACGAGCGCGGCACCACCGAATACAACCTCGCCCTCGGTCAGAAGCGCGCCGACGCCGTGGTTCGCCACCTGCTGGGCCGCGGCGTCGGCACCAGCCGCGTGAAGTCGGTGTCGTACGGGGAAGAACGCCCGGTCGATGGCCGCTCCGTGGAAACAGCGTACGAGCAGAACCGCCGCGCCGACTTCGTCGTATCCTGGAGCGGGGCTGCCCCGGTCCGGGGCAGCGCAAACTGATCAGGGGGCCGGGGCCGGCACCGGGACTGCCGCACGGGCGGCCACCATGGCCTCTGCACGTTCCTTCACGCGCACCGAGCTCGATTGCCGCGCCCCCGCGAGCAGCCCCACCAGAACGGGTTCGGGCAGCGTGTCGGCTCGCCCGAGGATGAGCAGCGCCTGGCCAGCCCGCCCGGGGTCGGTCATCCAGGTCAGGAAAGCGGCCTGAACATTTAGATCGGCTGCGAAGAGGTGGGCGAGGCAGTCGGCGGCCCGCATCGGCACCACGCTCGGCAGAATGGCGGGCGAGGCGAGGGCCAGGAGCTCGTCGCGGAGGGCAGGAGTGGCTTCGCCTAAGCCCGAGCAGGGAACGGGGTCCCGGAGCTTGAGCTGGTCATACGCCGGGGAAGCGAATGCGAGGGTGGCGAGCAGGAACATCAGCGAACCCCGACGTTTAGGTTGAGCACGCCCACTTGACCCGCGGAGAGCGACGACTGTTCCACGCAGGACGCATCGCACACCGGGTACGGAAACATCAGGTTGGACCCGAGGGCTCGTTCGCACGCGGCGGTCGAGGTGCAGGCCTTGGTGTCGTCGAGGGCATCCCAGTAGGTCCAGTCGATCTCCACCGGGTGGAACAAGCCGAGGTAGTGCCCGGCTTCG
Source organism: Klebsiella pneumoniae (assembly GCA_945867435.1). Classification (GTDB taxonomy): domain Bacteria; phylum Myxococcota_A; class UBA796; order UBA796; family SXON01; genus SXON01. The sequence continues at coordinate 6,859 of CAMBIK010000012.1, forward strand.
TGAGCCATCGTTTCGGCGAAAACTTCGATCTCGTCGTTGGAGAACGAGGCGTCGGGCCCCGCGTGGATGAGCCAACTGACCGCGACGACCGAGTGTTCGGATGCGATGAGCGGCCCCGGCACGCCGCCGGCCTCGCCGTAAAGGTCGGCCTCGCCGGCCACATCCTCCCCCACCACCACGACCACGCCTTTGCCGAAGGCGTCGTAGATGGAGGCGTAGCTGTCATCGCCGACAATCGGTTCCGGCACGCTGCCGTCGATGTCCGCTGAGGCGTATTCGATGGTCAAATCCAGGCCGTAGGCACCGTAGATCTCTACCCATCGGTCGGCCGCTGCCTCCACTGCGTCGGTAACGACACGGTCGCGTTCGATCCCGCCGGCGTACACGATCGTCACGGGCAGCCCAGCGGAGCCGCCGCCGCACGATCGGCGAATCACGGTCACATCCACCGCCTCGTTGCCCTTGTAGTAGCCCTGATTATCCAGGGTGGAGGCGTAGATCAGCCAGTCCCCACGGGTGAGCGCCGGGTCGGACTCGCGGATCGGCCAGTTGAGCACAGACACGTCGGTCGAAGCGTAGAAGGCGTTGGTGAGCGAATCGTGGGAGGTGGACCAGTCTTCCCAGTCGAGAACGGTGTTTCCATCGCCGTCTACCACGACGTCTGTGCTCACACTGCCGGAGCTGCGCGCCGTGTGAACCATGAACGCATCATCATTGCCATCGACCGCAACCGGGATCTCCACCAGCCCGTTCTTGTCGCTTTCGAGCGATAGGGTTTCGGTGTGAATGTCCCCATCACAGGTGGACTGTCCGGGGTCCGTGGTGCCGGTGCAGGCGGCCAGCATCAAGAGTGTCATCCGTCCTCCAGGATCAGGTTGGCAGGGAGGTTCGGGTCGTTGTGTACCCCCCCCGCCACCCGTGTACCCCGCAGGGTCAACGAAGGGGACTGGGTGGTGGTGCCGCGAGCGACGAGCGCGCCCTCGATCTGGCTGCCGACGAACGTAACGTCTGCGCCCTCGAGCACCGCCACGTCGCCGCCGAAGCGGCCCCCCCGCGCCTCCGCCCGGGCCGCGCCCGTCACATAGAGATCGGCCCCCATCCTGGCCCGGTTGTTCCGGAACTCGGTGTCGATCAACATCAGGGATCCACGGTGTACATAGGCGCCCCCGCCGGCTCCACCCCCGCCAAGACTGGCCTCGTTCCCCTCGATCACGCAGCGTTCCACGACCAGATCGCTCCAGCCGCTCATTCGGATGCCCCCGCCCGCTTCCCCGGCGCCGTTTCGGAGGGTCAGGCCTTCCAGGCGAATCGACAGGCCGTCGGCATCCACCGTGATCACGGGTCCGCTGCGGCCGGCGTCGAGAATCGCGCCCGGCTCCCCGCGCAGGGTCACGCTGCTCTCCAACGTCAGCCCGCCTGCGTGAACGCCGGGGCCAAGGGCCACCACGCCGCCTGCGAGGATGTGCGGCGCGAGGGGTTCCCCGGAGATGACTCGCACCACGGGTTGGGACATGAACGCTCCTTAGCCGCGCAGGCCTAAGACTGGGTCGAGCCCGTGGGCGCCTTGTTGATCGAGATGTTCGTGAAGTGCCTCAGGAACTCGGCGGGCGTGATGGGCTTCGGCTGCCAAGTGCCCCAAGGATTGTAGAACTGCAGTTCTTTGCCCTTTACCACGCCCTCAAAGGCGTACGCGTGGTTTGCCACCAGCAGTTTTTCGACGTTCACGGCACCCTGGTACGCGAAGCGCAGCTCGAGGTCGGCTGCGGCGGCCGGGCCCAGTCCATCGCGGAACTTCAGGGCTGCGAGGTTGCCCTTGTAGTCGATGCTGCCAGTGTCCACCGGAGATCCCACGAGCTTGGCCGAAGCATCGCCTTCCTTGCCTGAATCGGTCACGCTGCCCTTCATCTTCCCGGCCTTGTCGCTGATTTGGACGGTGCCCGGAACGATGTGGTTCCAGCGGTGGGCGTGGGTGATCGTGGCGGTCGCCTCATTCCCCTTGCCTTTGAAGGGCATCTGCACATCGGACTGTCGGGAGTGTTCCACGGCGGCGTAGATCGCCATTCCGTCCTTTTTGGCCTGCTCGAAGTAGGGAATGACCTCGGCCTCCTTCATGGACGAAGGATTGCGCTCCTTGCTTCGCGACCCGGTAAGCTCGCTCATCGCCTTGGCGCCGTACCCGCCTTCGCCGATCGCGGCGTACCCGCCCTTCCACTTGGCGTAGGCCTTCTCCATGATGGCGGGCCAGAGCTTGCCGCCTGCATCGCCGGCATAGGCCGGGTCGTTGCGGCTTCCCTCGGTCGTGGGCAGGTAGCTGTCCACCTCGATGAACACCGGTTTGGACTTCCCGCCGGACGATTCCTCGAAGAAGCGCACCGTGTAGGTGTCTGTGGCTTTGTTGTACTTGACGGAGTCCTTGATCGACGCGGGAGAAGCGTTGGCCACCGCCGCCATCGCGGCGATGAAGTAGCAATCCCCGAGCCCACCCTGCGCGGTGTCGGAACCCTTCGGCGCCACGGGGGAGTGATCGCCCTTCTGCTTCGCGTAGATGAACGATTCGTTCAGGCCAGGCGCATCCTCGTCGGTGTTCAACGCTGGCTGGCTGCTGAAGAGCGAAGCCTTGGCCCACGCGACCTTCTTTTCCTTGCCTTGGCGAAACTCGACTTTGATGCGGTCGCCCTTGGATTCCAGCACCTTGCACGCGGTGCCGTCGGGGACCGTGAACTTTTCGCCGCTGCCATCGGCGCTGGCGGCAAGCGAAACGGTGGCCTGGTCTCCGACGAGCGCACCGTAGGTACCTGTCGTAACTTTGGCGGGGCGCTGCGGGCCCACGCCATCTCCCGCCGCCATCACCGGCTTCTGCTCTTCGTCGGCCCCCATCCAACTCGACAGTTCGGAGTTGGAGATGGCGGAGTCGGCTGTAGCGACGCCAGAGCGATCGGCGACCGCGGCGTTGCCGAGGCGGGATTGCTTGTCGGGGCGTGACGATTCGCCGGTTTCGGCCCCGGCCTCGGCGGTGGCCTTGCGACCGCGCTGCGGCGGACGGGCAGTTTGCTGGACCATGCGACCTCCCGGTGCAGGGTACCTGTCTGCCCGGTTGGGGGCCACCGAAAAACCCGATGTCGACCCTCATGTGGCGGGCGTGGCGTTCCGATCCTGCGCCTGAGGTTGGGATGCTGTTCTCCTTGGTGTTCTCCATTGCCCACGCGGGGCCTGAGGACCAGGTGATGATGAACAGCTCTGGAAACCGCTTGCACTGGGCCTCGATGCCGATCAACTACGTCGCCGACCCGGTGAACAGCGAAGGCCTTGACGAGGCGGATTCCCTCGCCGCCATCGTTGCTGCGGGCGGTGCCTGGACCCAGGTCGCCAACACCGAGGTCGAATACCGCTTTCGCGGCGCCGAGAGCGACCTTCACGGCGGGTACGACGACCAGAACGTGGTGATCTTCACCGACGACTGGGTGGGTCAGCCCGAGCTCCTCGCCATCACCAGCACCTGGTCGGACACCTCGGGCGAGCTGCTCGACTTCGACATGCTGGTGAACACCCGCGACCATGCCTGGACCGTGACCGGCGAAGTCGAAGCCGATGACCTCCAGAACGCGCTCGCTCACGAGTTCGGTCACGCGCTCGGAATCGACCACGACAACGCTACCAAAGATGCGACCATGTTCCCCTCCACGCTCCTGGGCGAAACCTCCAAGCGCGACCTCGCGGACAGCGACGTGGCGGTGCTCGCCTTCATGTACCCCGCACCGGAAGTCGAGCTGGATGGCGCCCCCGAATCGGGTGTGGGCTGTTCGACCTCCCCGATCATGTCCCTGCTCGCCGCGCTCCCTGCCGCGTTCCTCATCTCCCGCCGCCGCAAGGAGCTCCCGTGCTGCTGATCCTCGCCGCCGTGGCCCAGGCCACGATCGCCGCCCAGGCGCTGGACCCCGCGGGTCTGGCCGCGATCTCCGATGGCGTCGCGTTTGGCGATGTCACAGAGCTTCGCACGCTGATGGAAGATGAAAAGATCTGGACCATCGCCACGGTGACGGGCGCCAAAGGGGAAGCCCCCCTTCGCGGCGGCGAGACCGAGGTGTGGATCCCCGGCGGTTGCATTGAGGATCTGTGCCTGACCATCGCGGGCACCCCCAAAGTGACCGTCGGTGAACGGGTCTTTGTCTTCCTGCGCAAGAACGAGCCCACTTCGTGGTCCCAGGGCCTGTTCCACGTGAAGGGGAACGTGGCCACGCGCGACACCCGCGGCATGTCCATGAGCGATGGCGTGGCACCCAAGGCGTCGTTCGCCCTCAGCGAGCTGATCAAGGTCGCCCCAGCGCTGTAGCACCGCCGGGATACGATGCCCCGGCAAGGAGGCTCCGTGGCCCGTTTCGTCTCCATCTTGTGCTTGTTCGCCGGCTGCACCGGCGGGTCGACCGACACCGCCGACAGTGCCGTGGAGGATGAAGGGAAGAACCCGGTCGCGCCCAACGAATACGAGGATGCCTGGGATGTGGATGCTGTGTCGTGCCCGGCAGGCGCGATGGTGTACTGGGCCTTCGATGGGGCGATTGCCGATAACGGGAACATCGTGGGGGAGGAAACCTGGTACTGGTTCTTCGCCACCGAGGGCTCGGCCGGCGACTGCTCCGACACCTTTTCCATCGATGGCGTGGAGGAAGAAACCCCTTACGCCGACGACCCCTGCAACACGTGCGACCGCGACTTCACGACCGACATGGTGGAAAACGAGAGCAAACACGGCTGCACCCAGTTTGCCGATGGCTACGAAAACCTCCTGGACGACGATGACGTGGACCGGATCGACGGTGAAGCCTACGAGCTGCTCCTGATGCTGGACACGGATCCCTTGGGCGGGGAAGCGGGGGATGTGCAAGTGTGGACCTTCGTGCAGGACGATCAGGCCAAGAAGTCCTACAACGACCGCACGCTGGGAATCGGCACCTTCACGCCGGACGACGATGTGGATGGTCCCGGTGCGCTCCGCTACGCCTCCGATGGCCTGTGTGTGACCATCACGTCGGGGTAGCCAAGCTACTCGGCGGCGAACGCTGCGATTAGCGCGGCGGTCATCGCCTCGCCGCCCGGATCGAGCGCATCGTCGCCGGCCCCCGCGGCCACGGTTTCCTCGGTCAGCGGCTCGGTGATCAGCACCCCGTTCAGGCGCACGGCGGGGCTTGATGTGGCGCCGTTCACCATCGCGATTGCCGCTTGCAAAGTGGTTAAGGCGTGATCGGGGTTGCCCTGGGCGCGATGGTAGGGAACGGCCACATCGCCCATGAAGCCGGCCGCCTCGCGCTCGCTGAACCAGACCTCCGGGTCTCCGGAAGCATCGGCGAGCGATTGCACCCGCTCGGCCGTGTGTTCGGTGGCGTAGGCGAGGTCGTCGGAGAGCCAGCCGGGGCTCTCGAAATCCACCCAGCCGAGGGGTGCTAACGTCGTGTCGCGCGCCAGAGCACCGGCGGCGAGCGTGCCCCCGAAGGACCTTGAGTACAGCAGGACTCGCGTCGGATCGACCGATGCTTGGCTGGCGGCCCAGCGTACGACCGCGGCGAAGTCGTCCTGGCTCAAGAACCCGTTGGCGTCTTCCTCGCCGGCGCTTTCCCCACGGCCACGAGGGTCCCATACGAAGGTCGCGAACCCGGCATCCGCAAGCGCGAGGGCTTGGGCTTCCCCCACCCGGTCGAGCCCCGGATCGAAGCCGGGCGGGGCGTACACCACGGCGGCCACGCACTCGGGACCCTCCGGAAAGCGGTTGGCCATCGCCAGCTGAACGCCATCCGGTCGCTCCAGCAACACGTCGGTTCGCCAGCCTTCGCCGGCCACCGTGACCGCGGCGGACGTACACCCTTCGGTGGGCCACGTCGTCGGGGCGACCACGACTTGGGTGCAGCCCATCGCGAGGAGCAGGAGGGGGGCTATGGCGGCCCCCCCCCGACCACGCCGCAGGCCTCGTAGTACTGGATCTCGGGGGTGAAGGCGTCGGGCTCCAGGGCGGCGCACATGTGGATGTGGTAGCGGTCGAGGAAGTGCGTGGTCCCCGCAGCGTCGGTCAGGTCGTGCAGATGGCCTTGCTGGGCGTCTGCGTCGCTGAGCCCGGGCGCGGAGCCATCCAGCTCCGTGCATCCCAGCACCACGGTGCCATCGCACATGATGCCGAACAGTTCGAGGGCCCCTGCGCCGAGGTGCGCGAGCACGGCCAGCGAGGCGGAATTGGGGGAGTGGTGGTGGTACGCCCCGTCCGGGGAAGGGTGCCCTTCCCAGCTGTCGAAGGTGTATTTCTCCTCCCGAATGTCCATCCCCGGCCCGGCGACCGCGTTGTACAGGGACACTCCATCCAACGCCACCCCTGCGTGTCCCATCGGGTATTCCTCTCTGGAGGTGCCCGCGGTCAGGTCGTGCATCGCGGCCGTTACGACCAGCCCCTTCGGAACCGGGTTGGTCGGGATGCGCACCTGGAAGAGCTGCTCGGTGAGCCGATTCGGGTTCTGGACGTAGTCCCCGCCGCGGTCATCCCATGCCTCGTGGTTGGGGTCGTCGTCGTTGTAGTACGCGCTGGGGTGGGGCGGCAGGTTGCTGGTGGTGAGGAGAACGTCGTCTCCGTCCATGCTGGCGTCGAGGCAGCGAAAGTAGCTGGAGTAGAACGATGGGACGTCGTCGGCCAGGGTGGTGGCGCACGTGTCGAGGGTGCGAAGGTCGGTCGCGATATCGCCGGTTTCGTCGCCGCTGTCGGCGCTGTCCGGGGAGGTGCCGCAGGCTGGGGCGAGGAGGGCGAGGAGGAGCATGGGGGGAGGCCTATCCGGCGCGAGGCGCGCCGGATGAGGGCGCATGCGCCGACGTCGTGAGTATGGGCTGGCATGGGCTGGAGCTTTTTTGTGTGAGAGACTGCGTTTCTCACTGAAGGATTCGCCATGCGCCTGCTTTCCCTCCTTGTCCTCCTGCTCCCCGCGACCGCCGCTGCCGGTGTGCCTGACGATATCGCCGCCCTCAACGCGGCGGGGGCGTTGATCGAGGCTGCGGGCGAGGCGGGTGCGATGGATGAGGACAGCATGGTCATCGAGCTTGCGAACCTCGTGGGCCGCAACTGCACCCTCATCGCCAAGGAGAACGGGCTGCCGGCGTCGGTGAGCGCGAACATCACGGAGTTTCGGAAGCAGATTCGGAAGGCGGTCACGCCGAAGGTGGCCGCGGCCGCGCAGATGCGGCATGAAAAGCGCGTTACGGAGCTGTACAGGGTGCTTCGCCAGGTGGCGCACCGAGCCTTTGCTCAGGAGCAACTTGCCGAATGGCTCGCTACGGCGAAGGTCGGCAGCTTTGGCGAAGTCGCGGTCGAAGAGGCGACGGCGAAGGCGAAGGTGCTGGCGGATAAGGATCAGGCCGATGCGGCGAAGGCTCGGGGCGACCGCCCTTTGACGGCCGTAGAGCGGGTCGACGAGGCCCGGCGGGGGGCCTTGGAAAGCGCCCGGGCGGACAAGGCCGTGACTGCCGCACGCCTTGCCGAGCGCTTCCGCCGGCAGGTCGATGTGGCGAACGGCACCGGTTCCCTCCGCCCCGTCGTCAGCAGCGCCGCGCTGGGTGCCGACTGGGGCGGGCCGGGCGAGGGCAACGGCGTGGTGGATGCGGGGGAGTGGGTCACCTTCAGCATCGCCATCGAAAATGTGAGCCGCGACCCTTGGTACAGCTCATCGGCCTGGGTGAAGTCTGCGCATGAGTGTGCCTGGAGCGCACCGGGTCGCGAGGTGGAGCTGCCCGAGATCGAGCCCGGGGGCGTGGCGAGCCTCGAGATCAGCGCCTACTTCTCGGAGGCATGTCCTGAGCGCACTCGGGTGCCGTTCCTGGTGGAGGTGCGCGATTCACTTCGCACCCCCTCGCAGGCGCTTACGATGGATGTGGGGCTGCGGGTGTCGAACGTCGGTGCTGGGCTGCTCCGTGCGCCCACCTTCGATCGTGACGTGCCCGGTTCAAGCGACGCAGAGGAATCGAAGCGCCTGGTGGCCAACCAGCGGTTGGAGCTGTCGGCGGGCTTCGCGGTGGAGGCCGCAGGCGCGACGAGCGCGCTGCAGGCCTGGGGGCTCTCGAAGGATGTGAGCGATGTGATCTCCGGCGCCGAATTCCGGCTGGGCCAGCCGATGGTGCCGGTGTCCGTCGCCACCGGTGCCGCCTTCGGCCCTTACGACGACTTCGACCTGGGCACCAACCGCGAGGAGGCCTTCGAGGCCGCGATGAAGTCCACGGCAAAGAGGCGGGAATGGACCGACGCATCCCAGGCCGGCGGCGTGGCGATCGTGGAGACCGTCGTGAGCTACCCCGGCCTTGAAGGCGCCTGGGCACCGGTTGCCACAGTTGTGGTGCCCCCCGCGCCCGTCGAACCCCCCACAGCTCCCCCCGCCCCCTCGGCGGCCGCTACGCTTGCGCTGCTCCAGCCGCTGATCAGCGTTCGAGCCCGCGAAGTGAAGCCGGAGGATGGTGCGCTGGCCGCGGCTACAACGACGATCTTCGACGCGCACGTCGATGAGGTCGCGTTCAAGCGAGCCTGGTGCGAAGCAACGGCTGTCCGTCGCCCTGGCGAGCCCGACCCTTGTGATCCCAACGCTAATCCCGAGCCCCCCTCGGAGCCCAAGCCCGTGGTGGTGAGCGTTCCCTCCTTCACCGCACCCGCGAACTACACCTTCCGAAACTTCATCTGGCTCTCCACGAAGTGGACCCCGGACGAACCCGAGCCCAAGCCCGAGCCGAAGCCCGAGCCGAAGCGGGAGCCGACGCCGGTTCCCAGACCGGAGCCTGAGCCTGAACCCGAGCCGGGCAGCCTGTTCCGCATCTCGGCGGGTCTCGAGCTTGGCCTATCCACTTTCAATGACGCGCCGGTCGAAGGCATCCTCTTCGGCCGCGACCAAGCGGTAGAAGCCCAGGTCATCGGGGATGTTTCCGTTGGAAAACGGCAGTGGCGCGGCCATGTCGGGGGCGGGATCGCCCTCGGCCTTACGGACAACGTGATCACCGGGCAGAGCCTTTCAGCTGTGAACCTCACGGGCGGAATCGGCTACGCAGTCCCCTTGCTGGAGCAGACCCTGGAAGTGGAACCTCAGCTTCGCCTCGGTGTTCGCCTTGTGGCGGTCGAAGGTGAAATGGTCGGCGTCGTGTCGCCGGCTGTTCTCGGCTCACCCATCGTCGAGGCCGGGACAAGCGTGCGCGGGCGTGTCTCCGGCGCGGTCGATCTGTGGGGTGCGGTGCTGTACCGCATCGACCTTCCCTCCTTCCTACTGATCGACAACTCCGGGGTCAAACTCCAGATCGGTGTGGGCGTGCGATTCTGATCAGGTCGGCGTAGGTCGGTTACCCTTCCGACTGGTGTCGTTTGCCCGCGCTGCGGCCTACGCACTCGAACCGGACCATGCCTGGGTTTCCCTGTCGGTCAATGCCGGCGGCGTTGTGAAAGCGGGCCGTTTGGGGTTACGACTCGATCCGCCCACCTGAGCCCTTCCGCGCGATGAATACCGGCGACCGTCTCAAGCTTGGCCGATACCACCTCTTCTCGAAGATCGGGAAGGGTGGGAACTCGACCGTGTGGCTTGGCTTGGACACCCGCGAACATCTGGAGGTGGCCCTGAAGGCGATTCCGGTGGCTATCGACGGTGGGAGGGCTGTGGAGTTCGAACGCGAGGTGAGGGATCGGGTCGAGCACGAAAATATCATTCCGATCCTGGATCACTTTGAGGAGGCCGACTTCGGTTGGCTGGTGATGCCGAGGGCGGCGGGGTCGCTGGCGGATGTCATCGTGCATTTCGGCCGGCTCGAACGCCCGCTCGCTTTGCGGGTGGTGCTGAACGTGTGCGAAGCCGTCGCGGCGGCCCAGGCGGCAGCCATCGTTCACCGGGACGTGAAGCCCGGCAACGTGATGGTCATGGAGGATGGCGGCATCCGGCTCATCGATTTTGGCATCGTGCATGTGCGCGGCTCGAAGGGCACGCGCACCGGAACGTCGGTTGGAACGGTCGAATACATGGCACCGGAGCAACGGTGCCCGCCCTTTTGTGTGGGTTTTGCCACCGATGTGTACGCGCTGGCCTTGTTGCTGTACGAGCTGCGCACCGGCGAACGACCCGGCGATGGTTTCGTGCCCCACATCGCCGAAAAAATGCGAAAGCGCCTTCGGGAGCTCGGGGAGGCCGACGACCGGCTCGGCAACCTGCTCATCGAAGCGATGGCGCACAGCCCGAAGGACCGGACCCCCACGGCCAGACTCTTCGCCGAAGCCCTGCTTGCGCTTCCAGGACCGGTGGCCGAGGATACCCGCGCGCTCGCTGGCCTCTTTGGGCAGCGGGAGGAACCCCATTTGGAGCCGGGCCCTCCGCCGCCCCGGGTCCCGCTTCCTGCTCCCCGACAGCAGTCGCGCTTTTTAGGCAGGTTCATCCTACTCTTCATCGGGGTGTTGCTGCTGTTGGCCGTCTGGATCGCCGCTCGTGTGGTGTCTAAGCGGTCGACGGCGGTGGATTCTGAGTGGGGCAAGGTGCAACGCTGCGCCAGCCCCTGGGTGCTCCTGAACGAGCAGCGCGTGATGGGGCCGCGAGAGGCCGTTGGGGCCAGTGCTGCCGATCTCGACAACGACGGTCATGTGGATGTGGTCGTGTCCTCCCAGCAGGATGAACTGGCCTCCATCTATTGGGGAACAGGGGTGCCGGCGCTCGGCGAGGCCGTGACTTGGCCGGTCGGTCGGGTGAACACGGCGATTACCCTGGGTGATCTCAATGGCGATGGCCTCGGGGACATGCTCGTGCCTGAGCACGACCTCTCCGTGCTGCGCAGCTACCTCCAGACCACTCGCCGCACCTTCGTTGCCGGCTTCGTCGTGGAACATCCGAAGGTGGGGAATGGCCGCCCTCGCCTGATCCATTGGAACGACGATGCGTTCCTCGACCTCCTTCTGGAGGACGGAGGCATCAAGGTGCGCTTGGGCGTGCCGGAAGGGGGGTTCTCGACTGTGCAGGTTCAACTCGGCGAGAAAGGGGGCTTCGCCTCGCTGCGCCGGCCGGGCGCAACCGATTCTGTCGCCGTTCTTCGCGAGGAGGGGGTACGCCTGTTCGAGTCGGGGCCGCGGGCCCTGCCAAGGGTGGTGGACAAGTGGGACGTACATGAAGGCACCCCCAACGAGGTGGAGATCGGAGAGGCTGCGTCTCGGCTCGTCATGTCGGGCAAAGATGGGCTTCTGGAGCTGCTCCCTGGGGGTGACACATGCCTGCTCGCAGAGTTCAGTCCGGAGGACTCCATCTGGGTAGATCTGGACAAGGATGGCAAACCGGAGGGAATCACGACGCGCACATGTTCGGGCTGTACGAGCAACCATGTTTTGCACCGCCTGCAATAAGCCGAGGATTCCATGCCCATCCTGCTGATCGGTGAAGGCAAGCAGACCCGCGCCGTGCCCCTCGGTCCGGATACCCTGATCGGCCGGTCGTCGGCGTGTCTCGTGCGCATGCATGAGGCCGCTTGCCCGGGCGTGTGGCTACAGCTGCGCTGGAGCGGCGCGGGGTGGGCGTGGCGAGCGCTGGCGGCTGGCGATCGAACCATCGGAAGAGGCGCGTTCCAGGCCGATGGCTGGCGCGCGCTGGATGCGCGGGATGGGCGCGGGGCGCGCGTTAGCCTCGCCGGGGTCGGGGTGTGGGTGGAACTGGTGGATGGTTCTCCCCCCGTCGTGTTCGCCTGGGATGTCCTGCTCGACCTACCCGTGGAAGGCGACGCGCTCGCCGACGTTGCGGAAGTGCGCGGCGACCTGCTCCTGCCCCTCTCGGCGGAAGGCGATGCCGACCGCGCCCTGGCGGATGGCGAGGCGTGGACCCACCCGATGCCGGATGGAAGCGTGCGGGTGCTGAGAGCCCACCTGCCTCACCCTTCGCCCGCAACGGCGGTGGGGCGGCTGGATGTGGCGCGGCCGGGACTTCTCCTGGAGGTCCACCTCCCCACGCTTGCGGCGACCTTCCTGCAGGACGGTGCTTCGGTGGAGGTGCGGGGCGAATGTGTACGGGCACTGGCAGTCTTTGTGAACGCACGGCTGGGTGGCGAGGGTTGGCTGGGGGCGGCCGCGGCGTGGGCGATGTGGGGCGATATGGGGGGCCGGCGTGACACCCAACTCGAACGGTTGAGCTCGGAACGCGGAAAGCTACGCGCAAAGCTGTCGGGTCAACATGTGGCCTCGGTGGCGGACCTGTTCGAACACCGGAAGTCGGGCAGCTACGTCAGCACCCGGCTCAGCATCCCCGCAGAAAATCTCCGGCTGGATCGATAGCTCTGCCGCCTACTACATCCCTCCCGGCGCTACGCTGCTCCAGCCCACCACATGGGCCGCTTCGCCCTGCCACGGAATCCACACGGTCGAGCCGACTGCGACGGGATCGCCTGGCTCCATCCTTCCGGACGTGGTCGCGATCACGACGGGTGCTCCTGGCCCGTCGCGCAGGACGAGGTTGCTGCGGCCGGGTGTGGCTTCCACCCACACATGGAGGGATGCGTCGGGGAGGGCGCGCGGTTGCAGTCTCTCCGCCAAGCCGTCGGCCGCGGGCAGCGCGTGCTCCCCGAAGCGATCCACCTCGTAGATCGTGCGCTTGCCGAGTCGCCCGTCGCTAACGACGAGCGTGGTGGCTGTGAGTCCCGGACCGTCGGAAGGGCAGCCCCCGGGGCTCCAGCCGCCGTGGGTGGCCTCCCCATCGTCTTTCCAGGTTGAACCATCCTGGGAAGACAGGGTGCGGATGTCGCGCCGCAGGCCGTCGGCATCCCGAAAGGCCAGGACCCACCCTTCGCTTCGAGCAAACAAGGCAGGCTTGCAGCACATGCACACGCCATCGGTGCCCCCCCTGAACACGACCTTGCCATCCACGAAAACCTCGCTGGCGCGGCCGTTCCAGGCCAGCCCCGCCACCACGGCACCCCCGCCCGGTTTCGGTGCCATGGCCGCCAGGAAAGGGCCGGCGGCCCCCACCGGCGAGACTGTCGCGGCCGTCCACGCCGACCCCTTCTTCCGGGCCAGCTTCAGGGCCTTCTTGTCGGAATAGAGCACCACCAAGGAACCTTCTGACGCCATCACCTCCGGCCGCAGTTGCCCGCCGTCGCCGGTCTCCACATCCCGGGCCACGACCTCCGGCGCATCGGTGCCCTTGGCGAGAAACAACGTGCCGCCTTCCAGCCACACCGCAAAAACATCACTTCCAACCACCGCAAGATCGACGTATTCCCCCTTCACCCATGGGCCGGTCACGACATCCTGGGCGAAGGCGAGGGGCGCGAGGAAGGCGAGGAGCATGACGGCATGTAACGAGTTGGATGCCCACGGCACTTCTCCGAAGTCAGCTGCTCAAGCAGCGCGCCGATGTCGGTGTCATCGGGCCGAAGCACGGACGAACCCCCAATCCATCGGGCGATGGCGCTCGCTCGGTTCAACCGCTCGCGAAGGGAAAGGGACAAGGTGTCGGTGGTCAGGGAGCCATCCACCTCGTCTGAGGCGATCACGAGATTCGGATCGACGGCATCCACCCACGCTCTCACGGCGTCGTACGTGGCAACGGGTCGGGTTCATGAGGGACAGGTGGGGATGTAACGGGTTAGCCGTATGAGGTACGCCACGGGTGGCCGCGGGCATCGTGCCTTCGTCCTGAGATCACACCGTGGAACCTGACCCGGTTCAAACCGGCGGAGGAAGGCGTCATGGCCAATGGTAATTCGACTCCCGCGGGCACCTCCCGCATTGAGAAGGGCATTCTCGGTGTCCCAGCCCGCGAAGTTCGCCTCACCAACGGCGAACGGCTGGAGCTGTACGACACCACGGGGCCGGCCAACCCGGACATCCGCGGGCTGCCGCCGTTGCGCGCCCCGTGGATCGCCGAACGCGGCCTCGGACCCGTGAACACGCAGCTGCACTACGCCCGCCGCGGCATTGTCACCAAGGAAATGCAGTTTGTGGCCATCCGCGAAGGCGTGGAGGCCGAGCTGGTGCGCAGCGAGATCGCTCGCGGCCGGGCCATCCTTCCGGCCTGCATCAACCACCCGGAAAGCGAACCGATGATCATCGGCCGGCAGTTCCTGGTCAAGGTGAACAGCAACATCGGCAACTCCGCCATCTCCTCCAAGATCGAGGATGAAGTCGAGAAGTTGAGCTGGTCGGTGAAGTGGGGGGCCGACACGGTGATGGATCTCAGCACGGGCAAGGACATTCACGCCACCCGCGAGGCGATCCTCCGCAACTCCCCCGTGCCCATCGGCACCGTTCCGATCTACCAAGCCCTCGAAAAAGTGAAGGGCCGTCCAGAAAACCTGGACATCTCGGTGTTTCTGGAAACCCTGCACGAGCAGGCCGAGCAGGGGGTGGACTACTTCACCATCCACGCGGGCGTGCTTCTTCGCTACGTTCCGCTCACGGCCAGGCGGGTCACCGGCATCGTAAGTCGCGGCGGCAGCATCATGGCCAAGTGGTGCCTGTCCCACCACAAAGAGAACTTCCTCTACGAGCATTTCGACGAGATCGCCAAGCTCTGCGCCCGCTACGACGTCAGCTTCTCCCTGGGAGATGGTTTGCGCCCCGGTTGCATCGCGGATGCCAACGACGAGGCCCAGTTCGGCGAGCTGCGCACCCTCGGGGAACTGACGAAGGTGGCCTGGGAACGGGACTGTCAGGTGATGATCGAAGGGCCCGGCCATGTGCCGATCCACAAGATCAAGGAGAACATGGACGAGCAGCTCAAACACTGCCACGAAGCCCCGTTCTACACGCTCGGCCCCCTCACCACCGACATCGCCCCCGGCTACGACCACATCACCAGCGCGATCGGGGCCGCGATCATCGGCAGCTTCGGCACCGCCATGCTCTGCTACGTCACGCCCAAGGAACACCTCGGCCTGCCCGACAAGGAAGATGTGAAGCAGGGGATGATCGCCTACAAGATCGCAGCGCACGCCGCGGATCTTGCGAAGGGACACGTCGGCGCCCAGGACCGCGACGACGCGCTGAGCCGCGCCCGCTTCGAGTTCCGCTGGGAGGACCAGTTCAATCTGGCGCTCGACCCTGAGATCGCCCGGCAGTACCACGACGCCACGCTTCCCGCAGATGGGGCGAAGACCGCCCACTTTTGTTCGATGTGCGGCCCCAAGTTCTGCTCCATGGAGATCACCCACCAGCTTCGCGCCGAAAACGCGGCGGCGATGGCGGAGAAGTCGAAGGAATTCGTGGCGGCGGGGGGCGAAGTCTACGGGGAGTGAGGGGGGGCAGCGGAGGTCACGCCTACCAGAAGGTGACCTTCGGGATCCACGCGGTCATGCTTTCATCACGCGTCAACAACCGAAGCCCATGCACTAATGCGGTTGCGACGATGAGTCGGTCGGCGGGGTCGGGATTGTCATAGCCAGCAAGGTCGTGCGATCGGGCCGCGATCTCGTGGGTGATGGGCAACTGCACGGCCGGCGTGGCCGCCAATGCAGCGCGGACCCACGCCTGGGGCTCGCGGTTGAGGTGGATGCGCCCCTTGCGCGCGAGCATCAACACCTCCCATGTGGAAATGGAGGAAAGGAACAGCTCATTGTTCGCATCGAAAAGGCAGGTCTACTTGAAGTTGCCTGCGGAGATCGTCTTCATGGCGCCAATATTTCCATGGATGATGTCCATGTCTACAGGGGTAGGCCCCCGTCGCTATCGCTTCAGCACCAGCCCCACCGCCGCCACGATCACCCCGAGCCCCGCCCAGCCGCTGGGGCCGAGGGTCTCCCCGCCCAGACTTGCGCCGATCAGCACGGCCACCACCGGGTTCACATAGGCGTAGCTGGTCGCCACCGCGATCGACGCGTGCTTAAGCAGGTAACTATAGGCGGAGAACCCCAGCATGGAGCCGAATGTGATGAGGTAGATCACCGCTACGACGGCGCGCATCGGGGGGTCGGCCGGGGCGGCTTCCCCGGTGGCGATCGCGGCGATCGCGAGGGCCAATCCGCCCGCCACCATTTGCACGCCGCTGGTGATGGCAGCGGTGGTGAGAGGGTTGGACTTGGCGATCATCGATCCCAACGCCCAACTGATCGACCCCACGGTGAGCGCGAGGGTGACCCCGCTACTGCCCGTAAGCTCGCCGCCCGCGTTCAGCACCACGACCCCGGCGACACCCAGCGCGATGCCGCCCCACTGGCGAAGCGTGACCGGCGCCCCGAAGAACGGCGCCATCGCGGCGGTGTAAACGGGGACCACCCCCACGAGGATCGCGACCAATCCCGACGAGACCGTCTGCTCGGCCCACACCACGGATCCATTGCCCCCCAAAAAGTTGAGCACGCCCGCCCCGGAAACCAGCAGCAGCGGCTTCCGGTCCGGCCATGGATGCCCGCGCCACCACGCCCAAGCCAGCAGCAGCCCCCCCGCGATGC
Organism: Klebsiella pneumoniae; assembly: GCA_945867435.1. Classification (GTDB taxonomy): domain Bacteria; phylum Myxococcota_A; class UBA796; order UBA796; family SXON01; genus SXON01. Next base: position 23,257 of record CAMBIK010000012.1, read on the forward strand.
AGAGGCGCACGCTGGCCATGCCAAAGGGCGGAAAGCCTTCCAGCGACACGCGAATTGCGTAGTAGGTGGACCCCCAGACGAGCCACACGGTGAGCAGGGCGGCGACGAGCCGCCATCGAGCGGAAAACATCCGCGGTCAGTTCCCCAGGACCATGTAGACCGTGCCCGTTCCCGTGCTGGCCAGCGGTGCCGCCACCACGGCATCGGTCACGCCGTCGCTGTCGAAATCGCCGCCCCCGAGCACCGCGCCGAAGAGGTCGCCGGAGGTGCTGCCGGTCAGCCCGCGGAACGCCTCGGTCGTGTCGTGGTCGCCGCCCGCGGTGAGCACAGAGCGGTCGAAGATCGAGACGTAGCCCACCGCGGAGCCCGTTGCCGTGTACCAGGCGTAGCTCGATGTGAACATGGGGTTCAACGCGGGAGCGCCCACAGCAAGGTCGAGGGCGCCGTCGCGGTCGAAGTCGGCGACGTGCAAGGAGAAGCCAAAGCTGCCGGTTCCCAGCAGCGTGGTGTCAGCGTCGTTGGCGGCCACCTCGCCACCAGCGGAGCCCACGTCGAGGAAGATATAGGCGGCATCTGTGGCCGATCCGCCGATGGCGAGGTCGAGCCCCCCCGACGCGTCGAGGTCGGCCACCACCATGCCGCCTTGTCCCAGCCGACCGTTCGTCACCGAACCGTAGATCGTCGTGCTGGCCACGTCGTCCACGTCGTCCTCGCCGCGGGCTGACAGTCCGGACACGATGTACGCCACGCCGCCCCCCGTGACCGTGCCGACTGCGCCAGGGGATCCCAGCACCAGGTCGTCGTACCCATCTCCATCGGTGTCGCCCCCCGCGATCGACAGGCCGAGGTACGCGCTCCCCGCCTCCCCGTGGAGCACCGCAAGGGCGTCGTCGTTATCCAGACTGCCGCTGGCGCCATCCACATCGAACACAGTGACTTCGCCTGTGTAGTAGAGAGCGCCGTCTGAACCCCAGCCGTTGCCGCGCACGAGCTCGGCCACGCCATCCCCGTTCAGGTCGAGGTCAGCCAGCATCCGGGCGGAGCCGTAGCCGTACGCGTCATCCGCCTCGAGGGTGTAGGCCGCGTCGTCGCAGTCCAAGGTGCCGGAGAGCGAGGCGCCGCCGGTGTACCCGCAAGCTGCGTAGCCCCCGTAGTACACGTAGGGGGAGCCCCCCACGGTGAGGTCGGCGGTGCCATCGCCGTTCCCATCGGCGAAGTGGGGGGGGAGCGCCCCCGCATAGCTGTAGGTCACGGCGTTTACGGTGGCCGTGTCGATCGAGGACACCGCGGCACTGGCGCCGACCACGTCGCTGCTGTCGATCACCCAGGCCGCGCCTGCGTAGGTGCTGGCGTAGACCGAGGCGAGAACGAGGTCGTCTACGCCATCGCCGGTCACATCCCCGGTGCCGATGCCTCCCGGCGCGCCGAGGTACGTCGCGGTGGTGCTGCCGGTGATTTCGGCGCTGGCCACGTCGGTCACGATGGGGTTGTCGGGGGCGCCATCGCAGTCGTTGTCGAGGCCATCCCACACGTCGGTCGCATCGGCGTTCACGGTGGCATCCGCGTCGTTGCAGTCGCCATCTGCTTCCGATGTTCCATCGCCATCCTCGTCGACCGTCGTACACTGGTCGTTGAGCTCGGCAGGCGTGCCGCGGTCGGCGGCGGAGATGGTGCTCGTCGCATCGCACCACCAATCGCTATCGGAGGCGTCGCTGCCGTTGATGTGGTCGGGATCGAGGGCGCGTGCGGTCCCGGCCAAGGCGCCGATCCAAGATGTGATGGCGATCTGTCGGCCATCTACGGTCAAAGTCAGGCTATCACTGTCGTCGAGGCTGAAGCTGGCGGCGTCGAATTCCGCGTCGACATGCACGCCGCCGTTGCTGAGCGCGTCGATGTTGCCGCCCAGGACCACTCGCCCCCCCCCGATCACCTCGACGTGCCGATCCACCACGAACGAGATCCCCAGGGAGTTGGTGATCTCCCACCCGATCAGGTCCACACGCCCGCTGCCGGCGTTGGTGATCTCGAACCATTCCCCCAGCGCGTCTTCCACGCCCCCCGGGGTGGCCATCACCTCGGTGATGAGCACCTCGCCCGCCAGCACAAAGGTCTCGTCTACCCAGCCATCGCAGTCGTCGTCGCGGTCGTTGTGGGCTTCGGAAGCGCCGGGATGGGCTGCGTCGTCGGTGTCGTCGCAGTCGTTGCCGCCGTAGGCCGCGGCGGGCCAGCCATCGGCGTCCTGGTCGTAGTCGTTGGCGCCATCGCAGTCCTGGTCCGTGCCGTCGTACCAGACCTCGTTCGCGCCGGGATGCACCTCGGCGTTGGTGTCGTCGCAGTCGTCGCCGCCTGCGCCGAGGTTGGGGAAGCCATCGCCATCGGCGTCGGTCGCGACGATGCCTTCCAGGCTGACAAATTGTTCAACGTTCGCCCAGTCGTTGCTGGCCAGCAGGATGGTGCCGAAGCGCGATTCGTTGTCGGGGGCGAGGAACGTGACGGTGAGCGTGGCCGCCTCGCCGGCTTCGAGCGCGATCTCGTTTGTGCGGTCCACCACGAAGGCCGGGTCGCTGACCGAGGCGATGAAGATCAGGGCATCGTTGGCGGACCTGCAGCCGTTGGTCACGACGAACGGGGCGCTGACCGGTTCACCGGGGACCACAGCCTCCCACCTCAGCAACGTGGGTTCAACGACGAGGGTCTGGCAGCCGGACTTCACGTCTCCGCTGTCGTCGGTTCCGCTGTCATCGGAGTCAGGGCAACCGAGGAGTCCGAGGAGCAATAGCAATCGCATGGGGTGCCGGGGGGTGAGTGAAGCGTATCTCAAGAATCCGCTGTCCGCGCCCGTTAGCCGCTGAGAAGGCCTGCCTTTAGCGCTTCGGTGGGCGGCTTGGGGCCGAGGTAGACGCCGAAGATCAACTTCATGAACTCGACGCCTGGGATGGTGCCGAGCACGCGTCCGTTGAAGGTCATGCTGGTCCCGACGCCGGGCAGGTAGTCGAACCCAATCTCATCGCCGCCCTTCACCCCTCCGGCAGGGATCCACGATCCCACTTTTGCCACGCTGGCCGCGTGGGGGCCGGCGGTCATGTCGCCGAATCCCTCGACGAAGGTGGCGACCATCTGGTCGCGGGTGATGGATTTGTAGGTGAAGTGCATCAGCACGCGCTTCGGTTCGTCGGCGGCGATGGCGGTTGCCGCGTCGTGCGTGGGATGCTGAAGGTAGAGAGCACCCACGTAGATGTCGAGGAAGTAGCGTTCTCGCAGGCCGAGCCCGTTCAGCTTCACGGCTTCCCCCCCGACGATGACCGTATCGGCCAGGGTCACGCCCGCGAGCTCCTTGGCGTGCGCGAGAGCGGCGATGAGGAGCAGCGCGACCATGGAAATCCGGGAGTGTACGGGGCGGAGCGCTACCAGGGGGGGGCCCGGCTTCGCTGCGACGCCCCGTACGTGGCCTCCTATAGCATGTGTCCCCAAGTGGGCTACGGGGCCGCCATGTCCACCTTCTCAGAGCTAGGCCTCGCGCCCGAGCTGGTGGCGGCCCTCGAAGCCGCTGCGATTCACGCCCCCACCCCCGTGCAACGCCTCGCCATTCCAGCTTTTCTGGGGGGAAAGGCCGCCATCGCTGTCGCCCGTACGGGCAGCGGCAAGACCCTCGCCTACGCCCTTCCCCTCGTTCAACGCCTACGGGAGGTCGAAGTGGCGGAGGGGCCGCCCACGGCGGTCGCTCGCCCGCGTGGTCTCGTGCTCACCGCCACGCGCGAGCTGGTGAACCAGACGATGCGTGTGCTCAAGACGCTCACGCACGCCGCCCGCCTTCGCGTGCGGTCTGTCAGCGGTGGAGAGTCGGGGCATGACACCAACCTCACCCTCCGGCAGGTCTGCGACGTGCTGGTCGCCAACCCGCCTCGGCTGGCCCGCCTCGTGGAAGAAGGCAAGGTGGACCTGTCGGATGTGCGGATCGTTGTGGTAGACGAGGCGGATACGCTCCTCGCTCCCGGCCAGCGCCCCCCCGTCGAGGCGGTGCTCGCCGCCGCTGCGAGCGCCTCGCCGTGGTGGATGTCGGCCACGCTTCCTGAGCCGATCCGACAGTGGCTGTTGGCCCGCCCCGAGAAGCCGGCGTTGCTGATGTCGAAGGATGCCCACACGGCACCGGATACGGTCACCGTGAAGAACATTCCCTGCCGACATGCAAGCCGCGGCGATGCGGCGAGCGACGTGCTCGTCTCCCTCGGCCCCGACGCCCGCGGCATCGTGTTTGCAAATCGCAGGGAAACGGCGGATCAGGCGGCTGCCGAGCTGAAAGAACGCGGTCACAACGTGGTCGTGGTGCACGGCGGACTGCTTCCGAGGGAACGGCAGCAGGCGATCAAGGGCTTCCTGGCGGGTGCGGGTCGCGTGCTGGTCACGACCGAGCTGGCCGGCCGGGGCCTCGACATGAAAGACTTGGTGTTCGTGCTCAATTATGAGCTTCCGGAACGCGCAAGCGACTACATCCATCGCATTGGCCGCGTGGGGCGGGTCGGGCGTGCTGGCCGGGTTTTCAACCTTGTGACCGACAGGGACCGTCACCTTCTGGCCGACGTGGAGCGCTTCGCCTCCGGCGGCAAGTTGGACACCGGCGAACCCTTGCGCAACGCACGCACGCGCAAGGTCACCTCGGCCCAGGGCGTGAGGGAAGCTGCGTTCCGGCGGAAGAAAGCGGGGGTCGTGAAGACCTTCGAGGGCGATCGCTAGCGGCCCAGCCCCTGGTTCCTGTACGTGGCGGCCAACCGCAGGTATTCAGCGCACCCGTGGCGAATTCGCTGGCGGTCGACCTCGGTGAGGGTTCGCACGATCCGCCCGGGAGCCCCGAGCACTAGGCTCCCGGTGGGCACGCGCATGCCGCTTCGCACCAGCGCGCCGGCCCCGATCACGCACCAGGATTCGATGTGGCAGTTGTCGAGAAGGATGCTGCCCATCCCGACAAGGACGTCGCTTTCCACCACGCAGCCGTGAAGGAGGGCCCGGTGACCCACCGTACACCTGGCGCCGATCGTCACGACTGAAACGCCGCCGGTGCCGTGCGCGATCGTGCCGTCCTGAACGTTGGTGTCTTCCCCGATCACCACCGCGCCCTGGTCCCCGCGGAGCACCACCGTGGGCCACACGCTGGCTCGCGCCGCCACCTTCACATCGCCCAGCAAGTGCGCGGAAGGGTGCACCCAGGCCTCAAGGTGCACGATGGGGGCGAGGCTCCCGAAGCGTTCGATCATGCGGCGACCCTTAGCGCACCCAGCCCTCTGGCCGGCCTACTCATCTTGCGGTGATCCACGCGTTCCAGGCTTCTGGCGTGTTGAGATCGAGAAGTCGGTCGGGATCATTCACCTCGATTCGCAGCGCGTTCCGAAGCCGCACATCCAGGCGCTCATGGGTGTGGGGCGGGTCCAGACGCACGGGGTGGCCGTCGAGACCGCCGAAGCACAACACGGCCGAGCCCGGCGCATCCACCAGGCGAAGGATGTCGGCCACCGAAGCGGGCGGAACGTCTACCGGAGTGACAATCGCGGGGCCCAGCGTGGCCAGCGCGATCCATGCCGAATCCGACGAGCCGGATACCGCCCAGTGCGGATTCACAAACCGCGACACGCCCTCGGGAAGGGCTGCGGATAGGGAATCGGCGTCCGCACCCAAAACCACATGTGGGCGAAGGCCAGCGGCCTGAAAGGCTTCGATATGCAACCGAATCAAGGAAATACCGTTTACGTCCAGCAGCGACTTCGACCGGCCCATGCGCGAGGAGGCCCCCGCGGCCAACACCACAGCGTCGCGCACCCGGCCATCGCTTGCTCCCTGCGCCATCTCCTCGCTCCATTCGCCAGGATACATGTACGACGCGCCATGTCGGCGCGCACGAGGCACCCGTGATCCCCAAAACCAAGGCCTGGTTCATTCGGCAAACGCCGATGCTCGCTGACCTCCCCGAAAGGGAGCTCGAGCTGCTCGATCAGGTTGGCGAGTCGCTCGACCTGCGCCGGCGCACCCAGATCTGGACCCCCGGGCAGCCGGCCAACACCGTCTACATTCTGCGCGCCGGGATCGTGAAGATCAGCCGGACCAGCGACGAGGGTCGCGAGCTCACTCTGGGCTTCTACACCCGCGATGCGCTGGTGGGCGAACTGGGGATCGTGAACGAACAACCCCATGATTCCACCTGTGAAGCCTACGAAGACTCGCAGGTGCTGGCCCTCCCCAAGTCCGACTTCGTCCGCGTGATGATGCGGCAGCCGACGCTGGCGATGCGCATGGTGCGGCTCGTGGGCGAACGTCGCCAGAAGCTGGAGAATCGGGTCGAAAGCCTGTTGTTCAAGAGCGCCCACGCCCGGCTGGCCGGGTTGTTTCTCGATCTCGCTGAAACCCTGGGCGTGCGCGACAGCCGCGGGCGCATCGTGAACCTGAAGCTCACCCATAAGGAAATTGCCAGCCTGATCGGCGCCACCCGCGAAACGGTGAGCTTTGCAATCCTCGATCTGCGCAAGGCAGAGCTCATCCAGACCGAGGGCAAGCGGGTGATCCTGGTGAACGAAGACCGCCTGAGGTTGCTTCGGGACACATGATCGGGCTCGCTGCAGCGGTCCTGCTCGGGTGCCTTCCCCGCACCTCGCTCAGCCGCGGAGACGAACTGGAATCCCTCCGATACGACCTGTCCCTCGGTCCCGCGGGCAAGGAGTCGACCCAGGAGCTTACCCGGCAATATGTGCGTACTTTTCGCGACAGCACCAGCGGCTGGCTGGTGTGTTTGGAAGCGGAAAGCGTGTGCGTCGAGGTGCGGAGCTTCCCCGACGGGGCGATCCTCGCCATTCGCGGGGCTTCGCACCTCGCGCCCGAAACGCGAGGGGCACTTGTGGCCCTGTGGCCGCTCCTTTCCCCGTGGATCCGCACCAACGAGCGATTCGGTACCTCGTGGCCGCTCACCACCCTCGGTTTGCGGGCCTATGGGCTCGGGCCTTGGCGGCGCGAGGGCAACCTCTGGGCGTGGTCGCCGCGTGTGACACTGAACACGGACATTCGGAACCAGCCCGCCGGCCACCTCGAAGCGACACTGGTGCTGGATGCCGACGGCACCCGCTGGGCCTCGTGGTCGCTGAACCTTCCGATGTGCCTGGCGGAAAACGACTGCCGCGTGCTCGCCTCCACGGGATCGCTGACTCGGAGGGGCCATGCCGCCCACCGCGCCGTGGCTCCCTGTGCCGCCTACGGCGCGGATAGCGCCCGTGCTCCGCTGTGCCTTGCAGACGGCCGCGTGATCGACGACGCCGAGGATGCGCAGGATTCTATGTTTTTCGACGCTGCCTCCGCGCTCGGAAGCGCTACTTGGAACGGGGAGGCACGTTGACCCTCGAACTGATCACGCGCCTCACACGGGGTACCCCCTTCTTGGCCGCTGGCGCCCACCCGGCCGCGCATGCGCTCGCGCTCGTCCCCGCGCTCGTAGATGCCCTTCCCGACGTTGCGCTGGGCTCCGACGATCGTGCCATTGTCTTCCCGGTGGCGTGTGGGAGCTTGTTGTCGGGCCTCGTAGAACGGGAGCTGCGGGCTTCGGTCGATGATGTCCAGGCCGACCTGCGTCCATCCTCGCCCGACGAACTGGCTCAGCGGCTGCAATCCGACCCCCTCACGCAGGCGCTTCGACGCCTCGTAGCCGAAGGGCTGTCGCTTTCCCCCGCCGCTGGCTGCCTGGTGGGCCTTGAATTTGTCCGGTTGTGTGCACAGAATCTCGCCTCCCCGGGGCCGTTGCTTCGCGAAGATGTTGGCAAGCTCGTGGATCTTCCGCCCTGGCAGGCGGGGAGGAACCTCGGCCGCGTCATCGCCCCCATGCAGGCCCGGCTGGCTTCGGTGTGTTTCGATCTCGCCCGCGCGGGCACTCGGGTCCCGGCACTCTTGTCCACGCTCGCTGCATCCCCCCTGGCGTTTGCCCCTGCCGACCGTGCGCGTCACTTGCCCACGGCCGCCGCGTTGCATGCGAACCAGGAGGGGGCCAAGGTCGACATCTCCGGCTCGCTCCAGGCGGGCCTCACAGCCTTCGACCTTGTGGTCAACGAGCTGACCACCAGAATCGGAGGAAGGCGGGCAACTCCGCACGACCAGGCGCTGATGCTGCGGTTTTGCCTCGCGGAGGGTGAGGCCGCCCGGGCTGCTCTGGCCACGGAGCCGGATGCCTACGCGCTGGTGCTTCCGCAGCTTTCGAAGTGGCTAGACGCAACGGCGCTCGTGCGCGCTGGCGTGACTGAGGACCAAGCGGTCCAGATCCTTCGGATGGAGGTTGGGGTCGCGGTGGCCGCTGGCGTGGGCCGCGCGCTGCGGGCCATGGCGGCTGCTGCGGTGCTGGCGGAGGTTTTGGCGGCGCTTAGGCCTGCGGTGGAAGCGACCATTCAAGGCCGTCTTACCGTGCCACGCGGCCATCTGGCCCATGGAACCGTGGTCGCTGTGGCGACCGGCACGCTGCGGGCGGTGATGGCCGAGCCGATCGCGCTCCCCCGAGAGGTCACCGACGCCGTGGCCCGCTGGCGCACGGCGCTCGGCCCCGGGTCGGTCAGCTTCGACGACGGGGTCATCGCGTGGTTCGCCTTTGCGGATGCGGTACAGGCACTGCGGTTCGCAACGTCGCTGCGCGACCGCCCTTCCTCCGGCCTTCCTGCCCCGGCCTGCGCGTTGGCTACGGGCACGATCGCGGGCGGAACGGATGGCGCCACCGTGCGAATGGCCGGCCCTGTCATTCAGGATGCGGCACGACTGTTGGCCCACGCTCCGCTCGGGCAGCGGCCTCCAGGGCTCCCCGAAACCTCCCGTCTGGCGCTGGTGGATGGGAGCTTGGTGGGAAGCGGGGTCTCGCTCGATGGCTCCACCCTGGAAGAACTTCGAGAGGCCAATGTCCGTCGCAGCCCCCAGGGCCGCCCTCCTGGGTTTACCATTGTCGAAGCTTGGGAGAATGAGGATGGCGTCATCCTCGTCACCTCGCTGCATGGCGTCGAGGGCGCCTACGAGGCCGCGCGCCTGAGCATGCCCGACTGGCAGGCGCTTTGCGCGAATCAGGCGGCTCCTCCGGATGCCCCCATCCTTGCCACCCCGCCCACCGTGGTGGCCACCCGCCCAGAGCAAGGCGACCCCTTTGCCGGCGACCCGTTCGCGCGGGAAGGCGCCGTGGCCGCCTCGCGCACCGGCTCCGCCCCTCCGGGTGATCCCTTTTCCAGCAACCCCGTCGCAGGCGACCCTTTCGCGGTGGACCCGGTCGCCCCCGCCCCGGATGTCGAACTGCCGTCCGACCGAGAGCAGCGAAGGATTGGAGGCGCTGCGGATGGATTTGTACTGCCCGCGGTCAGCTCGCCGTCTTTGGGCTCCCTACCGCCCGCCCCTTCGAGGAAGCCGCTGCTGCCCGACGTTGACTTTCAGGTTCTCCTGCCCGGCTACGCCAGCTATGTGGAACTCGGCCGCGTGGCGTTCGGCCGCCCCCACGGCACGAGGATCATCGACCTTCACGCCTTCGATACCGCGGGTGATCTCGACCGCGCCTACGTTGCCTTTCTGGAGGCCAAGGTTGCCGAAGGGTTCATTCCTCGCACCGACCAGAACGGAGATCTTCCTCGCGGCGTCACGCTGATGCCTCTCGACCACCTGCGTCTGGCTGCAGCGTGGCGAATCCTGACCTGAGTTCCGTAGCCGGCGCGTGGTTGTTGGGGTATACGGCCGCCCCTAGGTGCGACCATGAAGCTTTACCGCGCCCGAATTCCTCAGATTGCCCACGCCGTCATCGAACGCCTGTGCCACGATGGAGACATCGAGGTTGAACTCGGCGATCGTGGGGAGGCCGCCAGCGACCTCGTGGCGATCATGGAATCCTACCTGACCCGGGACAACGATCTGCGCGAAGCCGCGCGCGAAATGATGGAACGGAAGAACATCGCTTACGACCACTTCAACAAGGTCAAGGCGGAGATCGCCGAGAGCTGGGGACACCCCTCTGGCCTGGAAGTGGATAGCCACCTCGCGCGGCAGTTCCTCGAGAACTTCATGATTTCGAGGTTCGTGGGCGAGGTGTACACCGACGACGGGGTGCTCTACAAGAAGATGCTCGTCATCCTCAAGGGCTTCGACGTGGATGAGGGGGCGCTCCGGGCCGAGGCCGAGGAGCGGATCAAGAACGTGAAGGAAGGCTCGGTCGAAAGGCAGGATGCTCTCAACCGAGCCCTGCGCGAAGTGCGCAAGAAGCACGGCCTGATCTGACCTTCGGCCCTATTCGGATTCGTTGGCCATCTCGGCAAGCTTGGGGCGAAGGCGCTCCATGACGCGGGTGTGGAGCTGGCTCACCCGGCTTTCAGTCACGCCGAGCACCTGCCCGATCTCCTTGAAGCCAAGCTCGCGGAAGTAGTAGAGTTCCACGATCATCCTGTCCCGTTCAGGAAGCGAGCCCACCGCATCGCGAATGGCGAGACGGAAGTCGGAAGCTTCGACCTCGGCGTCGGGCGTGCTCACTTGGCCAGCGATGACATCGCTGATGGTGTGGTCGTCGCCGATGCCTTCTTCCATGCTCATCACGTTGTGGATGACGCTGATCTCCGCGAGCTCGCGCAGCCGCTCCGGGGAGACCCCAAGGTACTTCGCAACTTCGCCCTCGGTCGGCGTGCGCTTCAAGTCCTTGGCCAGCGATTCCTTGGCAATGCGGATGCGGTCGCCGCGGTCGCGAACGGAGCGGGGGACCCAGTCGGTACGGCGCATTTCGTCGACAATCGCGCCTTTCACGCGGATGCGGGCGTAGGCGGTGAAGCTGATCGACCGGTCGGCTTCGAAGCGGTCTACCGCATCGATGAGGCCCAACATGCCCATGTTGGCGAGGTCGTCGACATCCACGCAGCTCGGGTAGCGGCTGGCCATGCGGCTGGCCACGCGGCGGACCATGCCGACATGGCGTTCCAGGAGGTCGCGGCGAACGGCGGAGTTCAGCCGGCGTTCCCGGGTCGGGATGTCGGAGTCTATCGAGACGTCGAGGGACGTCCTTGCATCGAGCGGGCGGGCAGTGGCTTGCATCGTGAGCCTCCCTAAGGGCGGAGTTGAGTGACTGATTGTCGATTGCTCATTCGATCCTGGAGGGGGACCCTTTAGCGGAAAATGTGAGATTCTTACTTCTGATTCGCCGATTGGCGGCTGTCGGTCAAGGTTGAATTAGATTGAGGGCTCAGGCGAAGATCTCCTTACATTTTTGGGGAGTCTTGGGTGCCTTCGCCACCATCGCTCATCAAAGGGGTGCTTGGGACGGGGACATCAAGCTCGGTAGCCCCCTCCAGTTGAGGCAGGAGGGCATCGCGCGCGGCAAGGAACGCAGCTTTCTCGGCGATGGGCAGGGGTTGGGTCACGGGAACGATGCTCTTCATGGGGTCTTTGTGTACGCCATTCACCTTGAACTCGTAGTGCAGATGGGGCCCGGTGGACATGCCCGTGCTGCCGACGCGGCCGATCGTGGACCCCTGTCGCACATTCTGCCCCACTTTTACGCCGATGGCGCTGAGATGAGAGTACCCGGTAGCGTAGCCGCCTTCATGACGGATTTCGATGTGCTTGCCGTGGCCCCCCGCCCACCCGGCGCTGGTGATGACCCCATCCGCCACCGATCGGACCGGCGTGCCGGATGGCGCTGCCAGATCCACACCCTTGTGGGCCCGCATCTTGTGGAGCACCGGGTGGTAGCGACCCGTGGTAAAGCCAGAGGTAACCCTGGAGAACTCCAGGGGTGATCGCAAGAAGGCCTTGCGCCGAGCCGAGCCATCCTTGGCGTACCAGCCCGTGGTTCCGTCGGCGCTCTGGTGGCGGATAGCTACGAACTGCTTTTTGCCATTATCAAGGATGGCCGCACGGATATCTCCGACTCGTTGCCTTCCGTTATCCGCGGTCAGGCGTTCAAGCACGAACCGGAACCGTGCTCCGGGCTCTAACTCCGTGTTGAAATCCACGTCGTACTCAAAGATGGTCGCGAGCCCCACGATCTGCGCGGGGCTGAATCCCACGGCCGTAGCGGCCGCCCAGAGCGAAGAGGTCACGGTGACGGCCGCCGCCCGCTGGTCTACCGCGTAGGCCACGGGAATCTTGCGGCCCATGTAGGTCTTTCCATCCCACACCAGCTCAAACGTGACCGCCGGGTCGTGAGAGAAACGCAGTCGAAAGGGGCGAGGTTCGTCCCCCCGATAGTCGAGGTGAAAGGTGTCGCCGACGGAAACGCGGTCGAGAGAACGGCCTGCGGCCGCCAGCAACTCGCTTGCGGGGGCACCCATTTCCCGCAGCACCTCTCCGGCAAGCTCCCCCTCGCGCACATCCCGGGACTCCGTGCGGAAGGTCGGTTTGGGCGCGACCAGCCCCCCGGAAGGCGCGGCGGGTTGCGGCTGCACCGGCGGAGCGGGGGGCGCCACAACGGCAAAGGCAACGCCCAGTATGGTCACCAGACCGAGAACGGACACGACTCGCAGGAGCCTCAAGATTCACCGCGGTGCGTCATCAGGTGCAAGCCTACCGCGACGACGACCGCGACGCCCAAGAATCCGCCGACCATCAGCCGTTGCACCACGACCACCCAGGCCGGTGTGGCGGCCCTGTTCGGCTTGCCACGGCCGCGCGAGGTAGACCGTGCCGATCGCACCGGCTCCGAGCACCCGCTGGAAGGTGAGTCGCTGCACGGCTGCATGTATGATGCAAAGGGGGAAAGGGCTTACCGCCCTCTCCTCCTCGCCGCAGTTACCGAGGGAGTGTGGGCGATTCATGCATGCGGGAGGCGCGGGATGCGCCATGGGTAACGAACTCGGAGCGATAGGGAGGGGGGATGCCTGACGCCGTTGCCATCCAGAAGCGAAGGCTCCGCACCGACCTGCGGGCGATCCTCCGCGGGATGACCGCCGCTTCGCGGGCTCGTCAATCCGCCCTGATTCAGGCGTGGCTCGCACCGCGCGTGGCAACGGGCGTGATCCTGGCGTTCGCCCCGCTACCCGAGGAAGTGGACCTCTGGCCGACGCTTTCCACGCTCGCCGCGTCGGGGCGACTTTTGCTGCCTCGGGTCGGCGGCGACCACACGCTGACC
>CAMBIK010000013.1 GCA_945867435.1 Klebsiella pneumoniae
AGCCGCTTCGGGGCAAAGGACCATGCCGACGCGCATCACGCCGAAGGCCCCGAGCTTCATCAAGACGCCCGCGTGGAGCATCGAGACGGCGGTCGGCGCAGACGCGTGACCATCCGGCGACCACGTGTGGAACGGAAACACGCCGGCCAACGTGCCAAACCCGAGCCACAGCGCGGGGAAGACCCACATCTGCACATCCCGAGGAACGCCCGCCTTCGCGAGCGCTTCCATGTCGAAAGAGCCGATGCCCGAGCTCTCCACCATCGCGAACATACCTGCAAGGATGAACGCCGAACCGAGCAGGAGCATGAGGGTGAGCTTCATCGCGGCGTATTCACGCCCCCCGATGTCGAAGCGTTCCCAGATGAAGGCGAAGGGACCCCCCGATTTCACGGCCTTGCTGCTGCCCCAAATGGCGATCAACAGGTACATCGGCAGCACCGCGATCTCGTAGAACAGGAAGAACAGGAACAGGTCCAGGCTGACGAAGACGCCGAACACGCCGGCCACGAGCACCAGCAGCAGAACGTAGAAGTCCTTGTCGCGATCCTCAAGGGTCCAAGTGGCAAAGACCCCGGCAAAGATGATGAGCGAAGTGAGGAGGAGCAGCGACACGCCCCAGCCATCCACCCCGAGGTTCCACGCGATCCCAAGCGAAGGGAGGAGTGGCATCGACTCGCGAAGTTGCACGCCTCCAATCGCGTTGTTGTAGGTCATGGCGACCTGCACGGTGCCGATGAACGACACCACGGTGCTCAGGACAGCCAGCACGCGGACTGTGCCCCGGCTGGCGCCCGGCACGAGGAGCAGCAAAACGGCCGCCACCATCGGCGACAGCACGATGATCGAAAGCCATGGAAGTTGGCCCATCAGAGCTGCCCTCCCACCACGCCGGCCCCTGCGATCAGCACGGCTCCGAGCGCAGCGGCGTAAAGATAGTCGTGTGCGGAACCGGTTTGTAGACGGCGCAGCCGGTCTCCAGCAGCCAAGGTGACCCAGCCGGAGAGGTTCACGACGGCATCGACCACATAGCGGTCGGTCCAGCCGACCACGGCCGCCACCGGGAGGAAGGCGCGTTCCCACCCGAGCCGCCAGGCACTATCGACCGGGCCGCTGCGCACCCAGTTGGCGACGCCCGGAAATTCAAGGGCGGGAAGCCGACCGAGTCCGAACTTGGCATAGCCAAGCACCAGGCCGGAAAGCCCGGCGAAGGTGGCGACCGCGCCCACGGTGGTAAACGCGAAGTGGTACTCGAGGCCGAGAACGGTCGCGAAGGCGCCACCACCAAAGCCGAGCGCCAGGGCCGGCACGGCAAGCAGGGCCATCGGTGCCAGCATGATCGCAGGGGACTCATGGGCGTGCGAAGATTTCGGTCCTGGTTCGCCAAGAAACGCCATGCAGAACACCCGCATCATGTAGAACGGCGTAAGGGCGGCGACCACGAGGAGGATCGCAAGCGGCCCCCACTGGCCCGCGTGAGCCACCTGTTCCAAAAGCAGGTCCTTGGAGAAGAACCCGGAGAGCCCCGGCAGCCCCGCGAGCGCGAACGTACCGATGCCGAAGAGCACCGTCGTGCCCCGGATCTTCTTGGCCAGCCCCCCCATTTCCCCCAGCTCGTTGCTGTGAACGGCGTGGATCACCGAGCCCGCGCCCAGGAACAACAGGGCCTTGAAGAAGGCATGCGTCGTGAGGTGGAAGTAACCGCCAAGCATCTCCCCCGAGCCCAGTCCCGCGACCATGTACCCGAGCTGGCTGCATGTGCTGTAGGCCAGGACCTTCTTGATGTCGGTCTGCACCGTGGCGGTGATCGCCGCCGCCAAGGCCGTAACCGCCCCGATCCAGGACATGGCCGTGAGCAGCGCCTCGGCGCCCTCGAACAGCGGCCAGCAACGCACGACCAGGAATACGCCAGCCGCCACCATGGTCGCCGCGTGCAAAAGCGCAGACACGGGCGTCGGGCCTTCCATCGCATCCGGCAACCACACATGCAGGGGCACCTGGGCGCTCTTTCCCATCACGCCCATGAACAGGAGCGCGGGGACCCACGGACTCACCCCTTCCGCGTCCCAGGAAAAACCGCCGGTCTGCACATAGAGAAGCACGATCCCGGACATCAATCCGATGTCGGCCAATCGGGTGACCCACACGGCCTTCACCGCCGCCTTTCCCGCCGAAGGCTTGGTCCAGTAGTAGCCAATGAGCAGGTACGAGCAGAGCCCGACGAGCTCCCACCCGGCCAGGAACTGGAGCAGGTTCGGGGCCAGCACCATGCCTCCCATCGCCACGATGAACAGGGAATGCCAGGTGTAGTAGCGTCCCAACGCCGGCTTCGGCTCGTTCGCCATGTAGCCGAGCGAGTACACCTGAACGCAGGCGGCCACGCACGTGACGACCACCAGCATCGTGGCAGAGATGGCATCGACATGAATGCCGACCTCGGCGATCACTTTGCCACCGTGGATCAGCCAAGGGAGGGTCCATTCCTCGGCCGGCGAACCCAGCGGTGCCACATCGCGAAGCACGAACAGGGCGATGACAAAGCTGGCCAACGACGAAAGCGTAGACAGCCAGGCCGCAGGCCTGCCGGTGTGACGAAAGGGCCACACGAGCGCCAAAATTGCGAACGAAGCAAAGGGCACGAGGAGCGCGAGCGCGGCGAGCGGCATCGTCATTCCTTTAGATGGCTGAGGGAGCCGCTCAACAGCGTGCCGTGGGTGCGAGAAACGAGGACGACCAACGCGAGCCCCACGACCACTTCGGCCACGGTGAGCGCGAGCGCGAAGAGCGCCAACCCCTGGCCCCAGGGGTGGTCTCCGAAGCGGGAGAAGGCCACCAGGTTGATGTTGGCAGCGTTCGCCATCAGTTCAATCGAAACGATGATGGCCAAGAGGTTGCGACGGCTGATCACGCCGTACACGCCGATGGCGAACATCGCCGCAGCCAGAAACAGGTAGGCATCCAGTCCGGGGCCGGTCATGCGTCCTTCCTTCGCGCGAGCACGATCGCGCCGATCATTGCGGCCAACAACAGCACCGAAAGCGCCTCGAATGGCAACGCCAACGGGTCGAGAAGCACCCGCCCCAGCTCGGCGGGCGAGATGGATGTGGGAGTGCCTTTCGGGGCTCCTCCGCCCAGGATTGTGACCCCGCTCAGCGCGGCGATGACGACCGCCACGATCAGCGCACGCACCGGATGCTCGTGCCCCTGTGCAGGGATCGCCCCGCCATTGCGACGGGCCAGCAGCACCGCGAACAACATCAGAGTGATCACGCCGCCCGTGTAGAGCAGCACCTGAATCGCCGCGAGAAAACCGGCATCCATCTGGGCATACAGTCCCGCGGTCGCGACCAGGGTGACCGCGAGGTACAGCACCACATGAACGAGGTCTTCCGCGGTCACGACCCGCAGAGCACCCCCCAGCGCCGCCACCGCAAGCACCCCAAAGATGATCCAATCCATCATGGTGCCTCGCCCTCGGTGGCAGCCGGCTTCACCGCGACCACCGGTTTCGGCTGCCCGGCCGCCTGCATGCCGATGAGCAGCGTGCCAGTGCCCCACGACGGTGAAACCTTTTCGTTCAAGTAGAGCTTTTCCATGCTGAGGAACAGCTCTTCCCGGCTGTATCCCGGCACTTCCGGCACCTTCAGCATCACGATCGCATCTTCCGGGCACACCTGCACGCAGAGCTCACAATGAATGCAGGCGTTCACATCAAGCGTGAAGTCCTTGGCGGTCCCCCTGGGCTTGCCCGTATTGGGCGAAGGCGCCCGCCCACCCGGGATGACCGTGATGATCTGCGAGGGGCAGATCTTCTCGCACATCTTGCAGCCGATGCAGGCTTCATCCCCGTCGCTGTTGTGGAGCAGGGCGAACGACGTGCGGTAGCGTTCCGGCCTCACCCGGTCGCCATGCCAGGGAAGCGGCTCGGTGTTCTTCGGACGGAAGATGTTGAGCGCCGTGATCCACAGGGCGGAGAAGGCTTGAAGCAGGCCGATCATGCGTACACCCGCCACACCGCGGCAGTTGCCACGCAGGCCAGAGAGAGAGGCACGAAAACCCGCCAGCAGATCGCCATGAACTGGTCAGCGCGGTAGCGAAGCAGGCTCCAGCGAATCCAGAAGATACCCGCGAATAACGCCAGGGCCTTCAGAACGAGCCAGTGGATGCCATCCGGACCGGGACCGTACCAACCCCCGAGGAAGAGGGCCGCGCCCAGCAGGCTGGTCACCGCGGTGTGGAGGTACTCCGCAAGGTAGATCAAGCCGAACTTCATCCCCACATATTCCGTGGTGATCCCGGCCACGAGTTCGCTCTCTGCCTCGGGAATGTCGAAGGGAATGCGGTTGGCCTCGGCGAGAGAGGCGAGCATGAAGAGCACGAACGCCACGCTACCCGGTCCCGGCGGCCAGAAGGCGAACCAACGGCCATCCGCCTGGGCCGTAACGATGTCGCCCACACGCAGGCTGCCGCTCAGGATGATCGGGACCAACGCCGAGAGGAGCAGGGGCACTTCGAAGGACACAGCTTGCGCCGCGGCCCTCATGCCGCCGAGGAGCGCGTACTTGTTGTTGCTGGCCCAACCGGCCATCCAGACGGGGATGGTGATGAGCGAAGAGATGGAGAGGATGAAGAGGATGCCGATGTCGAGGTCCGCGGGTACCCAACCGGGGGCCCATGGGAAAACGGCAAGACCGGCCAGCACGAAGATCATGCCCATCGGAGGGGCAAGGTTGAACAGCACCCGGTCCGCGTTGGTCGGAACGATGTCTTCCTTCTGGATGAGCTTCAGTAGATCGGCCACCGGCTGGAGCAGGCCTGCCCAACCGACTTGCGTGGGTCCGGGCCGGTTCTGCATCGCCCCGGCAAACTTGCGTTCAAACCAGATCGACCACGCGGCAACGACCATCATCACGTTGACCACGACAAAGCCAGCCACGGCACCGAAGATCCACGGGTTTTCCATCATCGGTCCACGCAGCCGATGATCGGGTCGAGCGAACCGAGGGTCACCACGATGTCCGAGATGTTGCTACCAGGAGCAAGGTAGGGAATCAGCGACATGGCGTGGAAGGAAGGCGAACGCAGCTTGCATCGGTAGGGCTTGTCGCTCCCATCGCCGACCACCCAGGTGCCAAGCTCGCCGCGGGGGCCTTCCACGGCGGCATAGGCCGTGCCGGCCTTTCCCTTGTAGGCACCCGGCAACTTCACCGGCTTGAGCGCGCAAATCGGCCCCTCGGGAATGCCATCGATCAAATCCAGCACCAAGCGGATGCTCTCGCGGAGCTCGGCCATGCGAACCTCGTAGCGGGCGAAGCAGTCCCCTGCCGTGCGAACCGGCACGTTGAGAGTCACTTCGTCGTACGCCGCATAAGGCCGGTCACGGCGCAGATCGAAATCGATGCCGCTGGCGCGAAGGATGGGGCCGCTCACCCCGAGTTCCATGGCCAGATTCGCATCGACGGTGCCGACACCGACTGTCCTCGCGCGGAAGATCGCGTTGTCGAGGAGCATCGCGTCGTATTCGTGGGTGCGCTGACGGATGGTCGTGTAGGTCTTGCGAACAAGTTCGGCGAACCCAGCAGGAACATCATGTCGATTTCCGCCTACGGTCAGCGTGTTGTAGTGGAAGCGGCTGCCGGTCCACGCCTCGAAACAGTCGAGCACGAGCTCCCGGTCGCGGAAGCAGTGCATGAATACACTGGCGCCGCCGCCAAGTGCCCCCCCCATGTCCAAACCGAAGGTCCCCAGCCACAGGAGGTGGCTACCGACCCGCTGCATCTCGGAGCCAAGCGTGCGCAGGTAGTTGCTGCGCCGCGGGGGCTGAACGTCGTTTAGAGCCTCGAACCCCAGGTTCAGCGCCAGCTCGTTGATGAACGGACTTACATAGTCGTTCTTGTCCACAATCGGAGGCAGCATCACATACGAGAGCTTCTCGCAGAGCTTTTCAACCCCGCGGTGAAGGTAGCCCGGGTAGGGCACCGCCTTGATGCAAACCTCCCCATCCAGCCACAGCTTCACGCGGAAAACGCCGTGGGTGGAAGGGTGCTGCGGCCCCAGGTTGAGGATCATCAGATCCCCTTCGGGATCGTAGGTCTCCGGATCCATGTGAGGGTCCGCAAGGGGGCGAACCACGGTGGGGCCGGCGGCGACTACCGCAGGATGTAACTCGGGGATCATCGCCATGGGTGATGCCGCGTGGCGATGTCGTAGTCCCGGCGGAGCGGGTGACCTTCCCAATCCTCAGGGAGCATGATGCGGCGCAGGTCGGGATGCCCGGCGAACACGGTGCCGACGAGATCGTATTGCTCGCGTTCCTGCCAATCGCAGCCTGCAAAGACAGGCACGAGCGTCGGGGTGGTTTCCCCCGTGGGCACGAACGTACGAAAGCCAACCTCATCTTTGGGGAGGCGCCGAAGCCGGTATTCGACCGCCGTGCGGTCGGGCTCGGTTTCCGAAGCCGGAAAGTGCAGGGCAGCCACGCACGCCAGGTAGGTGAACCCGGCTTCTTTGAGCGCGGACGCCAGTTCCACGATCCGTTCGCGCCCCACCAGGATCGGGTCGGCCGCTTCCAGGTCGAAGCGCGCCCGCAGGAGCTCGGTGATGTCCTCGGGCACGGTCATGGCGCCGCCTTGGGGTCGGGCCGGCGGAGCCCACCGCCCGGATCGAGGTTTAGAACAGCATCAAGCTGTTCTTCGTCCAGAGAGGCGGGACGCCGGGGGTCCCCCATCCTGGGAAGGTTCGGCGACTTGAAGCCAAAGGTCTCGGGGCGCAGCTCCGGCTCAGTCCACTCGCCATCGCGGCGCTTCTTGATCTTCTCCTGCAACCTCTTGATCCCGGCAAGGAGCTGGTCCGGATTCGGCGGGCAGCCAGGAACGTACACGTCGATCGGCATGAAGGTGTCAACCCCCGGCACGACCGAGTAAATGTCACGATAGAAATCGCCGGAGATCGCGCAGGAGCCCATCGCGATCGCCCACTTCGGCTCGGGCATCTGGTCCCACAACTTCTTCACTCTCGGGGCCATCTTGACCGTGATGGTGCCCGCGATCACCATCACGTCACACTGCCGCGGGGAGCCGCGGGCGATGGTGCCGAGCTGATCGAGATCAAAGCGACCGCAGGCGGCGGCCATGAACTCGATGCCGCAGCAGCTCGTGGCCATCGGAAACACGAACAAAGAGTTGGACGCACCCCAGGTGAGCAACTTGTCGGCCGTGGTGAGGCCGAGCGAGATCCCCGGCATCTGCTCCATCAGGTTGTAGATTGGGTGGGTGAACGCCTGCCCGCTTTCGTCTACTGCCATGTGAGCGCCCCTTTGCGGACCGCGTAGGCCCACCCCAAGAGAAGAACCCCAACGAAGATCGCCATTTCTACCAGCAGGAATTCTCCCGCGCCCCCCCCGAGGTTCAGCGCCCACGGAAGGATGAAGGCAGTCTCCACATCGAAGATCACAAAGACCAGCGCCACCAGGTAGTAGCGCGGGTGGAAACGCACCCATGCATCGCCATCGGGTTCCTCGCCGCACTCGTAGGTCAACTCGCGGGTGGGAGGCGGATTCTTCGCCTTCACGCTCATCACTCGCGCGATGAGCAGCGTTCCCCAGGCGACAGCCACGGCCACCGCTGAAAACGCGATGGCAGCGCTCCAGGATTCGGTCATGCCGGGCTCCGACGGGTTGAAGGGTACACGGGCGAGCGGGCGGCGCGAGTAACCCGGCCCGCCCTACTCGTCAGCGCCCGTGCGAGTGGTCGTGGCCATCATGCCCGTGGGAGTGGCCGTGCGCCAGTTCGTCGGGGGTGGCGGCGCGGATAGACCGGATCGCCACCGCAAAACGAAGAGTCATCCCCGACAAGGGGTGGTCGGGGGTCAAGGTCACCCCCGCCTCGTCGAGCTCCACGACGTAGAGCATCACGTTTTTTCCATCGGGGCCGGTCGCGCCCAGCGACATGCCGATCTGGGGGACCAGGCCGGGAGGAAGTTCGCTGAGATCAACGTGAAACCCATGGCCCGTCGCTACCCCGTACCCATCTTCGGCAGGCACGATCGCTTCCAGTTCGTCGCCGACCACCTTGCCAAGCAGTTGGCTTTCCAGGCCGGGAACGATGTGCCCGGCACCGTGGAGGTAGGTCAGCGGCGTTTCCTGCGACGCGTCGATGATCGATCCATCAGGAGCGTAGAGGGTGTACTCGAAGGACACCACGTTTCCGGGGGCGACGTTCATGTCCCCGGAGCTAACAAGGTCCCGGGGAAACGTCCTTCCTCGTTCAGGAGCTGCACGAAAGGGCGGAACAACCCGGCTTCGACCTGGCCCACTCGGGGCGACGACCTGCGAGGCGAGCGAACGCGGGCTGCTCGACGTACGGCCGCCGGAGCACCTCAAGCAGCGCATCCACCCCCGAGGCATCGCCCGCCTCGGCCTGCTCGATCACCTCCTGAACCACCCAGTTCTTCGGCAGAATCCATGGGTTTGCGCCGTTCATCCGCGTGCGTCGCGCCGCCGGATCCGAGCCGCCACAGCGAACGGCGTACGCGGCGAGCCAACCGCTCCACCGCTGGCGCAAAGAGGCCTCGGGCGGAGCGTAGAAGGCATCGAGCAGGGGAGTGAAGCGGTCGCCATCGCGGGAAACATCCGCCAACCGCCGAAAGAAAATCGTCCAGTCCGTTTCGGCAGCGGCGAGCAGCGAGAGCAGCTCGGCGACCAACGCATCGTCATGGTCCCCGAGATCGAAGCCCAGCTTGTCCCCGAGGCGCGCCCGCCACGCAGCGGCGTACCAGGCCGGGTACTCGTCGAGCACGGCATCGAGCCGCGCCACGTTTCCCACGAGCGGAATCAGCGCACTTCCGAGGCGAGAGAGGTTCCAGTGGGCAACCGAGGGCTGCTGGCGCCAGCGGTAGCGACCCTCCTGGTAGTCGGTAGTGTTGGGTGTGAAGTCTGGGTCGAAGGCGTCGAGCCATCCGTACGGCCCGTAGTCGAGAGTAAGCCCCAGGATCGATAGATTGTCGGTGTTCATCACGCCGTGTACGAAGCCAACCGCCATCCAATGCGACATGAGCGTTGCGGTTCGCCGGGCCACCTCGGCAAACCACTCCACATAGGTGTCGGGTCCCGGGGCGCCGAGCTCCGGGAAGTGCTGGAGGATGACATGGTCGGCGAGCGACTTCAGCAGCGGGATGTCTCTGCGAGAGGCCGGCAGCTCAAAGCTCCCGAAACGAACAAAGCTTGGGGCGACACGTGTCACGATCGCACCGGGTTCGGCGCGGGCGTGACCGTCGTAAAACATGTCCCGAACCACGGGTTCCCCGGTGGCTACCAGCGCCAGCGCACGCGTGGTCGGAATCCCCAGGTGAAACATCGCCTCGCTACAAAGAAACTCACGAATCGAGGAGCGGAGCACCGCGCGCCCATCCGCCCGCCTGGAGTACGGCGTGGGACCCGCGCCCTTCAGTTGCACCTCGAAGCGCCCCGCCGGCCCCTCGATCTCTCCCAGGCACATGGCCCGACCATCCCCCAACTGACCGGCCCAAACGCCGAACTGATGCCCGCCATAGCAGGCTGCGAAGGGGCGCATTCCCTCGGTGACCCGGTTGCCCCCCAACACGTCGGTTCCCGGCCCGGTAGGCGCGGGTCGGTCCACCCCCAGGAGGGCACCGACCTCGTCGGACCAAGCTAGTAGCCGCGGCGCCGGTACGGGCGTCGGTTTAACGGCCGACCACAGCGCTCCCCTCACCTCCATAGGCCATGCGGAAGACTCCGAATCACCTGTGACAGCCCGGATGAAAAAATCACAAAAAAAAATGTTCTCGATAGCGGTCATGGTAGTTCCCTTAGCCCTTGTCGCTTGGCCCTGTATGTGTCATGCTTCACTCGGCCTAGGTGTTTTGCATGACTCGACTCTCCTTATCTTCCCTGATCGCTCTGGCGCTGGTCGCCTGCGTGTCCGACAACGAGCTCTCTCCCGGCGCAGATGCCAAGAGCGCCTTCGATGAAGGTGAAGACTTCGAGCCCGTGGTCGAAGGCGAAGACACCGCAGAAGAGCCGGGCGATACCGGCGAAGTCATCACCCCGGCCAGCTATTGCGACGAGCGACACTTCGCCGCCGAAGCCGTCGTGCAGGACGCCGAGTGCGATGGGGGCCCCACCAACCCCGACTGGAACCTTGAAGTGCTCTGGGAAGTCCAGATCGGAAGCGGCACCTACAGCCCGCTGGTCGTCGGCCAACTGGACGACGACGATGGAGACGGAGATGTCGACGATTCCGACATCCCCGACATCATCGGCCTCGACACCTCAGCGGTCATGCATTCGATCCGCGGGTCGGATGGCACTGAGAACTGGCGGCGCTCGATCGTCAACACCGTGAACACCATTGCCGCCATCGGCGATCTCGATGGCGATGGCTGGCCCGATGTGCTCACCGACATCAACTACAGCATGACCGCGATAGACGGCCGCACCGGCAACACCCTCTGGACCGGCCCCTCGTCGTCCGGCAAGAACAAGGGCTCCTGCGGTGCCGTTGGCATGGCCGACCTCGATGGCGATGGCGTCGCCGAAGGCTACCTGGGCAGCAAAATCGTGAACGGCGCCACCGGCGCGCTGCGCGGGAACGGGTCCGAAGGCGATGGCATGGGCATCGGCAACTCGTACGGGCACTCCGTCGCGGCCGACCTCGACAATGACGGCGTGCGCGAAGTCATCGTCGGCAACGCCGCCTACGATCCAGATGGCAACACCATCTGGGAGAACGGCGGCACCGATGGCACCGTGGCCATCGCCGACCTCGACCTGGACGGCTCCCCCGAGATCGTGTCCGTGGGCAACTACGGCGTGATCACCATGGATTCGGAAGGCCGCGAGATCTGGTCCTTCGACATCGGCGGCGCGCTCGCGTCCACCCCCGTCATCGCAGACGTAGACGGCGATGGATACCCCGAGGCGATCATCCCGACCTCGGCAGCGCTCTTCGTGATCGACCGCGATGGCAACGAACTCTACACGGTCACCCCCACCGGCAGCGGCAGCGGTCGCGGCGGGGCCTCCGCCTACGATCTCAATGGCGATGGCGCGTGGGAGATCGTGTGGGCGGGGCCTTCCTCCACCATGATCATCGATGGCGCAAGCGGGGACATCCTCACCGAATACACGGGCACCAACACCAGTTGTGCCGGTCCGGTGCCGATCGTGGACCTCGATGGCGATGGCCACGCGGAGATCGTCGTGGTCACCTCCGGCGGCAAGATCACCGCCCTGCGCGACACCCACGGCTTCACCCAGGCCCGAGGGGTCTGGCACCAGTCCGACTACAGCCTCACCAACACCGAAGACAGCAGCCAGATGCCGGATGACCCGGAACCGAACTGGCTCGGCGAAAACAACTTCCGCGCGGGCGGCAGCGTCGAGATCATCCCGAGCCTCTACCCGGTGATCCGCGACGTCTGTTCCGACGAGTGCGAAGGCGGCTCCGCCTGGGTGTGGTACTCGGTGGCGAACAACGGCTACTACAACGTGACCGATCGCCTCGAGTTGGAGTTCTGGGGCGTCTCCGGCACCAGTGCCACCAAGCTGGCCACCTCCACCTGGAACGGCACGGTCGATCCCGGCATGATGACCGACAGCTACTTCATCGAGCTGACCGGCGTGCCGAAGCCGTTGGATGACATCCAGGTCCGCATCACCGGCGTGGCCGATGCCCCGTACGCGGATTGCGACGAATCCGACGACATCACCTACTGGAACGCGCCGGTCTGCCTGTAGCGGCGGCGCAGTAGGGGGGCGAGGAGCACGAGCGGTAGCGCCGCGGCCCCGCCTCCCTCACATCCGCAGTTAGGCTTGGGGGTGGGCTCTGCCGTGTCGGCGGGGTCTCCGCCGGTTTCGGTGCTGCCCGTTTCGTCGGCCGTGTCGCCGGTGTCGCCACCGGTGTCGATTCCGGTGTCGCCACCGGGGGCGGTCGTACGGAAAACACACACGTCGTCTACGGTCCAGCCGCCCAGCGAAACCACGTCGTCGGAGGCCAGCTCCCAGGACAGTGCGAGCGTATCGCCATCGGTGGGCACCGATAGGGTGTGCAGCACCCAATCTGGGTCGAGGGTCAATTCGGACCCATCCCCCGCCTCGTTGCGCCACACGATGGTGTCGTTCGCGTAGAGCGTCGCGACGTCGTACATGCCGTCGTCCACGCCAAGGTAGCGGCGGTACTGCACGATCACCTCGTCCAGACCGGTGACATCGACGACCGGGGCGTAAAGCCGATTGGTGACGTCGTAGGGGTGGTTGCCATTGTTGGCGCCCTCGCCAAGGTCGTTCCCCCACACGAATTCCCCCGACCAGGCGGCCACGGGATCGCCGCTTTCGCCGTGCGGCACACCGAACTGCCAGTCGTCGGCGGCGGCGCCCACACCCGCCAGCACCTCGTGCGTGAAGCCCCCCTCGCCGGCCGAGAAGTCCTCGCACCAGATCGGCCAGCGCTCCCCGACGTGAAAGCCGAACGGCGCCCAGGCCCGCTCGGGAAAGCGAAGCTCGCTGCCATCGGCCGCGCGGGCCACGATCGCGTACTGCACGGCAGCCGCCTCCTCGAAGGCAGGAATGGCCCCCGAGAACGAGGAACCGTCGAGATCGAGCGGCGCTCTCTGCCAGTTCGCGCCCCCGTCGGTGCTCCATGTGACATCGACGGCGGTGACCCCGGACTCCAGGCAACTCGGTGCGAGGCTGCGCGCTGTGCCCGTGATGGCAATGTCCACGCCCAGCTCCTGATTATCGACCGCGACATGCTCGATGAACACGGGGAAGGCATCGTTCAGGGGACCGAGCCCGTGGGGGCCGAAGGCAGCCACAAGCTCGCAGAGGTGCGGGGTGCCGTTGGCGAGGTTGCCATCGTCGTCGTCGGCAAACACCATCTCGTCGTAGGTTTCGGTCAGGGTGGGCCCGCCGGCAACGACGCCTACAAGCAAGGTGGCAACGGTCTCCCAGGCCGTTCCCTTGACGGTCGGACCCTCGCCGTAGGTTGCCTGGAGGAGCCCGAAGAAATCCCACACAGCGCCCGAGAAGATCAGGCTGTCTCGGTAGATGTTGTTGCGCATGTCGTCGGGGTACACGACATCGGGCTCCAGGCTGCGCAGGGAATCGCCATCGCTGTAGAAGCCCGGGGCGATCTCCGGGTCGAGCGTCATCAGCGCGGCGACGAGATCGCCCACCCCCTCCCCCACGGTGCCATCCACCACCCCGGAGAGCACGCCATGCTCGTGGAATGCGTGCCCCCACTCATGGTAGTTGGCATCTGCGATGCGGGCGGGATTGTTGCAGCCATCCCCTTCGATCCCGAAGTTCACCGCCCCATCGTAGTAGCTGTAGCAGGTCACGCTTACGTTCACCTTTGCGCGCAGGCCTGAGGTGAGGAACGCCAAACCGGGAGCGAACCGCAACCCGAATTCCCGAACGCGGTACTGGAAGACATAGGCATCGATCTCGGCCTGGGTGGCCTGGACTTCGGTCCACTCCGCGCTGCCGGCCCCCAGGGTGAGGGTTCCCTCGGCGCCCGCTTCGTTGGTGACATCAACAAAATCTCCGCGCAGCGATGCGGTCCACGTTTCGGCGTCATCGATGGAGAAGCTGCCATCTTCGCCAGTTAGTCCAGATGAACCCCCGCTGCCGGTCAAGGGCACCCAGGGCATCACGCTCGTCTCCGTACCGCTGTCGATCGTGCGAACGTCGTGAACGCCGGTCATGGTGCCGTCGAGGAAGCGAACCGCATTCGTGGCGGCGAGGGTGGCGCCTGTGCCGCGCTCGACCAGCTCGGTCCATCGGCCCGGAGGGGAGGTGGTGGTGGAAGTCCGTAGGCCCACACGACGGTAATCGACCGATGCGCGAGCGGGCAGCGGCAGCAGCACATCGCCCGGTTGGGGGTTGGACAACGTGGCATGCGGATGGGTGTTCACGCCCAGCATGACGAGGGCTCCTCCCCGCACGCGTGCCGTGACCCCGGCACGCCAGATCGAGGCGCCTCCCGTGGTCCGGGCGAAGTCTACATACCATGTATCTCGGCGTAGGTCATAGCGAACTGAGCGCAACGGCAGGTCCGCTTCTGGCACGCCCGTCAGGCCCGGGTATCGAGCCAGGAAGGCGCGCAGGCCCGCGACCACCTGCGTAGAGGTGCGCGTCGGACCGAGGACGATGGGCGGACCCCACGCACGCAGCGGGGTGCCGGTCGCCTCGTCGAACCTGGCTTCCCACCCCGAACCCTCGCCGTGACGGAACGCGATCCACCCGTCGGCACGCGCCAACCTTCGCTGAGCATCGTGATGTACGCGCCCAGCATGGCTCGGCTCCACAGGAGAGGTTGGCGGCGAAGCCGGCCAGGCGAGAGTCGAGAACAGGCAGGCAGGCAGGATGAAGGACAAGGGTTGGGCTCGCTACGGTAGGGACAGTGTGCCAGAGAACGCGGTCATCCGCGCACCACCCGCCTACACTCGCGGAACCTCGATGCCAAGCCTATCTGCCAAGAGCATGGGAACTTTGAACGGCATGGCCGCCTAACCAAAATAGCCTGCGATTATTGGAAACCGGCTCCCACTTTCCCGAAAGCGTCTGGTAGTGTGGCGACATGAACCCCCGCGCGCTCGCCGTCGCCATTATCGTCACGTTCGCCCTGGCCTGTCGCGCCGATTCTGAGAACGGCACCGCCAAACCGGGGGACTCCGGCAACTCAGACGTGCTCGATGCGGACGGCGATACGTTCACCACGGTGGAGGGTGACTGCGACGATCGCGACGCGAACGTGTCGCCCGGTGGCGTCGAGCGGTGCGATGGGGTGGACAACAACTGCGACGGCACCGTGGATGAAGGCGTTGCCCTCGCGTGGTTCATGGATGCCGATGCCGACGGGTTTGGCGACGCAACATCCGGGATCGAGGCGTGCGAGCCGCCCGGTGCGGCGTACGTCAGCGACGCCACCGATTGCGACGACGCCCGTGGGGATGTTTACCCGGGTGCGGCCGAGGCGTGCGACGACGCGGACAACGATTGTGACGGCGAGGTGGACGAGGGCGTCGCCACGACCTGGTACGCGGACGCCGACGCCGATGGCTACGGCGACCCCCGGACCGCGACGACCACATGCGACGACCCCGGTCCGGGCTTCGTGACCGACGCCACCGACTGCGACGACACGCTCGCCTCGGTCTTTCCGGAGCACCCGGAACTGTGCGACGAGGTGGACAACGACTGCAATGGACAGGTCGATGACGGCGTTACGACCACCTACTTCGTGGACCGCGATGGCGACAGCTACGGCGACGACGACGCCCCCACCGAGGAGGCCTGTTCGGCGCCCACGGGCTATGCCGTGTTCAGCGGCGATTGCGATGACGGGGATGCCTCCTACCACCCGGGCGCGAGCGAACTGTGCAGCGGCAAGGAAGACTACAACTGCGATGGCTCCGTCGGCTATGCGGACGCCGACCTCGACGGTTGGGCCGCCTGCGAGGACTGTGACGACGCCGACGCCGACATCAGTCCCGACGGCGTCGAGGTGTGCAACGGCTTCGACGACGACTGCGATGGGCTGACCGACGGGGATGACCCCGATGCCGACCTGTCCACCGGTGCGGTCTGGTATGCCGACGCAGATGGCGATGGGTACGGCGATGGTACTGCGGGTGTTGCGAGCTGTCTTTCCCCCGTCGGGCATGTGCTGGACCCCACCGATTGCGACGATACGGATGCCGCCATCTCCCCCTCTGCGGTCGAGGTGTGCAACGGCTTCGACGACGACTGCGATGGGCTGACCGACGGCGACGACGCGGGTCTCGACGCCTCCTCCGGCTCGGCTTGGTATGCCGACGCAGATGGCGATGGGTACGGAGACGCGTCCCTGTACGCGACTTCCTGCGACGCCCCCTCCGGCTACGGCAGCGATGCCACGGACTGCGACGATAGCAATGGTACCGTAAACCCCGGGGCCGCCGAAGCATGCGCCAACGCTATCGATGAGGACTGCGATGGTTCGTACTCCGAAGGCTGCGCAAGCACCTTTGTGAGTTGTGGCGGCTCCTCCGCCATGGACGTAGGCAACTCCTTCAGCTGCGACCTCGGCGCCACCGTTCCCGTCGATACCATGTACATCAGCGTCGGTTGTAACGATGGTGAAACCGGCTCGTACACCGTAACGTTCGATGATGGAAGCTCTGAATCCGTCACCGGGAGCTGCGGATCGACACACGCTATCACCCAGCGCCTGACCCGCACGATGACGCTGTACATGTCGTCGGGTGGCGGTGGCGATAGCCACATCTCCTTCACCTGCTGCGGGTCGAGCGGCTGGGGCATGTACTACCGGTAGGCCACGCTGAGGACAGTTCGACAGAGAACGCGGTCAGCCGCGCACCACCCGGCTACACTCGCCGAACCTCGATGCCAAGCCTACCCGCCAACGTACTGCTGATGATCCTTCTCTCCGCCTGCAGCGGGGCACCCTCTACGAGCGTGGACCCGCCTGGGTCCGCAAGTCCGGTCAACGATACCGGCGAGGCCGCGGAGACCGCGGAGACCGCGGAAACGGGCGAAACCGGGGACACCGAATCCCACCTCGGTCTGCCCTGTGTCGAGGGCGAAACCACATGCGGTGCCGGCGCGGCGTGTTGCACCGCTTGCTGCGCGGGAGACGAAGTGCCGGTCTGCACGGCCGTCGATGAGTTTGGCGGCTGCCCAATGCCCGACCTGTCCCTCGATCTTGCGTCGATGGCCGCAACGGTCGACATTCAGGATGTGCCGTTCGCCGATGAGTCTTGCGCGATGCTGGAAGGCTGCGTTGATGCCCCCGGCGTGCGCCGCGTGCTGCGCTTCACCACCACGACGCCCAACACCGGCACCGACGACGTGTTCTTCGGCGATGTGACTCGCAACGAAGACTTCGAATACTCGGAATGTCACGAGCACACCCACTTCAGCGCCTACGCCGATTATGCGCTGCTGGCTGCCGATGGAACCACGGCGGCCACGGGTCACAAGCAAGCCTTCTGCCTGATGGACAACGCCAACTGGGGAAGCCCGCAGGGAGCGCGCTACACCTGCGACTTCCAGGGGATCAGCGTGGGCTGGGCCGACAGCTACGCCTCTTGGCTGGACTGCCAGTGGATCGATATAACTGATGTTCAAGCTGGAGATTACACGCTTCGCGTAACCATCAACCCCGACGAAAGCCTCCCCGAGCTCGACTACACCAACAACGCGGCGGAAGTGGCGGTCACCATCGCCGAGCACGAATCGCTCCCGCCCGTGACCGACGCGTGCCCCGGGTTGGCCTACGGGGAATACCGTGACTGCGGTTGGGCGGTCTCCTCATCGGCCACCTGTGCGCCCGGCGCGACCGTGGAAGTGAGCTGCGACACCACCTGCCTCGGCGCCTGCGTGGGCGACCCGGTCTTGCGGGTGTGCGAGGGGACCGACAACGCGTGCCTGGCCATCGAAGCGCTCGGCGCGAATGACCGGGCGGAATGCGGGTCGTGGTGCCCCGCCGTGAACGTGGTGTGCCCGGACAGCGGCCTGCTTACCGCCCTCACGGCGGGCTGGTCCACCGACATCCCCGGCGAATGCACGATTTCCGTCACTCCGCTGTGATCCGCCCACCCGAACGGGGATGGACCTGGCGCCGGGACTCACAAGGGCGCGCTGAGCAGGTGATCCACCACGGCCACGCTGGCCGGATCGAAGTCCTGGGCCCCGCTGGGGGCGCGTTGCCGTGGGCAGCCTTCCTGGCCGCCGCACGCAGCGCCGCGGAGGCCGGGGCTCCTTCCGGCTCCACGGTTCGCATCGGGGCCGAGGATCACCGCGCCTGGAAGACCCCCGCCGGTCGCCCCCCGTTGTCTGGCGCCCCCATTCGTCGAGTTTTGTTCTTCGAATCCCTGATGAACGCCGAAATGCCCCACAACGACGGGGAGCTGAGCCAGGGCGTATTGCACATGGTTTCGGCCCTGCGCGGGATGCCGGTGGAGGTGGTGCTCGCCAACGTAAAGATGGCGATCGTCGGCGTAGACCGACCGGTAGAGGGCCTCGATAGTCTGGAGGCTGCGCTCGCCGGACCCCCGATCGAACTTGTTTGCATCACGTTGCTTGAAGGGTACTGGGAAGGCGTGATCTCGCTCGTCCGGGCGGTGCGGGAGCTGGGATGTCGCGCGCACATTGCGGTCGGTGGCGTCATGCCTTCGCTGGCGCCCGATGCGGTTGCGGCCCACCTGCCCGATGTGACCTTCGTGTGCCGGGGAGCGGGCGAGGTTTTCCTCCCGAAGCTCGCGGCGATTCTGGGCGAGGGTGCGAACATCGATACCCCACTGTCGGAGGCGCAGGTGGGGGCCCTTTTGCCTCTGGATGGCCTGTACGTTCGCGATGCCGCGGGGAACAGGTTGATCGCGGCGAACACCGCAGCCGTCGTGGAAGTGGCGGATCTTGACGCCACGCCGCTCGACCTGCGCTTCCTCCAGGCTCGCCACTTCGCCACCGGGGTGGAGATCGCCTCGTCGCGCGGGTGCATCCACCGATGCGTCTTCTGTTCCATCCTTGGCCGCGAGCGCTACCAGGCGCGGTCGGCCCCAGGGATCCTGGCGTTGCTCGAAGCCTATGACGCCCGACTTCACGAGGTGTTCGGGGCGGATGTGCCCCGCACCGCCCGCCGGGTTCACTTTTCCGACGACGACTTTGCGTGTGACCGAGACCGGGCACGCGATGTTTTCCGAGGCATTCCGCACACGCCCTTTCGGCTTGCGTCGGTCCAGGTGTCCATCGCAGACCTGTGCCTGAAGGAACAAGGCACCCCCCTCCCCTCCCCCGACGCCGAGCTACTCAACAGCATCCGGCCCGAGTGCTTCGACGACGCCAGCCGGCCCATTGCCACCGCAGACTTCATCGCGGACCACCGTTCTCGGCGTTGGTCAAGCTACCTTCAGGTTGGCGTGGAGAGCTTTTCCGATACGGAGCTGGTGCGCCTTGGCAAGGGCTACCGTCGTGAGCACGTCCGTGCGATCGTGGCGGATCTGGCCCGCCGCGAGCTTCACCACGACGCCTACTTCATTCTGTGCAATCGCCAGACTACGTTTGCCGATCTCATCGAGGTGCTCGACGAGGTAGTGCGACAAAAAACGCTTCACCCTCGATTCTTCCACATCCGCTTCCCGGTCGTGCCCCGTCTGGTCAGCTACGCCACCAGCGCAAGCTGGCGGAGACTTGTGCGTCAGGGCGATAATGAGGCATTTTCGCTCCGCGATACGCTTACCCAACCAGAATATCCAGACTACGATTATCCGCTGGTGGATCACGATGTGCCGCGGGATACCCACGTTCGCGACTTCGTGGATGCATCCCTGTTCACAGACGACGACCTCTACGCCGGCACCTACACGCGGTTGCGGGAACGCCTGGTGGCGCGATGGGCCGCGACCCCCGATCCCGATACGGAGTTTGCCGCTCGCATGGTAGATGATCGTCCGCGAAGGCGCCTGTTCGAGCTGCTTGATTTGGCGCGGCGAGCGGGGCACCGGGAAGGCTGGGGACCGCCGGAAGGCGAACCCGCCCCCCATCCGGCTCGTCTCCAAGCCACGCCCGCCATGCGCGATGCGGTGACCGGACAGGCGGACCGGCTTCGCGATCTGTGTGACACCCGCTTTGGGCCCACGAAGGGGTGGCTGCCCGCCTTTCAGCGGTACGCGATGGGCGGCACCACGCGGCTCGTGGTCATTCCCACGTGGCAATGCGAGCTCCGCTGCAACTACTGCTACATCCCGAAACAGGATGGCAGAGTAATGACGGCGGCCACCATGAACCGGGCGATTGACCTGCTCTGTTCCAGCGAACGCCGCGACCTCACGCTCCAGTTCTTCGGCGGCGAGGCGCTGATGGAATGGGGTCTGGTGCAACACGCCATCGAGGCGGGCGCCAAACGTGCGACCCAACACGGAAAGCACCTGGATTTCGTGCTCTCCAGCAACGGGTGGACCCTC
The DNA here is from genome assembly GCA_945867435.1 of Klebsiella pneumoniae. GTDB lineage: Bacteria > Myxococcota_A > UBA796 > UBA796 > SXON01 > SXON01. The sequence continues at coordinate 19,984 of CAMBIK010000013.1, forward strand.
GACGAGGCCAAGCTCGATTGGCTACGCGACCGTTCGGTGCGCCTGGAGCTGTCCATGGATGGCGACCCGGAAACCCAGCGTCGGTTCCGACCGGCCGCCAAGGCCGGGCAGGACTCCTATGAGAACGGGATCGGTCCAAGGGTGGCCGCCATCGTGGCGTCTGGGATTCCGTATGACGTGATCATGGTCGTACACCCGGAGCTGGTCGGGCGGCTCGCCCACAACTACCAACACATCGCAGAGCTTGGCTTTCAACGGGTGCAGATCAACTTCGCCCTCGGCAAGACCTGGTCGTCCGAGCAGCGCAAGCGGCTGGCGGAAGAGCTGTTCTCACTCTCGAACTTCCTTATGGCGCGTCCCGACATCACGCTGGTCAACGCCGAGAACACACCGATGCCCATGCGTCTCAACGCGGAGATCACCGTGGATTGGGACGGCACGGTGTACGGTGGAAACGCATTTCTCCATGAAACCGAGCACAAAGACCGTTTCCGCCGGGGCCACCTCGACGACCTCGGCAACTTCGACCGCTATTGGATGGATGCCCCGAGCAACGCCGAGCTGGTCGATTGGAGCTACGGCAAGGTCGTCACCGCGAACAACCTCGCCGTAGGTGCCGTGATGACCGACTTCTTGAAGTGGTGGCGCGCCCACCGGGCCGCCCATTGAAGGGCTGGTTCGGCGTTGTCAGCGCCATCTTCGCCAACGCAGGCCCGTTGCTGGTGTTCTACGCCGTGGACTGGGGTTGGGGCCTGAAGCCGGCCATCGTGGCCTGCGCGGTGTTCGCCATCTCCCAGGTCGCGTGGCGCTTCTGGCGCAAGGAGCCCCTGACCTTCCTGTTCAAGCTCACCGCAACCACGACGGTGTGCTTGGGCCTGCTCGACATCTTCCTCGCGAATCCTACCTTTTTCAGCTACGAAGCCTCGATCACCAATGCGGGGTTCGGGGCTTGGTTTGCGTGGATGATGGTGAAGGGGGCGGGCCCGTTCGTGGACGAAGTGGTCAAGCAGTCGCCTCAGATTTTGGAAACCGTAGAGGGAGGCCGCGAAGGCGTGGAAGGACTGATGCGGGTGCTGCTGGCGATCGTGGTTGCGTACCATGTGGTCACCGCTGCGGCGTACCTCTGGATCGCTTCCCGCTACACGGTGGCACAGGCGGTGGGTATCCGAGCCCTCTTCGGGACGGCGTCGCTGATTCCATTCCTCGCGTGCGTGTATTTTGGCCTGCACCCGCTGCACGACTGGGCAAAGCGGCGCGACTGGGTCTGAAGCAGACTGCACGCGGGCGAGAACACGGTCAAGGTCGCCGACGACCCACCCTCGATCACGGCGGTCACCCCGATACCCGGTTCGGAGTTCGACCCGCCCGTACCCGTCCAGTTCTGCTTCGCCGTCGCAGACAATTCCGCCGACACCGCCCTCCGGATCGTGGCTCAATCCGACATAGATGAACACGATGCCTTGGCCATGACCGACGGCGCCTCCGGGTACAGTTGCGGCGGCACTTCCGCCAGAGACGATTACCGCTGGTTCTACTGAATGCCCGATGGCACGGCCGATGGCGATGGCTGGACCACCGACTGCGGCGATACCGGCGACGCCGATGCGAGCGTGTACCCGTTCTGACGCCGAGCGGGAGCCATGGTAGGATGGCTCCATGAGCTGCTTCCGACGGCGCGTGGGCATGGGTATGTGCTTGCTGGCCGTTGCGGCGGCTCCTTTGGAAGCAACCGCGGCCCCGACCCTCGGCACGCCGCCGGGGTGGCGATCATGGACCGCGGCACTTTCCACGGAAGACGACGTGGTCGCCGGTGAGTTCCTCGTTCACTTCCGTCCGGACCAGGTGCCTGGCTTGCGAGCCAGCGGCGGTCGCTTTCTGGGTGCTTCGCCCTCGCTGGCGGCCCGTCTGGAGCTCGCGGGCGTGGCCTCGCCCCGACCGCTCATGCGCTCGTCTCCGGCGCGGCTGAACGGTCCCGGCCTGCGACTCGCATCCACGTTTGTGGTGCGCTCTGACCGTTCGCTCGCGGAGCTACGCGCGACCCTCGAAGACAGCGGTGCCATCGAGTCGATCGAACCCTTGGGGCGGATGCGCGCCCTCGCGCAACCCAACGACACCTGGTATCCGTTTCAGTGGAACATGATGGCCCTGGACGTGCCCGCCGCGCGGGACCTCGCGGATGCCACGGGCGTCGTGGTTGCGGTTATCGATAGCGGGGTGACCCCCGGCGGGGCCGACGGCCTGGTCCACCTGCTTATCGGCTACGATTTCATCGGGGAAGACGACGAAGCCTCCGACGACGACGCAATGGTCTCCGGTCTCGCGCACGGCACGCATGTCGCTGGCACGATCGCGCAAACCACCGACAACATCGAGGGCGTGGTGGGGATCGCGCCGGGCGCATCGATCCTGCCCGTTCGGGTCCTGCATTACGACGAGCCCTCGGGGGCAGTGTGGGGAGACACCGGCGATATCGCTAACGGTATCGTGTGGGCCGTGGACCACGGCGCCCACATCATCAACATGAGCCTGGGTAGCCCCTCACGGTCGGATGCGGTGGCCGACGCCTGCGCCTACGCCTACGAGCACGACGTGCTGGTGATCGCCTCTTCCGGCAACGACGGAAACCCTGCGGGCGTCCTCTACCCGGCCGCCCTCCCGACCGTTTTCGCGGTGGGCGCCGTGGGCAGCACGTCGGAAGTCGCGCCCTACTCCAACGGCGGCCCCGAGGTGGATCTCGTCGCCCCCGGCGGTGAAGCTTCCGAAGACCGGAACGGCGATGGCCACGACGATGGCATCGTGCAGGAGAGCGTCACCGAGAACGGTTGGCGCTATGTGTTCTCCGAGGGCACTTCCATGGCGGCCCCACATGTGGCCGGGGCAGCGGCCTTGCTTGTAGGTCGGGGGTGGACAAGCCCTCGCGCCATTGAGGAGGTGTTGATCCACACCGCAACCGACCTCTACGAGGCCGGTCACGACGATGCCTCGGGCTTTGGAGAGCTCAACCTTATGGCGGCGCTGGCGCTTCCTGTCGGCGAGGATTTGCTCGCCCAAGACGGGCCCGTCACCATCTCCAACGTCTCCGCCGACTACTCGACCGACGGCCGAGCGTGGGTGTCCTGGATCACGAACGTTGCCACCACGACGGTCGCGACCGGTTCGGATGTGAACGAGACCGACGAGCTTCCGGTCCACCTCCACCGCGTGCTCGTGAAAGGGCAGCCCGGGTTCGCCACGACCATCTCGGTGGCTTCGGTCTCGGCCGATGGCACCGAAGCGAAACGGGATGTGGATCTTGCGTTCCCGCTCCCCGAAAGCAACCCCTTCGCGGGTTGCGCGGCGGGCGGCGGGGCCGCTTTCGTGGGGCTCCTGGGAGCGCAACGCGCCCGGCGGAGGCAGCAGCCCCGGAACGGATAGATCCTACCAGGTCTCCGTTCTCAGCCGCATCGGCGGCAGTGCCCCGCGCTGGCGACCCACATGCACCGCAACGTGCCCTTCCGCACCCCGATCGCGGAGCACCGCCATCGCGGATTCGAGAGCATGTTCCTCCGTGTTGTTCTGTTCCGATAGATGCGCGAGCACCAGCGTTTTCAGCCGTGCGGAGAAGCCATCCCCCAACAGCGAGGCCGCCTGCCGGTTGCTGAGGTGGCCGTGATTCCCCTTGATGCGTTGCTTTAGCCAATAGGGGTAGGGGCCATCGATCAGCATCGCTTCGTCGTGATTGAACTCCAGCACCGCGAGGTCGCACCCGGCCAGCTTGTCGGCCACCAGCTTCGTGGGCCGACCCAGATCCGTGATCACTCCAACCGTGACACTGCCCAGGTGAACCCGCCACGCCACAGGCTCGGGCGTGTCGTGCGGGATGGGAAAGCATTCGGCCCGCAGGTGGTGAACGGCCACGGTATCGCCGGCTTCCACCAGCTCAATACCTTCCGGAACCGCCGCAGCCGGAAGTGCCCCGGCCGTACCGGCGGTCATGTAGAACGGAACGGGCTTTCCCCGCTTCGCCAGCGCACGCCCAAGCACGCCCGCAGCGGCAATGTGATCGCTGTGCTCGTGCGTGATGAGCACAGCATCGATGGGCGCATCCCCCAGGCCCATCTCGGCGAGCCGCACCATGATCTGCTTCGTGGCAAGTCCGCAATCGATGAGGACGCCCGCGTGCCCATCGCCGACGTAGGTGCAGTTGCCCGCTGAGCCGGACGACAAAACGCACACCTGAACATCGCGCGCGAAGATGCCCATGTGACGAAAACGCTACTTCGAAGGCGGGGGCGAGGCAATATCCGGCGGCGGCGCCGAGAAGGAAAGCCCCGGCGGCAGGCCGGCACCCGGCAAGGAGAACTCAACCGGGAACTCGGGAAGCTTCACGACCTCTGTCGTGGACACGTTGGCCGCCGCCATCCATCCAAAGTCGGTCCCCTTGCGTACCCGCACGTTTGCGCCGTCGTGGAGAAGCACATCGACCGCATCGCCGCGCACCAGCTTGGCACCGACATGGGCCTTGTCTTGCCAGCGGAGGAGCTCCGCATCGGCAACAACCCAACCATCTTCGGCAAACGCGAGCGAGGCCAGCCAAGCAAACCACAGCATAGGGACTCCGACGGTCCGGCCGCCTAACCCGGTTCCGGCCCCGCGTACCTGTGGCGTCGGCTATATCCCCGCCCGGATGTTGGACCTTCTCGCTCGCCTCGGCCACTTTGGCACCTTCGCGGGTCGCGTGGCGTGGCGCATCGTTACGCCGCCCTGGAATAGCGGGGATTTCTTTCGGCAAACGTGGATCGTGTGCGTTCGCTGCCTCGGCCCCGTCGTGGCAGTGACTTTTCCCTTCGGCTTGGTCATCGGGCTGCAAGGCCTCGAGATCTTCGACCTGTTCGGGGCCCAACGCCTGCTCCCCAGCCTCATCTCCGTTGCCGTGCTTCGCGAGCTTTCCCCCGTGCTGGCCAGCGTCCTCGTCGCGGCCCAGGCGGGAAGCTCCTACGCCGCCGAGCTCGGCAGCATGCGGATCAAGGAGGAGCTGGACGCCACGGAGATCATGGGGGTGGACAGCCTGCGCTGGCATGTGGCGCCGCGGGTCGCGGCGTTGGTCCTGGCCTGCCCGATCCTCAACACGCTCGGGGATGTCGCAGGGCTCGCCGGCGGCTACACCATGTCGGTGCTGATCAAGGGGGAGCCGGGCGGAATTTTCCTCGCCAACCTGTGGAACTTCACGCAGCCCGCCGACCTGGTCGGGGGCCTGGTGAAGACCTCGGTGTTCGGGCTGATCATCGGAATGATCGCATGCTACCATGGCTTCTTCACGACCGGCGGCGCGGCCGGGGTGGGGCGCGCGGTCAATGACACCGTGGTTCGTGCCACCCTGACCTTCTTCGGCGCCAATTACATCCTCAGCTCCGCGATGTTCGGATGACATGCCTGTCCGGTTGGCTCAGGCGAAATCCAAAAAATGAAGGTTACCCTCACCTGAAGCAACCGGATAGGCAAGTCGGATGAACGCGCTCGCGTGGACCGGCGGGCTCGCTTTGTTTATCGCCGACTGGGCGCGGGGCAGCTTGCGCCGACGCCCGCCTCCGGGGGCCAGCCTCGCGGAAGCCTACCGAATCGGGGTCCTGTCGTTACCCGTGCTCTTGACCATCAGTGTTTTCGTTGGGACCAACCTTGCCCTTCAAGGCTACAAGGCCTTCGCTCCGCTCGGCGGACAGCGGCTTGTGGGCATGTTCGTGGCGCTGACCGGCGTTCGCGAGCTTGCGCCGCTGATCGCGGCGGCGATGGTCGCGGCCAAGGCCGGCACGGAAATGGCCTCCCAAATCGCCGTGATGCGCACCCGCGACCAGATCGACGCGCTGGAGGTGATGGCGGTGAACCCCACCTGGTTTTTGGTCACCCCCCGGCTGTTCGGGATTCTGCTGGTCATGCCGGCGCTGTCGCTCATCGCCGTGATGGTCACCCTCACCTCGTCGTGCCTGGTCTCCGTGTTTCAGCTTGGACTGAACCCCGCCACATTCCTGGAGTTTGCCCGGAGCTCCATCCACATGCGCGACATTGCGGTGGTCGAAGTGAAGTCGGTCGTGTTCGCGCTCATTATCTGCTTTGTGAGCTGCTATTGCGGCTTCACCTCCATCAAAGGTCCTGAGGGCGTCGGCAAGGCGACCAACCTCGCGGTCGTGGTGAGCTGCATCCTCTGCGTCACGTTAAACTACCTTGTTTCACAGGTGCTTTATGGGTGATCCACCCATCTCCCTCCGCAACCTGACCAAGCGCTTTGGCTCGCTCTCCGTGCTCGAAGGCGTGACCTTCGACATTCCCAAGGGCCAAACCACCGCCATTATCGGCCCCTCCGGCACCGGAAAGAGCGTGCTTTTGAAGCACATTGTCGGCCTCCTCCGACCCGACGAGGGAGAGGTGCGGGTTTTCGGCACCAACATGGCCACGGCCGCCGAGGGCGAGGTGTACGCCGTGCGCAAGCGGTTGGGAATGTTGTTTCAGGATGGAGCCCTCTTCGACTCGCTTTCTGCTGGGGAAAACATCGAATTTCCGCTCCGGCAACACCACGCCTCCCTAAGCGTGGCTGAGCGTCGGGAACGGGTGGAGGAGGCGCTGGAGATGGTGGAGCTGCCTGGACTCTACGATCGGCCCACGCCCGCGCTCTCCGGCGGACAACGAAAACGGATTGGCCTGGCCCGCGCGATTATCACTCGTCCTGAGCTGATTCTATTTGACGAGCCGAACTCCGGCCTGGATCCGATCACCTCGGATGCCATCGACGCGCTCATCGGCCACCTCAAAGAATCCCTTGGCGTGACCTTCGTGGTCGTCACGCACGACATCGTCGGCACCATCAACGTGGCCGACCACATCGCCATGCTCCACCAGGGTCGCTTGGTGGCGTGGGGCACCAAGCACGCGGTGACGCACTCGGAAGATCCGATTGTTCGTCGATTTTTTAGTCGCAACCTTGTGCTTTCACCCGAGGGCGACCCGCGACCGGCCACCCTGCCACACATCGGCGGCGCCAGGACGCCGTGAGACATCAACTCGCGGATCGGGTTACCCGGCTGCGTGTCGCGTCGGCATGAGATTGGAGTCGGTCTGCTGGTCGTCGGGGCCACGGGCATCCTTGCCTTCATGGCGCTGCAAGTGGGCGCCTTCCGCGGGTTCGGTACGTCCATCCATGTGAAGGTGAAGTTTGCCGACGCCTCCGGGCTCACCCCCGGCGCGGTGGTTTCGGTCGCGGGCGTAGCGGTGGGGCGTGTAGACAGCCTGCGCGTGGAGGAAGGCCAGGCGGTCGCCGAACTTGTGGTGGACATGGAAGCGAGGCTCCGCCAGGATGCCCGCGTTGCCGTTCGCGCGCGTTCGGTGCTTGGCGAGAAGTATGTGGAGGTCACGCCCGTGTCGGGTTCGGCAGCGCTTTTAGAAGATGGCAGCGTGCTCGTCGCCCACCAAAGTCCGGTGGAGATCGACCAGCTCGTGACCTCGCTCGGGCCCCTGGTGGAAGCCTTCGACCCGGCGGCGCTCGCCGTGCTCACCGATGCCCTTAAGGCCGACCCAGAGCGCGCCACGCGCATGCTGAACGATGCGGAACGTCTGCTGCACAATGCGGCCACCGCATCCGACGGATTGCCTGAAATCGCCGAAAAAGCCAAGTCCGCGCTAAGCAGCGTCGAGCGCACCAGCGACGAAGCCCGACCGGTCCTCGCCCACGCCGAAGCCACCCTCGGCAAGGTAGATGGCGCAGTCAGCCGGGCCGATACGCTGCTCGCGGGCATCGACCCCAACGAGATCGACTCCCTCATCGACGAGCTCACGGCCGCCGCCAAGGAAGGCCGCGTCGTGATCGAACGGGTCAACCAGGGCAGCGGCAAGGTGGAACGCCTCCTCGACAAGGCCGACGCCTTCACGCGGACCGATTGGTTGCGAATCACGCAGGAAGAAGGCATCTTGATCCGGCTGAGCGCCCGCGATGCGGCCAAGGTGGCGAAGGGCGAGGATTAACTCCAATGCCGGCACTGACGCAACGGACCGGCCCAAAGCGTGAGGCGGCGCGCGTTCTGTCACACCAACAGGTCTCTGAAGTCTCATATTTCGCCTCCAACCCGGCTAACGGCTCATGCTGCGCGCCTAAGCGACCGGCATTAAAACGAGATCAGACTACATCGGCCGCGGCGGCATCATCGACGCCAAAGCACTGAGACACACGGCGAGCACGCAGAACCAGACGGTGGTGTGCATGTCCCCTTTAGCAGGCTGTTCCTTCTGAATCGCGGCGCGCCCGCCCATGATGAGGCCGACGATGAGCGTGAACGGTTCGCTCGTGACGACCCACGACACCACGAGCACCCCCGCCACGATGGCGCGTTGCAAGCGGCGCATCCCCGCGTAGGCCCGACCGCCATCCAACGAGCCGATCGGGATCAGGTTGAAGAGGTTCAGCATCGCAGCGGTGCCCGCGATCGCGAGCATCATCTGGCTTTCCAACGCCACTCCAAGGGCGGCGGCGACCGCGGCGGCACCCGAGCCCCAGATCGGCCCACCCATCCCCACGCGCGCGTTTTCCCTGTCGGTCGCCGGGTACTGTTTCATACGAACGAAAGCGCCGAACCCCGGAATGAACATTGGTGCCGACGCGGCGATGCCGAACTGGCGCAGCGCCACCACATGGCCGATCTCGTGTACGTAGATGCAAAGCACGAAGCCCAGGGCGAACGGCCATCCCCAGAACATCGTGTACAGGGCGAACGTGGCGAACATCGAGAACAAAGTGGGGAGCTTGGACAAGCCGAGCGCAAGGAACTTAAGCTTGGTCAAAGCCAGGAAGATCAGCGACTTGAACTTGAACAACAGCAGGCCGACCCCGACCATCGCGGCCCCGATCCCGGCCTTAGACTCGGCGGGGTTGCGGGCGGATTTGGGGGGCGCGGCCACGGGAGAGGCACCCCCAACTTGCTCCGAGAGCTCCAGGATCCGCTGACCCACCTGGCGGGACTGGTGGCTTTCCGGAGGCAGCAGGTCGAAGGCTTCCCGCCAAGCGGCCAGCGCGTCTGAGGGGTCCTCGGCCGCTTCGGCCGTTCGCGCGAGCGCCTGAAGGCGGTCGCGGTGGATGAGCGTGTCGCACGAGGCGCAGGAAAGTTCCCCCTGCATCGTGATGCGGCCGCACGCCGGGCAGGCCATCACCTTGAAACAGGCCCCGAAAACTCGATCTGTTTCGGAGTCAACTTTCCCCATGCCGTATGAATGCCAATTCCGACGATGAGGTACCAAATCAGCGCGGAGCCGACGTTTTCCCAGACAAAGTAAGGGAGCGCGAAGGACAACGGAATCGAAAGGAGCCACGCCCGTACGGGGGAGGTCGTAACGCCTTGCTCCACGATACCCGCCGCGAAGGTGGGCACATAAGACAGCACGATAGAGGTATAGACAGCGGCTACGGAGGCGAATTGAAGACCCCGGCTACCTCGCCCTGCAGCCCGCCTCATTGCCATCCCCACCACCCAACCGACGCCGATGGCGGCGATTCCAAAGTCCGTCCCCGTGGCCGAGCGAAGGCCCGCCCAGGCCGCCGAGCAGAGCAACCCAACCAGCGCGCCCGCACCCAGCGCTTTGGCGTAGCCGGCCAGTCCCACCGGGGTGCGCACATGGGCTTCGAGGAGTTCGCGGCACGAGGGGCACACGCGGCTGACGTTCGCGAGGTGCCAGATCGCCCCAATCTCCGCTTGGCACACCGCACAGCGATGCGGTCCGTCGAACTCAGCTTTTTCGAACTGGAGGCTGGACACGGATGCGAAGTTAGCACGGCGCGAGCGTGCACGGGGGCCGCCTTCAGGGATCGACCACCACCACGACGCGGCCATTCAGGAAGACATCGCTCGTGGTGGCCGCAGCGCGCAGCTCGGCGGAAGCCTCGACCCCAAAGACCAGATCGGTGCCATCGCGCACCCGGGAGGGGGCGACGAAGATGGGCGTATCGCCCGCACGGTTGAAAGCGGCGGGATCGGCCGGATCGCGCACATACACGACCGGACCGTGCAGGCTGCCCGCGTAGGCGGTCATGTCGGCCACGCCGAACAGGTGACCCCCCTCGCCATCCACAAATTCCGGCGCAATCGCGCATTCCAATGTCAGCCCGCGGGCATCCACGACCACACCCGACGCCCCACCCAGCGTGGGCGGACGCTCAGGCGCCTTCGCCATCTTCACCAGAGCGGGGCGCAGCCAGGCCTGCAAGCCGAGGGCGGCATCAAGTTCGACCAGCCCGCTGTCGAGGTAGCGCGCTTCGAACACCTCCCAAAGCGAGAGATTGCTGTCGAGCCGGTCGGCGACGGCATCCCCAGCATCGAGCAGGTCGGCCACCTGCCGATCGCGGTCTACCCGCACGGCCCGCGCCAATAGCTGGAAGCGAGGTTCCAACTTGTCGCGGGCATCGCCTTCTGCCGCCTCGAAATCGGACATCGCGCCCGTGACGCCGCCGCCCCTTGCGTGTACGACCAGACGCAGGTTGGTCCAATCCACCGCTCCGTCGTAGAGCGACTGCAGGACCGGGTCGAAGGCCAACGCGGAGGAAACAAGCAGGATCATGGCGTGAGCACCAGGGACTCCGGACGGCCGAAGAGGGAACGTACCCCATCTACGAGCTTCGGGGTGGCCTTGACCTGCCAAGCGCGTGACACGCTGAGCTCAGCGATGAAACGACCTGGATCTTCGACCGTGACGCGGGTTCGACAGTTTCCAGGGTTCTGCGAAAACAGGTCCTTCAATTGGGTCAGAGCCTCTTCCGTGAGCTCAGCAGCGCGCACGCGAACCTCCACCTTGCCCATCAATCGCTCGCGCATGTCTTCCATCGGTTCGCATCCTTCGAGTCGCAAGGACCGGGGCTTGTCTGGTTGCTGCTCCACCTTGGCCCGCACGGCGAGCGGCTTGGGGCAATCGAGCATCGCCGAAAACTTGGCCAGGGTGTCTTTGAACAGCACGGCATCGATGCTGCCGGAGGGGTCCTCGAACGTGACGAAGGCCATCGGGTCCCCCTTCTTGTTCCGAATCACCCGCTTTCCGGTGATGATCGCGCAAATGGAATGCTCGCGACCTCCCCCGCGCACAAATCCCTGTTCGACCTGCACGGAGGCGAGGTCGGCGATGGTCTTGTAGCCGAAGGCCTCAATCTCATCCTTGAAGGCGGTAACCGGGTGCCCGGTGAGAAAGAACCCAAGGGCTTCCTTCTCGTTCTTCATCCGCTCGCCCACAGTCCATTCGCCCGTGGCGGCCATGCGGAACGCCGGGGCCACCGCGCTGGCGCCCCCGAACAAAGATACCTGGCCAGCCGCTTTCTGGGCCTGTTCATCACCCGCTGCCGCCATGGCATCTTCCAGAGCGCCGGCCAGCCTGGCGCGGGGCTGCCCGAAGGAGTCCATCGCGCCGCACTTGATCAAGGATTCCCACACCTTTTTGTTGACTTTGCGGGCATCAACGCGGCGCACGCAATCGATAAAATCACGGAAGGCGCCGCCAGATGTCCTGGCTTCCACCATGGCTTCCACCGCTCCCTCCCCCACGCCTTTCACGGCGTGCAACCCAAATCGGATGGAACGCCGGTCGTCGCGGGGAACATCGAACCGCCCTACACTCAGGTTTACATCGGGAGGCAGCATCTGGAGCCCCGAGCGCCGGCAATCGCCCGTGTAGAGGAGCACTTTGTCGGAGTTTCCGGCGTCTATGCTCATCAGCGCGGCCATGTATTCGGCCCGATGGTTCGCCTTGAGCCAGGCGGTTTGGAAGGAAATGAAGCCATAGGCGGCGGAATGGCTCTTGTTGAAGCCATATTCGGCGAACTTGGCCAAAAGGTCGAAGAGGTCGCTGGATTTTTCCTGGTGATGACCGCGCTGCACGGCACCACTCACAAAGCGTTCTTTCTGCCTTCCCATCTCCGCGACGTCTTTCTTCCCCATCGCGCGACGAAGCAGGTCGGCTTCGCCGAGGCTGTACCCGGCCAGCACCTGCGCGCACTGCATGACCTGTTCCTGGTACACGATGGTGCCGTAGGTGTTCGAGAGGATGCCTTCGAGTTCCGGGAAAGGGTATTCTACCGCCTTCTTCCCATGCTTCCGGTCGATGAAGTCATCCACCATCCCCGAGCTGAGCGGGCCAGGGCGGTACAGAGCGACAAGCGCCACGAGGTCATCGAGACAATTGGGCTTCAACCTGGTGAGAAGCCCGCGCATCCCATCCGATTCCACCTGAAAAACTCCCAGCGCATCCCCCCGGATGAGCAGGGCCCATGTGGCCGGATCTTCCTCGGGCAACCTCAGGATGTCGATGCGCTGACCGGTGTTCCGTTCCACCATCGCAACGGCGTCCCGCACCTGGTCCAGGGTCTTCAGGCCGAGAAAGTCGAACTTGATGAGCCCGATGCTCTCGGCCGACTTCATGTCGTACTGCACAACCGGGCCCCCTTCTGGACCATCCCGGTACAGGGGGCTCAACTCGACCAGCGGACGATCTGCGATCACGACGCCGGCCGCGTGGACCCCCGTCTGCCGCACCGCACCCTCGATCGCCTTGGCGAGGGTAATGACGCGGCGCACCTTGGGATCCGTCTCGATCAACGCCCGAAGACGGGGTTCTTCCTTGACGGCGTCTTCGATCGTGATGTTGAGGCGTTCGGGAACCAACTTGGTGATGCGGTCGGATTCCTGAAACGACATGTCGCACAAGCGCGCCACATCCTTGAGGGCGGCTTTGGCCTGGAGCTTTCCGTAGGTGATGATCTGGGAGACCAGCGCAGCACCGTATTTTTCGCGAACGTGTTCGATGACCTCTTCCCGACGATCCTGGGCAAAGTCGACATCGATGTCGGGCATCGAGACCCGCTCGGGGTTGAGAAATCGCTCGAACAGCAGGGCGAACCGCTCCGGGTCCACGTCGGTGATTCGCATCGCCCACGCCACCACCGAGCCGGCGGCGGATCCGCGCCCCGGCCCGACGGGAATCTCATGGTCCTTCGCCCAGTTGATGAACTCGGCCACGATAAGAAGGTAGGCCGGAAAGCCCATCTTGATGATCATGGTGAGCTCGCCTTCGAGGCGCTCCTGGTAGGCCGCGTGCCGGTCCTCCGGAACATAGCGCAACCTCAGCGCGAGACCCGCACGCCCGTACCACTTGAAGTAGCCGTTAAGCGTGCCGGAATCGGTTGGACGAACCGTCGGAACGGGAAACTCGCGGGCGGGCGGGAAGGCCTCCGTGAAAAATCGCCAGTTTGCGTCGGTCTCCCCGTCCTTGTCGGGCGGCACGCTGGCTGGAAAATAGTAGTTGCCGGTGGGGAACGTGTAGTGGCACGCCTCGGCGAGCGTGACGGTTCGGTC
>CAMBIK010000014.1 GCA_945867435.1 Klebsiella pneumoniae
ACGCCCAAGAGTTCACATCGACGGCGTGGTTTGGCACCTCGATGTCGGCTCATCGCATCCTGGGGCTGGAGCAGGTCCCAAGGGTTTGGCTGTTCGCCAATTAAAGCGGTACGCGAGCTGGGTTCAAAACGTCGTGAGACAGTTTGGTCCCTATCTGCTGTGGGCGTAGGAGAGTTGAGAGGAGCTGTCCTTAGTACGAGAGGACCGGGATGGACATTCCTCTGGTGTTCCGGTTGTCGCGCCAGCGGCACGGCCGGGTAGCCACGAATGGACGGGATAACCGCTGAAAGCATCTAAGTGGGAAGCCCCCCTCAAGACCAGCTCTCCCTGAAGGGCCCTTGTAGACTACGAGGTTGATAGGCCGGAAGTATAGGCGCTGCAAGGCGCGAGCTAACCGGTACTAATTGCCCGATTGACTTGACCCTTTCGAAATCTCCCTCCGCCTTGTGCGGAGACTCCGGCTTGCCGGAGAATCGGGACCTCGGTCCCGTCTTCCACCATCCTCGACCAGTCACCCTTTGGCCGGTGACGATAGCGGAGAGGTCCCACCCGTTCCCATCCCGAACACGGAAGTTAAGCTCTCTTGCGCCGATGGTACTGCAGCTTCACGGCTGTGGGAGAGTAGGTAGTTGCCGGCCTCCCCTACTGCCCCCGTCGAGTCGAAAGACTCCGGGGGCAGTTTCATTTTTGCGCCCGCTCTCGCGTCTGACGGATGTCTACGGGCACTGACGGTTGTCGGGCGGCTCGGGCCGCTGACCTCCTATGAATTCGGGCACTTGGCGTTGGCACGGCGTTCGCTTGGGCCGGCTCAGCGTGGAGTCGCGATGCCGGGTCTTGTTCACGGGGCGGTGTTGGTGGGGGTCGAAGGGGTCTTGGTGTCGGTCGAGGTGGACCTGTTGCGGCGGCTGCCGTCGGTGGTCATCGTCGGGCTTCCTTCCCCCAGCGTTCGCGAGGCGGCCGAGCGCGTTCGGAGCGCCATCCTCGCCTCGGGCTTCGAGTTTCCGCGCAATCGAGTCGTGATCTCCTTGGCGCCTGCCGACATCCGGAAGGAGGGAACTGGCTTCGACCTGCCCATGGCGATGGCCATTCTGGCGGCTGCTGGCGTCGTGGACCGTGCCCGGGCGGCACGTTGGTTGTTCGCCGGCGAGTTGGCACTTTCGGGAGAGGTGCGTGGCGTTCGCGGGGCGCTTTCGATCGCGTGCGTGGCCCGGGACGCAGGCTTCGAGGGGGTCGTGTTGCCAGCGGCGAGCGCGGCCGAGGGTGCGCTCGTGGAGGGCGTGGATGTGCGCGTGGCCGGGACGCTGCGCGAGGTCGTGCAGTTCATCCGCGGGGAAGGGGAGCTGCTCCGCCCTGGATGTCCGGAGTCCGCGCCTCCTGCGGAGGGTGTTGACCTCCGGGAGGTGGAGGGCCAGACCGAAGCCCGGCTCGCGCTTGAAGTGGCGGCGGCGGGCGGACACAATTTGATCTTCGAGGGGCCGCCTGGCTGCGGGAAGTCGATGCTCGCCGCCCGCCTCCCAGGAATCCTGCCTTCCCTCACCACCGCGGAAGCGCTGGAGTGTACCCGCATCCACTCCTCGGCCGGACTGCGTCCTGCGAATGCGGGGATTGTCTATCGGCGCCCGTTCCGGGCCCCGCACCACAGCGTCAGTGCTGCGGGCATTGTGGGGGGCGCTGACCTTCGTCCCGGCGAAGCTTCGCTCGCGCATCACGGAGTCTTGTTTCTCGACGAATTTCCTGAGTTTCGGCGCGATGTCCGCGAGGCCCTGAGGGCCCCGCTCGAGGACCGGGTCGTGGTGCTCGCGCGCGCCGGCGGTCGCGCGGTCCTGCCCGCGAGTTTTGCCCTGGTGGCGGCGGCGAATCCGTGTCCGTGCGGCTACCATGGGCACCCCTCCCGCGCCTGCGTCTGCTCGCCTTCCGCGCGGCAGCGCTACCGGGCACACCTCTCGGGACCGATCGTCGATCGCATCGATCTTCGGGTGGTTCTTGTTCCTGTGGATCCGTCGCTGTTGTTTGGGTCGAGCGGTGCGGAGGACAGCGCTTCTGTCCGTGTGCGGGTGGAGGCGGCGCGGGTTCGGCAGCGCGCTCGAAATGGTCCGGGATTGACGAACGCGTCGGTTGCGGCGGAGCGGGTGGTCTCGCTCGCGGATCCGAGCGAAGTGTCGCTTCGGGCCCTTGTTTCCCATGTGGAGCGTTCGGGAACGAGCGCACGGGTTGCTACGCGGATTCTTCGCGTGTCCCGCACACTCGCCGATCTGGAGGGGACGCCACGCGTGGAGCTGCGGCATGTGGAACGCGCGATCACCCTCCGCTTTGAAGGTGAAGAGCAGGTGGCACCGTGATCGTGTGCCTTGCCCTGGTCCTCGTCGTTGATCGTGTAGAAGATGGCGTGGCGGTCGTCGAAATCGGCGACGTGCGCGTGGACGTCCCGGGTCTCGTCGGCGTCGCAGAGGGCGACCGCCTTTCCCTCTGTCCGCTCCCGCCTGCACCCGTGGTCGCAAGGAGCGTTCATGTCCCCTCTCGTTGATGCCCGAACCCAGGCTCTGGGGAACACGTTGGCTGCCATCGACCGACAGTTCGGCAAGGGGCTCATCCTCCGGCTGGACGGTCCTGCGGAGTCTGTCCCCGTGATTCATAGCGGCTCCGTCGCCCTCGACATGGCGCTCGGCGTCGGCGGCTACCCCCGCGGGCGGCTCATCGAGATCTACGGTCCCGAGGCCAGCGGCAAGACTACCCTTGCCCTCCACGCGATCGCGGAGGTTCAAAAAAAGGGGGGAATCGCGGCCTTTGTGGACGCTGAACACGCGTTCGACCCTGCCTACGCCCGTCGGCTCGGTGTGCGCCTGCCCCAGCTGGTGGTGGCCCAGCCCGACGATGGCGAGCAGGCCCTGGACTTGGTGGAGGCTCTCGTTCGTTCCGCCGCCATTGATCTGGTGGTGGTGGATTCGGTGGCCGCGCTCACCCCGAGAGTGGAGATTGAAGGTGAGATGGGCGATCTGCACGTCGGGAGTCATGCGCGCATGATGTCGAAGGCGATGCGCAAGCTGGTCCAGCCCGCTTCCCGTACCGGCACCACGGTGATCTTCATCAACCAGCTGCGGCAGCGGATCGGCGTGACCTTTGGCCCGAGCGAGGTAACAACCGGGGGCAACGCACTCAAATACTACGCCAGCGTACGGCTGGACGTGCGGAGGGTGAGCACCGTGAGCGATGGGGATCGCGCGATCGGCTCGCGCACGCGGGTCAAAGTGGTGAAGAACAAGTTGGCACCGCCATTCCGCTCAGTAGAGTTTGAGATCCACTTCGGTAGCGGCATCCGTCAGCTTGGGGATGTGATCGACCTCGCCGAGCTCCAGGGCGATGGGTAGGTGCAGGCGGGCGCGTTAGCCCCGCAGCGTGTACGACCTGATCATCGAGGATGGCACGATCCTCTCCGCCTCAGGCCGCACGGTGGCCGACATCGCCGTGGAAGGGGGGGAGATCGTGTATGTGGGCTCCCGACCGGCGGGAGGGGCGAAGCTGCGGGTCTCGGCTATCGGCCGCTTCGTCGCGCCGGGCCTGATCGATACCCACGTTCACTTTCGAGATCCGGGGCATTCCGCCAAGGAAGATTGGGCGAGTGGGTCCAGGGCGGCGGTGTCTGGGGGGGTCACGACCGTCTGCGACATGCCCAACACGCGGCCCCCCACGATCTCCGTCGAGGCCTGGCACGAGAAGGCGGCGATCGCCCGGGAGCGCTCGCGCGTCAACTTCGGGATCTGGTTCGGGGCGGCGGCGGGCAGGGTGGACGAAGCCCGTGCCATGGTGGACGAAGGTCCAGCGTGCGGCCTCAAGGTGTTCATGGGGGCCTCGACTGGCCCGCTCCTCGTCGACGACGCGACGCTGGTCGAACTTTTCAGGCGAACCTCGGGTCTGATGGGCGTGCATGCAGAAGATGAGGGAACGCTCCAAGGCCTTCGCGAGGAATGGGCCGGCCGCACGCCACCTTCCCACCACGATGCGCGTCCGGCCAGGGCGGCGGTAGTGGCAGTCGAACGCCTGGTGGAGCTCACCCGGGCCTTCCCTCGGCCCGTGCACATCTGTCATGTCTCGACTGCTGCTGAGATCGCGGTGCTTGAGGCGGTTCGCGATGAGCTTTCCATCACCACCGAGGTGTCGCCTCACCACCTCTGGTTGAACAACGAGGACCCTCTCGGCAACCTCGGCAAGGTGAACCCGCCCCTGCGCCCGGAAAGCGACCGTCGCGCGCTTTGGACCGCCTTGCGTCGCGGGCTGCTGGACACGGTCGGCAGCGACCACGCTCCGCACACGCTGGAGGAAAAGGCACTTTCCTACCACGAGGCTCCTGCCGGTATTCCGAGTGTCGAGTTGACGTTTTCGCTGCTCATGGCCGCGGTTAAGCATGGGCGCATGTCAATGGAGCGACTGGTGCAGATGACCTCGGAGGTGCCCGCGGCCCGATTCGGCTTCTCGCGAAAGGGGAAGGTGAAGGTCGGCTTCGACGCGGACCTCGTCGTTTTTCGCGAGCAGGAGCTTGTCGAGTTGGCGACTCTGAAGTTGCTTACCCGCGTGGGCTGGAGCCCCTTCGGCTCCCAGCGTGGATCCCCGAAACCAGAACGCGTGTTCGTGGGGGGGCGTCTGGTGTCCCACAACGGCACCCTCGTCGACGACGAGGGCAGAGGGCGCCTCGTCTCGCCGACTCGGGAAGCGTCATGACCGGCTCCTCGCCGCGTCGGGTGTGGCTTCTTGCTGGCCCGCCTTTTGACGTAGAGCTGTACCGGGGCGTTCGGCCTCGGCTGGCCGCGACTCGGCCCGATTTGGCGGTGGAAGTCGTCTCGGTGGTAGAGGCCGCGCGGGGCGGCGGGTGGGCCGATAGCGCGGCTCACTTGGCGGAACGCGTCTCGGAAGGGGACGTGGTGGCGGCCCACGGTCTCGCCGTGCCGGTCGGCATCGCCTTGGATGCGGCGCTTTCGGCATGCGGCTCAACCCTGGGCGCTCTCGTGCTGGTCAACGGTCCGCTGGTGCAGCTCGACGGGCTCGCTGCTGCTCTGGTGCGATTGGCCCGCGTGCCTGGCGCGGCCCATTCGGCGTTTCTCCCGCGGCCGTGGCTCGGCTGGCTTCGCTCCTCCGCCGGGCTGCGTCGGGCTGTCAACAACCCCTACGCCATGGACCGCGACACCGTTGCCGCGCTTTGCGGACCCCTCGTGGCCGACGCAGCCCGGCGCGCGTCGTTGGTCGCTTGGCTCGTCTCCCTCGCGGAAGCCTGGCCGAGCGCCGCCGGAGTGACCGCTCCCCTCACCCTTTTATGGGGGGATAATGACGTCCTTCACCCCCTCGGAGAGGTTGATTCTATCAGCGGAATTCGTGGAAATGGTCAAGTTCACCTTGCTCCGGGAGGGCGATTCGCCTGGCCCGAGGAAATGCCTTGGCGCTTCGCGGATGTCGTGGCCGCTCTGGCCCCCCCCCCGACCCCCGCGCCGTCGAGTCTGGGCGGCACTACGACAGGCGTGTCGCGGATGGCTGACCCCGAAGGCTCGCCGCCCTCCGCGGGTTCGCTTAATTCAAAGGTAGGACCTTAGGTTCGTGGGATCGTCCACCCACTTGGCACGCCGTTTGCATGCCGCTTTGATCGGAGACGCAACGGCCGGTGAGCGGACGGGTACCCCCCGCCTGCCCTACCCCAGGGGGCGCTCGGCATGGAGGCCGAGCGCCCCAAGCTCCGAAGCGGCTGGCGCATGAATGTCGAGGCGCTCGCGGCGGTGGTCGAAGTCGATCGGTCGCCGGTGGAGTGTCTGGCGCACGGTCGAGATCTCTGGCCGCGCAGCACCCTGGGGCTCGCCTTGGGGGAGGTCCCGGCGATCCCTGACCTCGTGGCCTTCCCGGCGGATGAAGGCGATCTTCGCTTCATCTTGGATTGGGCGGTGGCGAACGGGGTGGCGGTCGTGCCCTGGGGCGCCGGCAGCGGTGTGTGCGGTGCGGCAGGCGGTCGTGCTGGGTCGCTCGCGCTCGACTTGAAGCGGATGAACCGGATCGGCAAGGTCGATCCTGCCACATCCACGGTGCGCGTGGGCCCCGGCGTTATCGGCCAGCACCTCGAAGACGAGTTGGAACGGTCGGGATGGGCCACACGACACAGTCCTTCTTCGATCTGGTGCAGCACGGTGGGCGGCTGGGCTGCGACCCGGTCGGCGGGGCAGTTTTCGAGTCGCTACGGGAAGTTCGAGGACATGGTGGCCGCGATGCGGGTGGTGGCACCGGCGCGCAGCTTCCGTACCGGGCTGTGGGCGGTGGGGGAAGACCTGGGCCCATGGGTGCTCGGTAGCGAAGGCGCGCTCGGGGTGGTCAGCGAGCTCCTCGTCCGCGTCGTGCCCCGGCCAGAGCGGCGCTGGATGCGAGGCTACCGCTTCCCCTCCGTCAGCGAGGCCTGGGAGGCGATGCGTCGGGTGATGCAGTCCGAGCTGCACCCTTGCGTGCTGAGGCTCTACGATGCCGTGGACACGCGCGTGGGGGGGCGTGCCAAGCGGGTGAAGGGGGGGATGCTGTCGTCTTTGACCTCCACGTTGGGCGGCACCGGCGGTTCGAGCCTAGCGCTCCCGCTCGCGCTCCCGAAGCTGCTCAACACCCTCGCTCGCTGGGGGGGGACGAATGTGTGCTCATCGCGGGGTGGGAAGGCCGGCCGGAGGTGGTGGATGTCCTCGCCCGCCACGGGCACGCGCTTTTGATAGAGGACGGGGAGGATCTGGGCAGCGAGCCTGGCGATCACTGGTACGAGCACCGCCACGACGTGAGCTACAAGCTGGCACCCCTGTTCACTCGCGGGGCTTTCGCGGACACGATGGAGGTGGCGTGTACATGGTCACGGCTGCACGCTCTGGACGCCGCGGTACGCGAAGCCCTCGGCGCGGATTGCTTCGTGATGGCGCACTATTCTCATGTGTACCGCGAAGGGTGCAGCATCTACTTCACCTTCGTCGGCCGCGGCGAGATCGTTCGTTATGACCGGGTTTGGGAGCGTGCGCTCGCTGCGGCGGCCGCAGCCGGAGGCACCGTTTGCCATCATCACGGCGTGGGGCCTCACAAGATGCACGCTGCGGCTCGCGAGCTCGCAGGGGTCGCCTCGAAGTTCAGGGCGCTCGTTGCCGATCTCGATCCCACAGGCGTGATGAACCCCGGGAGGCTGTTCCCGGCGGTGGACGTGCCGGAACCGGAGGCCCTGGATGTTTCGGTCGATCGCCTGTCGATGATCGCGACGCTCCCGGCCCACGCGCCGCCTGACGAGCGGGATGCCTATCTGGCGGCACACGGGATGATGCTGCGTTTTCCGGTCGATGGTCCGTTGGCTGCCGGGGTTGCCGCGCCCCACCCACCCTGGGAGACCCCTCTCCTGGGCGCTTCGTTGCGCGTGGATGGCAAGCGAGTCGTGCTCCTCGATGTGCCGCGTTCCGCGACGGGCCCGGACCCGCGTGGCGCCTTCCCCTGCCATGCGTACGAAACCGTCACGGTCCCTTTGGTGTCGGTGGACGAGCCCTTCGTTGCGGTCTCGCACCTTGCTCGCGATGTCCGACCGGCGCGGGCCCTGGGAACCGGTTGGGAGCTGCGTGGGCCCGCTGCAGCCGAGCTGGCGGCCTTGTGCGCCGCCGAGGAGAAAGGAGCGTGAGCAGGGTCGTAGACATCTGCGGGTTTTGCCCCCGGCTGTGCCGGCACGTTTGTCCGGTGGTCGTGGCCACAGCCCGTGAGGCCGCTACGCCCACCGCCATTGTGTCGGCGGTACGCTTGGCGGCCGCCGGGTTGATCGATCTTTCGGTGGCCGAAGCGGCGCTGGCCACATGCAACGGGTGCGGTGCGTGTACTCGTCACTGCGCCCTCCATATGGATGTGCCTACCTTTGTTCGGAAGTCACGACCGCAGTCGACGATGCTTCCGCTCCCCGCACTGCCGAACGGTCGGGGTCGGGTCGTGAGGGTGGAGGTGGGGGAAGCTCGGGGCCAAGCTGCTGAGGAGGGTGGGGTTCCCGTCGTCTGGGTCGAGGATGCACTGGGCTTTTCCGGCTACAAGGCGTCGGGGCGCCCGCCGCCGGAGTTGGCGCGCCACTTTGGGGGTTGGACCGTGCGAACAGGCTCCTTTGCCGTCGCCGAGGTGTTGGAGGCCGCCGTGGCTGCCCGCGGTCTGGGTATTCCTCCCGCGCGGGTCCTTCGCGACGTGCCGCCGGTCGGTTCGCCACGCTTTGTCACGTGCTGGGAAGGGTCGACGGGCGGGGACGGTCAGATCGCGTGCTGTGGGGCTCGGGAAGGCTTCGAGCTGAGCCAGCCATGGGCCGCTCAGGCGATGGCGCGTGAAGCGGTCGCGCGGATGGGGGGACGCGAGCACGGCTGCGCCGATTCCCGGTGTACGGCGTGGCTGCGCGAGGCGGGGGGAAGGGTGCGAGGTCCAGATGCCGACCAGCCAGGGTGATCTGCGGGGGGACGAAGGGCACGGCGCCCGAAATCGGGGCGAGCGCCTCGTCATCGTGGCCAACCCAAATGCCGCGGGCGGGCGTGCAGGAAAGGCGCGGGAAGCGATCGAGCAGGCAGCGCGGCGCGCCTTTGAGCACGTCGATGTGCGCTGGACGCTTCGCCCTGGACACGCCGCCGAGCTCGCTCGCGCAGCGGCCGAGGAGGGGGTGGACATTGTCGCTGCCCTTGGCGGCGACGGTACCTGCAACGAAGTGGTGAACGGCCTGATGGGGGAGTCCGGTCCGCTCAACCCGCGCGTGATCTTCACGACCCTCCCGTTCGGTACCGGCGGGGACCTTGCCCGCACCCTTCAGATCCCGCGTCGACTTGGTGATGCGCTCTGGGTCGCCAGCACAGGCACTACCGTACACGTCGATGTGGGGCGGGTGGAGTTCGCGGCTGGAGGTGGGCACTGGTTCCTCAACGTTTCGGGTGCGGGCGCAAACGCTGACGTATGCGTGCGGGTGAACGCCTCGGCGAAGCCGTTCGGCGGCACCCTTGCCTTTCTGGGCGCGATGCTCGCCACCGTACGCGAATTCGCGCCCATCCCGGCCACATGGACTTGGCGCGGACCGGAAGGAGAAGGGCGGTGTGCCATGGACACCTTGGCGAGCTTTGTCGCGAACGCGCACTACTGTGGGGCCGGAATGTATGTGGGTCGGGGTGGGTCGATGGCCGATGGCTGCTTCGACGTCACCTTGGTCCCTCGGCTCAGCTTCGCGGAGGCCCTGCTAGCGCTTCCTCACACGCGGACGGGGGAACTCCTGCGCATTCCGGGGGTCGTTCGATTCAAGGCGAGTGAAGTGCTGATGGAAGGCGCGCTTCGCGTGGAGACCGATGGCGAACCGCGGCAGGTTGGCCCGGCTCGCTTCACGGTCCAGACCCGTTCTCTCCAAGTGCGGGGCGCCTGGAGCCGGCCACCGGTGGCGTCCGAGGAGATTCGAGAATTGTGACTTTCGGACAAATGCGGAAAAAATGCAGGTGATCGCTTGCACGGTATCCGTGTTCCCGGCTAAGCAGTCGGCGCGGAAACCACAGAACATCACCCTTTCTCGGCACCCCGTGCAGAGATTGTAAAGTGTCCTGGTGTTGACGTGTCTCGGTTCAGGCTTCGACAGGTTTTTAGTCTTTCGATTGTCTGCACCACCGCCCCACCTCACGGAGATTTCATGAACAAAGCCGACCTCACCGAGCAGCTCGCCATCAAGGCCTCGATCCCCAAGATCCGCGCCGCCAACTACGTCAACATCGTGATGGACACCATTCAGGCGGCCCTCACCAACAGCGAAAAGGTCACCATCAGCGACTTCGGCACCTTCACGGTGTCCCAGCGCCGCCAGTTCAAGGGTCACAACCCGAAGAACGGCGCCGTGATCCAGGTCCCCTCTCGCCGCATCCCGGTCTTCCGCGCAGGCAAGGGCCTCAAGGAAGCTCTGAACGCTTGATCCTTCCGGATCCACGCGGGCGTGCGCCTTCAGGTGCCCGCCCGCGTTTTCTTTTTTTGCGGCAGTAGTGTCCACTACCCGCGCCGGCTGGCTTCCGCCTTTATGTTGAGGCCGCCGATGCTGGACAAGCCCGCTCCTGCCCCTCAGGTCACGCTCGCCGCCAGAGCACGCCTTCCTTCTCGTTTCGGCGATTTCACCGTCGTGGCGTTCGAAACGGAGGATGGCGAGTACGGGGTGGTCTTGCGGGGCGATCTCGAGGGTGCCGAAGCCGTGCCCGTGCGCCTGCACAGCGAATGCTTCACAGGCGATGTGATGGGAAGCCTCAAGTGCGATTGCCGGGACCAGTTGGAGTTCGCCCTCCGCTTCATCGGTCGCGCCGCGCGCGGCGCGGTGGTCTACTTGCCGCAGGAAGGGCGGGGAATCGGCTTGGCCAACAAGATTCGGGCGTACGCGCTACAAGATGAGGGACTCGACACGGTAGAAGCGAACTTGGCGCTGGGCTTCCCGGACGACCTTCGCCGCTACGATGTCGCCGCCGAAGTGCTGCGGCAGCTGGGCGTCCGCTCCGTGGTACTCTTGACCAACAACCCCACCAAGCGCGCGGGCCTGGTGCGCGCCGGCCTCGAGGTCGTGGGCCAGATTCCGTTGCGCGCCGCGCCGAATCCGCACAACGCATTCTACCTCGACACGAAGCGGGCAAAGAGCGGGCACCTGCTCTAATCCCCAACAAGTCGTTGACACGGAACGTCACGTACGGCTACCTTCCGTCGGCGCTGCCCACCCCAGGGCGGCAACCGAGGTTTGCCGAATGTCCCGAACCACCTCCCTGGTGATGCCCTCGTTCCTGCTCTTCGCCATGGCGTGCCTCACGCCGGCACCCCAGACGCGCGACATCCCCTACCCCAAGATGTCGCTGAACCAGGACACGATGGAGTTTGGTACCCTTGAATTCGGGGAGACTTCCGAGCGGACCGTGACCGTGACCAACGACGGCTACACCGTTTTGGATTCGGTCTATGTGGGCATGCAGATGGGCGTCGGCAGCAAGGATGTCGAGTTCACCGGCGTCGACATCGGCCCCGGCCAGGACGGGTTTAGCGTTCACTGGAATGTTGACGACATTGTGTGCCCCGAAGGCACCGAGCCGGCGGCGGAGGACGAGGTTTCGGCCGATGCCAAGGGTGGAACCGGCGGCGGTGGCGGCGGTGGCGGCACAGGGGCATCGGGTGGAACCGGTGGAACCACCGACACCGAGCCCGACGATGACGGGGATGGCGATGGCTACGCGATGTTCAAGTTGGGCCCGGCGTGCAGCATTCCCATCACCGTCACATACAACCCGGTCTTGGTCGGAGAGGTGTGGGGTTCACTCACCCTCACGAGCGTCCAGGCCGACCAGACCGAAGACCAAGCCAAAGCCAACGATCTGCCCGACTATCTGCGTGATCCCAGCCGCTTCATGCAGCAGGTGTACTTGCACGGGGAAGCAGAAAAGGGCCAGGGAACGATCGTCGTTTCGCCCCGCTCCGTGGATTTTGGCTACCTCTATCCTGGCGAAGATGCCGAGACCCAGCGCATCGAGGTTCAGAACGTCGGCACGGGCGATCTCACGCTCAGCGGCGCCGTGCTCTCGAACTGCGGTACCGGATTCACCATCTCGAGCTCCTTTGCGGCGAACTACGTCCTCGCCGCCGGCCAGAACACCTTGGTGGAAGTCTCCTACGCCCCGGTCGACACCAAGCCGGCCTACTGCGAAATGGACGTGACCTCGAACGACCCCGTCAACGGCGAACTGTCCGTCACGATCAAGGGCAATACGGGCGCCGATCCGAACAACTCTCCGCCCAGCGTCGCGATTCGCTGGCCCGAGCCTGGCTACGAATACAACAGTCCGAATCCGCTCGAGATGGAAATCAACATCTTCGACAAGAATCAGCCGGCCACCTCGCTTACCTGTAAGGTGAAGAGCACCCTGCGGGTCGCCAATGTGGCCTCCTGCGAATCCTCGAATGACTCTGGCCATGTCATCGTCAGCATCCCGAGGGAGAACTTCGACTCTGGCGTCGACACGCTCAACGTGGTGGTCACGGATGCCAACGGGGTGTCCACGTCGGCATCGGTCTCGATGTTGATCAACAGCAGCTACCCCGACAGCGACGACGACGGCGATGCCTACGGTGTCGAGAGCACTCCTCCCGACTGCGACGACCACAATCGCGACACCTACCCCGACGCGGCCGAGGTGTTCGATGGCGAAGACAACGATTGCGATGGCCTGACCGACGAAGGTACCGAGGGGGCCGACGACGACGGCGACGACATCTCCGAGGCCGATGGCGACTGCAACGACTACAACGCCCAGGCCTACCCGGGGGCTCCCGAACGTGCCGACAGCGTCGACAACGACTGCGATGGCCTTGTGGATGAAGGCACCACCCTCTACGACGACGACGGCGATGGCTTTGCCGAAGTCAACAACGACTGCGACGACAGCGATCCCGCGCTCAGCCCCGCCGCCGTCGAGGTGTGCGATGGCCTCGACAACGATTGCGATGGTCTGAAGGACAGCGCCGATGACTGCGTGGCCACCGACTCGGAACCGTTGGTCATCGGCTACCCACGCCCCACCCAAAATGCATGCCTTGAAGGCGAGCAGATCAGCATCACCGTGAAGGTGTTCGATCCCGATGGCCAGGTTCCCACCTACACATGGGGCACCGACGACGAGAAGGGTCTTGGGCTGTACGACAATCCCTTCGCGCAGACCGTGAACTTCACCTGCCCCGAGGTGTCGGAAGGCAGCGCCGGCCGCAACGTGACCGTCTATGTTCTGGCGCAGGACCCGGAAGCCCATCAGGTGTGGGGCCAGACCAAGATCGCGGTCTATCCTTCGGATTACGAGCTCTACGAGCCCTACACCGAGGTGATTCTGGCCGAAACGACTGAGGGTGCCGCCGCGGCGAGCGCACCCATCCTCGTGCTCGGTGGGCTCGGCGCACTTGGTGCCTTGGCGGCTCGCCGTCGCCGTAAGGCCTGAGAGTCTGGTACTATAGGCCCATGCGCGCCCGCGTCGGCCAGAGCACTGTAGAACTCGTGATGATGATCCCGGTGCTGTTCGGGCTCTGCTTCATGGTGGTCGAGCTTGCCTTGTGGCTGGGTGGCACTCACTTCGTCACCTATGCGGCGTTTGCCGGGGCGCGTGCCCAGCAGGTGGGTCGGGATCCGGAGGCTGCCGTTGGCATGCTGCTCGACGGCCGTGCCACCCGGAGGGCCTCCACCAGCGGCGATGGTTCCGCGGTCACCATCTCGATGCCGTGGAAGGCCGACTTGCCATTCACCAGCGCGGTCGGCGATCTCACCTATGAAGTCACGGTCACCGCCGGCCCCAGCGAGGAAGACTACGAAGGCACCACGGGCAACGGCAAACGCGCCCAGCGGTACGGCGACAACAACTGCCAGGGTGGATGTTGAACCCCCGCAATCGTCGTGGGCAGGCTGCGGTCTTCGTGGCCCTTTCCCTGATGTCACTGCTGCTCGTCGTCGCCTTCGCGACCAACACGGGCATCGCCGTGAACGACCGCGTTCGCATGCAGGAAGCGGCCGACCTTGCCACCTACGCGGTGGCCTATAGCGAGGCCGCCTCGCTCAACGAGATCACGCAGAAGAACAAAGCCATTGCCCAGTCGGTGGAAGATTGCCGCAGCGTGCTGGAGCACGGCGGCGGGCCCTGGTACACGCCCTGCAACTGCACCAACGTGGACCCGTTCGCCGAGATCGCGGTCGCCGCATGCCGGATGGACATCAGTTTTGCCATTTACGACTTCGTGTCGGAGGCTTCGTACAACAACTCAGTGGCACCCGCGATCCGGGCTGGAAAGGCGACTGCGGAGGCAAACTTCGCGGGAACGGGTGATCACACCAGCTTCTTCGAGGACATGTTCGGGTCGCCCACCGCCCGGTGGACCCACTCCACGATGTGGACCACGCCCGCCGGCATGGCGGGTTTCAACTCTACTCTCGCGTCGTTCGAACAGGTGACCGACACCAAGTTCAACTACCAGTACATCAAGACGTGCGGCCGCTGCGACATCCCCAGCATCGTCCTGAGCCCCACCTACGACTTCCCGACGTGGTTCTACAAACGCTCTCGCGACCCAGACGTGTGGGTGGCCGGTCGCGTGTCGGGCACACCCGAAAAGCGCTTTCTGGACAGCGACTACCGGGCCACGGGCCGGGACCGTGGCTACTTCGGGGCCTCCTCCACGGGGGGCGACGACCTGCTCGTTAGCTACGCCGTCGCGAAGCCCTACGATGGCAGCGTGGGGCCGAGCGAGCTGAGCGGGAACCAGCAGAACGGCAACGGGAAGGGAGGCAGGGGCGTGTACGCCTCCGACGCCGTGCGCTTTCCGGTCCTGTCGATGTACGACGAATATCGGGCGCGCATGGCCGGTATTCAGGATGGATTGGGTGGCGTGTTGTCGCCCACCACCCTCATCGCGCTCGACGGCGCCGAGCTCGGCAAGAGCTGGGACACGTCGCGGTTCGAACACTGATGCGCCGCGGTCAAAGCGCCGTGGAAACGATGATGATCGTGCCGCTCATCGCGATGGCGATCATGTCGCTTTACTACCTGTGGAGCGTGATTTTCGCTTCTGAAAACGCCCATCTTCGCGCTCGTGAGTATGTCTTGCACGGGGATGCGTACCTGCCGGATGCCGAAGGCGTGAGCGGCAGTTCGGTGTTCTCCGGCGGGAACTATGCGCGGGCCGACAGTCGCGACTTCAGCTTCTCGGCCGAGGCGCAGGATCAGACCCTCCCCGTGTTCGGAAAGGCCGAAACTGTGACCACTCACGCCTACATCGTCAGCGAGTAGCGTGTAGGGCGGCCAGACCCACGGCGACGGCCGTCGGGGCGCGCAGGATGGCGGATCCAAGGCTTACAGGCACGAAGTTCGCCGCCAGGAAGGCGTCGACTTCGTCGATGGCCCAGCCCCCTTCAGGGCCGACCGAGAGCGCCAGTACCCCGCTCCCTGCCGCTCCCCAGCACTCGCCTGGTGAAGCACCGCCGGGCGCGGCGAGAAACCGCGCCCCCCCTGGTCCCGCGTTCAGAGCCTCGCGCACGGACGCGAACACGCGCACGTTCGGACGGTCGGAACGGCCGCACTGCTTGATCGCGGCGCTGATGACGCGTTCCACGCGGTCGAGGCGCACTTCGCCGGGGAGGGAACGAGCCGCGCGGATGAGCCAGAACGCGGTCGCGCCGGCTTCGGTGCCGAGCGTGACGGCCTCTTCCACCAGGGCCGGCCTGGGTACGCCAAGCAGCACGAGGGCTTCCGCGGGAGCCGGCGTGGCCTCCAGGGGTCCCACGTTGAGGGTGGCCAGCCCTGCCTCGGCCCCCACGAGGCACGCGATGGCCTCTTGGCCGGCGCCATCGCAAACACGAAGCGTGCCTCCGCGTGGCAGCCGGATCACCCGGAGCACATGATGGCTCTCGGCCGCGTCAAGGCGGAGGATCCCGGGAAGGATGCGGGCCACGAGCACGGTGCGCACGTTCAGCCCGGAACGCGGTAGGTCAGGGAAGTCCATCCTTCGCCTTCGTCGCGATGGATGAGCTGCAGTCCTTCCATCGAGGCCTCTACGAGGTGGGCTCGGTCGCTCAGGATGCCGGCGAACACCAGGTGGCCGCGGGCGAGCCGGCGGAGGTCGGGCGCGAGCGCCGCGATCACCTCGGCGTACAGGTTGGCGACCACCAGGTCCCAGTCGCCCTTTACCTGGGCGAGCGGGGTGGAGTCGAAGGTGGCCGCGAGGCCGTTCTGGGAGGCGGCGTTGCGAGCGGCGGCGACCGCGTCATCGTCGATGTCCATGCCGTAGGCACGCATGCCGAGGTGAGCAGCGGCGAGAGCTAGGATGCCGGAGCCGCAGCCCACATCCAGGCACGACTGGCCAGCGTTGGCGAGGCGGTCGATAGCCGTGAGGCAGCTACGCGTGGTGCGGTGTTCCCCGGTGCCGAAGGCGTTGCCGGGTTCGATCACCACCGCGTGAGGAACGGCGTGCCACGGGGCGGCGATGACGAGTCGTTCGCTGATGTGGATCGGCTGGAAGTGGACCTTCCACCCTTCGTTCCAGTCCACCTCGGGCTCCTCGGTCCACGCCACTTCGCGCCCCATCACGGCGGCGCTCACCGCGGAGCCCGGCGGCCGCTCTTTGAACCAGGCTCGCAGCACGACCGTGGCCGGCGGACGAGGTTTCCTGCCTTTATCCCAGGGCTGTTTGAATCGGAGGGTGGTGCCGGCAGGCACATCCTCCAGGAGTCCTGTCGCTCCGAGTGCCAACAACGCCCGGCTCGTCGGCTGCACGGCCGAGCGCGGGAGGGGTACGGCGAGCGCGTGCCACACCGCCGGCACGGCTATTCCGGAAGCGGCGCGGGTTCAGTGGGCGTCGGCGGCGGCTTTCCGGCGCGGAGGTGGGCGAAGAACGCGGTCATCCGGTCCTCGTCGCCCGCGCCCACGTTCAGCTTCACCCATCGCTCGCCGTAGGCGCCAAAGAGGAAGATCGAGGGCGTTCCATCAATCTTTGCGGTCGCGCCTGCTTCCACGTCGGCCTTCACGGCATCCATCGCCGCTGGGCTGGCCAGGCAGGCGGTGAGCGCCGGCATGTCGACCCCCACTTTTTCCGCCATGAACCGGATGTCGTCGGGGCTGAGATACTCACGGTTGAGGAACATCTGTTCCGAGAGCTCCCAGAAGCGACCCTGCACCCTCGCACATTCCGCGGCCGCCGCTGCGCCACAGGCCATCAGATGCATCGGATGATCCATGTGCCGGTTGCAGTCCTGGGAGAGCGGATAGTGCTTGAAAGCCAGCTTTACATCGCGGTTTGCCTCGAGCACGCGCTTCAGGACCGGCGACATCAGCCCGCAATGGGGGCACTCGTAGTCGGCGAACTCGACCAGCGTGAACTTGGCAGCGGGATCGCCGCGAACCGGCTCCGTGCCGTCGAGCTTCAACTCCCCTCGAACGTTCTCGACCAGGTCGCTGAACGTGTCGCGCGTGGGACTGAGGGCTGGCCCGCCTGTTTCCATCTTCACGATCAGCAGGCCGACGATGAAGACGCCGAAGCCCATGAGGGTGGCGGGGAGCGCGTCCTGGGCGAACGCGCTGGCGAAGCCCCGAGAGCGGGGGGCGGGCATCCGCACCACCAGCGCTGAGCTACCGGCGAGCAGCAGTACGTTCATGGCCCAGGTGGTGGCGCAGAAGACGCATAGCGCCCCCATCTTGTAGGATTCCCGGGCGAGGAACATGTCGTACGCCACGGCACCGATGGCGCCGAGCAGGAGCAGCGTGGGGGCCGAGGCCATTCGCCCGCCCTTGGCGCGGAAGGCGAGGTAGCCCATCGCTGCGTAGAAGCCGAGTCCGAACAGGGCGATGGGCGTGTCCCCGATTTTGCTGTACGGCGACTTGTTTATGGTCTCGCAGTTGATCACTGCCGACACGTTGCAGATGCTGGGGCCACCGTTCTGGGCCACGAAGTGCTGCGCCGTGAGGTACACCGCCGCCAGCGCGCCGACGCCTGCCGCCGCGATCATCCCATCGATCGGACGCCGCATCATCACGATGGCAACCGCCAGGACCGCAAGCACGGCACCGGCGATCAGGGCCGTACCGGGGGCGCCGGCGGCACCATCGGCAGCGTGCGCGGCGGAGACAAGGGCAAGGAGCACGAACATTGTGCGCGCTTATCATGAAACGGCTGAAGGGCCCGACGCCCCGCCTGCCTTGGCTCAGCGGTGGTATGCCCGCGCGATCTCGATGCGGTCTTCGCGCTCGCGCAGCGCCTCTCGCTTGTCATGCTCCTTCCGGCCGCGACCCACCGCGAACTCCAGCTTTACCCAGGGACCGTCGAAGTACAGCTTGAGGGGCACCAACGTGAGCCCGCGTTCGCGCACCGCTTGACTCATCCTCGCAACCTGCTCGGCGTGCAGCAGGATGGGGCGCGGCCGGTCGGGCTCGTGGCAGACGTGCGTCGCCTGAGCGTATGGTGCGATGTGGGCTTTAAAGAGGATGGCCTTTCCATTTTCAAAGCCAACCCACGCATCGCTCAGGTGGGCGTTCCCCTTCCGAAGCGACTTCACCTCCGACCCCATGAGCACCAACCCGGCTTCGGTGTGCGACTCCAACTCGTACTCGTGACGAGCTCGGCGGTTGTCGCAGATGATTCGACGTTCGCCCTTGCGCGCCCCCATGGCGGTTTCCTCGGCCCCAAGGAGTGCGCACGCGGCACCGGATCGGCAAGCCCGGCGTTCGGGGAACGACCGTTACACACTATTGTTTCGTCAAGAGTTTTAGTTATCCATATTGTGGAAAACCTTATGGAAAGAGAATGATCAACTTTCTGTTCGTCAAGTGGGTTCGTTTTCCCACGAGATGGAGTATATTCCCACCATCAGGAGGAGCCGCCCACGCAAGCCCGGCGTCGGTGGCAAAAGCGAATGCTGGAAGTACGGTTTAACCAGCAACTCTCGATGGACGCCCGCGGCCGGGTCACGCTCCCCGCACGCCTGAAGGCGGCGCTCGACACCCACCGAATCTACAGTCTCGTGTTCATCGCCCACTCAGGGCGGCTGCGCGGGTACACTCCGGCCGACTTCACCGAGAGGGTGGAAAGGCCTCTGCTTGGAAACGATCCCTTCGATCCTTATGAAGACGAAAAGCAGCTCCTGCGGCTGGGCTCGGCCTGCGAGCTGGATGTGGACCGGCAGGGTCGGTTGGTCGTTCCTTCGGAACTGCGTGATCTCACCGGGCTAACTGACAAGATCACGATGGTCTCGTTGCTGGACCGCCTCGAGATCTGGGGCGCTGACGCGTTCCAAGCGGCGTTCGCCGACGCGCGTGCCCGTCGGGATGCGCTGGGAGGGGTGGGTGGATGAACGGTCGCACCTCCCCGTTCTGCTCGACGACGTTCTTGAACTGCTCGGCGTTCGCGAAGGTGGTTTGTACGCGGATGGCACCCTGGGCTTCGCGGGGCACGCGGCCGGCATTGTCGCGCGCGGTGGCCGCATCGTCGGCACCGACCGAGACCCGATGGCTATCGCGGCCGCTCGGCAACGCATCGGCGGGGAAGTCGAACTGCACCACGCGCGCTTCACAGAGCTGCCCGCGATCCTCGGTGCTCGCCGCGTCGACGGCATCTTGTTGGACCTTGGGGTGTCGTCGCCCCAGCTCGACCGTCCGGAACGGGGCTTCTCGTTCCGCCTCAACGGCCCCCTGGACATGCGGATGGACCCTTCGACCGGCGAATCCGCGGCCGATTGGCTCGCCCGCGTCGATCAGGCGGAGCTCGAATCGGCCCTTTGGAAGTATGGCGAGGAACGTCATGGTCGCCGGGTGGCCCGCGCCATCCTCGCCCGCCGGGCAGACGAAGAGGAGGAACCCTTACGCACCACCCGCCAGCTCGCGGAGCTTGTCGCCAAAGTGGTGCCTTCCGAAGGTCGAATTCACCCTGCCACGCGCACCTTTCAGGGCATTCGCATCGCCATCAACGACGAACTTGGCGAGCTCGAAAGGGCCTTGGATGCCTTTCCACAGTGCCTCGCCCCGGGCGGGAGGCTGGTCGTGATCAGCTTCCATTCCCTGGAAGATCGTGCTGTGAAGGCATGCTTTCGTCGGCTCGTCGGAGATGGCGGGCCGCGGGATCTCTACGGCAACCCCGTTTCCTCGTCCGCCTTCCGCCTCGTCGAGCGTCGCGCCCGCAAGGGCGACTCCGACCCCAACCCGCGGGCGCGCTCCGCCCGCCTGCGCGCCCTTGAGAGGCTTCCATGAGCACCACCACCGGCGTCCGCACCTCTACCCTCACGCTCCCAGGCTTCGATGCCGCGGCCCCGGAAGTGCGGCTGCTCAGTCGGCTGCTGGGCGTGATGATCTTCGTGGCCGCCGCGTTGTCCGTGTACCTCTGGAGCCGGATGCAGGTGCGGGAAACGGCGCTTGCGCTCGATGAAGCCCGGGGACAGCTTGTTGAGGCGCAGACTCACCACGACCGTCTGCTCGTGGAACGGACCATGTTGCGCTCGCCTGGGCGCCTGGGGGCGGTGGCGGCCAGCCTGGACCTGTCGGCCCCGGTTTCGGTCCAAGATGTGAGCGCGCCAAGGTGAAAACATCCGGCCGCAAATCCAAGAAGAACAGCCTTGAGGGCTTCTGGGGGGCCGTGGCGCCGGGGCGGGTCACGCCTGTCACCGACGCCGAGCTGCTCGCCGAGTCGCGGTTTCGGGCTCGCGGAGTCTTCGTGGGGATCGCGATCGTGATGGCGTTGCTGACCGTGCGCGCCGGATGGGTGATGGGTGTGCCGGATGAGCGGCTGGAACGGCACGGGCGGGAACAGTTTCGGTTTGCTGTAGAACTTCGCGGTCGGCGCGGCGCCATAGTGGACCGCCAGGGGCGGGTGCTGGCGGCTACCGTGAAGCTCCCTTCGTTGTACGCGAATCCGGCACGCATCGCGCCCGAGGCGGTCGAGGCGCGGCTCGCAGCGATCACCGCGGCGACTGGCAAGGAAGTGGACTGGGTGCGGGCGCGCTTTGAGAAGCGGAACGGGCGCCTCCTGCAGGAAGTGAAGCTCGGCGCCTCCCTGGACCCGGATGCCGCGAAGGCGATCGTGGCCGGTCTCCCTCGCGATCAGATGTGGCTGGTGCAGGAACCGGTGCGGGTCTACCCGGGACGCGACCTGGCGGCGCCGCTCCTGGGCTTCACCGACGTGTTCGACGACGGCGCGGGGGGCCTGGAGAAGATCCTGAACAAGGAACTCTCGGGCGATACCCTGCGCGTGCTCCAGGAAAAAGACCGGAAGGGGCGCGTTCTGGATGGCGGAATTGACGCCGAGCGGGCGGCGAACGCCGGGCATTCGGTGCGGCTCACGATCGATGCGTCGATTCAGTACGCGACGGAGCGGGCCCTCGACGAGGCGATGGCGGTATCGCAGCCCGAGGCGGCCATGGCCGTGGTGATGGATGTACACACCGGCGCGATCCTCGCGATGGCCTCGCGCCCTGGAGGCAACCCGAACGATGGAGAATCGAGGGCACACCAGGAGAACTTCAAGAATCGTCCTGCGATGGATCAGGTCGAGCCGGGGAGCGTTTTCAAGCCCTTTGTGGCTGCGGCAGCCATGGAAGAAGGGCTCGTGCGGCCCGAGACCATGATGGATTGTGAGATGGGCAACTGGGCCGTGGGTAGCAAGGTGATCCACGACGACCATGAGAAGGGCGTGATCTCCCTCACCGAGGTAATCAAGTACAGCTCAAACATCGGCGCGGCCAAGTTGGGCTTTATGCTTGGCGCAGACACGACGCTCCAGTACCTCCGCGACTTTGGCTTCGGACGCTCTACAGGCCTTGGCCTTCCCGGCGAGGTGTCGGGGGTGATGCGCTCCGCGGCCAGCATCAAGCCGATTGAGCTCGCCACGACCTCCTTCGGACAGGGGGTCACCGCATCGTCGGTGCAGCTCGTGGCCGGGGTCGCGGCCCTGGCGAACGGCGGGATGCGGATGTCTCCACGTCTCGTCGATGCGGTGCTGGACCGCCACGGCGAGGTGGAAATGGTCCGAGAGCCTCGCGAGGATCGCAGGGTGATCTCGGAGAAGACCGCGGCTAGCATCTCCCGGATGATGGAAACGGTGACCGAAGAGGGCGGCACCGGCACGCGGGCGCGGGTCAGTGGCTACCGCGTGGCCGGCAAGACCGGCACCGCGCAAAAGGTCGAGAACGGCGTGTACAGCCCGACCAAGCGCGTTTCTTCGTTCGTCGGCTTCCTACCTGCGGATCGTCCGGAAGTGGCCATCGCGGTCATCGTGGATACGCCCACCGTGGGTTCGAAGTTCGGCGGCATCGCCGCTGCCCCGGCGTTCTCCACGATCGGGGCCTTCACCATGCGCTATCTGGGGATCGCCCCCGACGCTCCGGGCACGGTCGTTGCCCCCGCCCCCGGCATGCCGGTCGCCCCAGAAGGTGCCCTGGCGGTGGCGCCCCCCAAGCCATCCAAGGTTGTTCCCTTCGCCTCGGTGCTTCCGGCCGGTCCGGTCGAGATCGCTGCGTCCGCGACAGGTTCGTGGGTGGTGCCCGACCTCTCGGGTCGTACCCTTCGGGCCGCGCTCGCCGCCCTGGCACCTTCCGGCGTGGACCTTCACGTCCAGGGCTCGGGTCGTGTGGTTTCGCAAGAGCCGCTGGCCGGTGCTGTGCTCGCTCCAGGAGAGCGGGTTGTCCTTCATCTGAACTGATTCTTTTTCATTCCCCATGTCTTCCGGGTGGGTCCGCCAGAATGGCGGGCCCGGCCGCGGCTCCCCGCCGCGGCTTTGGTCCCCGAGCAGGTTCGCCCTCATGGGCGGCCGTTCCCCTTGAGCTGGGTCCTCCAGCTCCCGCTCAGAACCTGCTGCCGACCCTACCCGCCGCCGACCTTCCCCGCAGGGCGGCCCCATCCGGAAGACCCCCTCCCTACCGAATCCCGTCGATGTTCCTCGAAACTGTTGTTGCCGCCCTTCCGGGCGCGTGTCTGGTCCGGGGCTCCGGGGCGAGACAGGTGCGTCGGGTCACCGACCGCGACGCGGATGTCGGCGCCGACGACGTTTTCGTCGCGGTGAAGGGCGATAACTTTGATGGGCATCGTTGCGTGCCGAATGTGCGTGGTGCCGCGGTGATCGTGGACCGTGATGTGGTGGCGCCCGAGGGCGTGGCCGTGGTCCGGGTGCCGAACACCCGACTGGCCCTGGCACCAGCCAGCGCGGCGGCCCTGGAGTGGCCGGGGCGAAAGGTGCCCACGGTCGCGGTGACGGGCACCAACGGTAAGACCACCACGACGTTTCTGCTAGCGGCCATCGCACGGGCCGCGGGCCTGGTTCCGGGCATCATCGGCACGACCGGGAACTACGTCGGCGACCATCGCATCGAGACGGAACACACCAGTCCGACGCCTCCCGTGGTCCAAGGCCTCCTGGCGCAGATGCGCACCGCCAAGGTGGGGTTGTGCGCCCTGGAGGCCTCCAGCATCGGCCTGGCGTCGTGGCGGTGTGATGCGATCCCCTTTCGCGCCGCGATCTTTACGAACTTGACTCGCGACCATCTCGACTGGCATGGAACGATGGATGCCTATGCTGCCGCCAAAGCAAGGTTGTTCCACGAGCTTTTGGAGGGGACGGCCATCCTTAATGCGGAAGACCCTGCGCACGCGGCCATGCTTCCCTCCGGCCGGGCCGTGTGGACCTTTGCGACACGCGGTCCCGCTGACTTCCGGAGCACGCTTACCTCGGAGCGCTGGGAAGGTCTCGAGGCGGCGATCGCAACGCCGCGCGGGACCGGACGTCTCCGCCTCCCCATGGTGGGCAGTCACAACCTGCAGAATGCCCTCGGGGCCGTGGCGGCGGCGATGGCGCTGGGCATCGACCTTGACACCGCGCTTTCGGGGCTCGCGACCTGTACGGGAGCCCCGGGAAGGCTGGAGCGCGTCGGGCCGGACCGCCCCTTCGGGGTGTTTGTGGACTACGCCCACACGGACGATGCGCTTACTCGCGTGCTTGCGGAGCTTCGCAGGCTTCGCCCAGCGCGGATCCTGTGTGTTTTCGGATGCGGCGGCGACCGGGACCGCGGGAAGCGCCCGCTGATGGGGGCCGCGGTGGGGGCCGGGGCGGACCTTGCCATTGTCACCAGCGACAACCCTCGGAGCGAGGATCCGTTGGCGATCATCGCCGAGATTCTGCCCGGCGTCGGGACCGCCCCTCACCGGGTCGAGCCCGACCGTGCGGCTGCCATCCGCCTCGCGCTCAGCCTCGCCCAGCCCGGCGATGTCGTACTCATCGCGGGAAAGGGACACGAGTCCTTCCAGGAGATCGCCGGAGTGAAGCATCCTTTCGATGACCGTGCCCACGCACGCGGTGAAACGGCATGATCTTCGATGCTGCCACGATCGCTGCGGCCACGGGGGGGGCCCTGTCGAGCGCGGGTGCCGCCGGCCCGCTCACCACGGATAGCCGGCGGGTCCCTCCGGGCGCGTGGTTCGTGGCGTTGGTGGGCGACCGCTTCGATGGTCACGACTTCCTTGGCGTGGTGGAGGCCAGCGGCGCAGCCGGGGCCATCGTTTCGCGGGCCCCGGAAGGGTGGACCCGCGGACTGGTTCTGGTCCCCGACACGCTCGTCGCACTCCAAAATGTGGCGCGCCACGCTCGGTCGGGCTTCGCGGGTCCGGTGGTCGCCATCACGGGCAGCGCGGGAAAGACCAGCACTCGCGTGATGGTTGTCGAGGTGCTGCGAAGCCTGGGCCTCGTACATCACACCCAGGGGAACCTCAACAACCACATCGGACTCCCGCTCACGCTGTGCGCTCTCCCTCCCGACGCGGACGCCCTTGTTCTCGAGCTGGGCATGAATCACCTTGGGGAGATCGCGCTTTTGCAGGACATCGCCCGTCCCACCGTGCGCCTCATCACCAACGTGGGCGCGGCGCATGTGGAGGGCTGTGGGAGCCTGGATGGCGTTGCGCAGGCGAAGCAGGAGCTGTTCGATGGGGCTCTCCCCGGTGATGTCGTTTGTGTGAACATCGATGATCCTCGGGTGGCGGCCATGCCCATCCCCGAGGGCGTGCGGGTGGTGACCTACGGCTCCGAAGCATCCGCCACCATCCGTCTCACCGATGCCGTGATCGACCCGGAGCGCTTGCAGACCCGTCTCCGGATTGAAACGCCGGATGGCACCATCCGGGCCACGCTCGACGTGCCGGGGGTCCATCTCGCGATCAACGCTGCCGCTGCGGTGGCTGTCGCGTGGGCGCTGCGGGTGCCGACGGAAACCGTGGGGCCGGCACTTAGTCTTTTTAAACCTGAGGGAATGCGGAATCGGGTCGAGCACATCGGCGCGGTCACGGTCCTCGACGACGCCTACAACGCCAACCCCGTGAGCATGACCGCGGCGCTCCACACCCTGGCCAGCCTGAAGGGTCGTCGGGTCGCCGCCCTGGGCGACATGCTGGAGCTTGGGCCCGAAGAGGCCGCTGCCCATCGGGGCGTGCTCGACGTGGCGATCGTCAGTTGCGACGAAGTCTGGGTGTCGGGGCCGCGTATGATCGCGGCGGCGACTGCGTTCCCGAACGTTCGCGCCTTCGAGGATGTGGAGGTGCTCGCGGCCGCGCTGGCTGCCACGCTCGCGGAAGGCGATGTGGTTTTGGTGAAGGGGAGTCGCGGTGCTCGCATGGAACGTGTCGTTGAGCGCATCCGCGCCGCAAGGAGGACCTGATGCTCTACCACCTGCTGATTCCGCTCGGCGGACCCTTCAACGTTTTCCGCTACATCACCTTTCGGTCCGCCTGCGCGATGATGACCGCATTGGTTATCTGCTATGTGGCCTATCCCGCGTTCATCGGTTGGATGCAAAAGCGAAAGCTTGAGCAGATTATCCGGGCCGAGGGGCCCAAGGAACACCTCGAAACCAAGGTGGGCACGCCGACGATGGGGGGTGTGGTGATGCTGGCCGCCCTTTCGATCTCGACGCTGCTCTGGGCGCGGCTCGACGAACCGCTCCCCTGGCTCGTGCTCATGGTGACCCTGGCCTGCGGCGCGATCGGCTTTATTGACGATTGGAAGAAGGTGATGGAGAAGTCCAGCGCTGGGCTCGCTGGTCGCTGGAAAATCGTCGGGCAGGTGCTGGCCGGGGCGCTTGCATTCGGCGGCGCCTACCAGTTCGGCGTCATGGACGCCACGTTCCACCTTCCCTTCTACAAGCACGCCGTGTTCGACCTTGCCCACATCTGGGAGGGTGCACCAGCGTGGCTCGGGTGGGCCTATGTGCTGTGGGGCATCTTCCTCGTTGTAAGTTGGTCCAACGCCGTGAACATCACGGATGGGCTGGATGGGCTGGCCATCGGTCCGACCATCACCAGCGTCGGCACGTTCGCTGTGCTCGCCTACCTCGCTGGCCATCGTGAGTTCTCGGATTACCTCCATATTCCCTATGTGCAGGGGGCCGGTGAGGTGGCCGTTTTCTGCCTCGCGCTGCTCGGGGCTGGATTGGGGTTCCTCTGGTACAACTGCTACCCGGCCCAGATCTTCATGGGCGATGTCGGGTCGCTCGCGATCGGTGGTGCGCTCGGTTCGATGTCCGTGTTCATCAAGCAGGAGATTTTGTTGGCTCTCATCGGTGGGATTTTCGTGCTGGAGGTCGCTTCGGTCGCGCTGCAGGTGTTCTGGTTCAAGCGCACCGGGCGCCGAATCTTCCTGATGGCCCCCATTCATCATCACTTCGAGAAGCAGGGTTGGGGAGAACCGAAGATCATCGTGCGCTTCTGGATCATCTCGGGTTTGTTGGCCCTCGTGGCTCTCTCGACGCTGAAGCTGAGGTAGATCGGGGCGATGCGCGATTCCCGTCCCCACCCGCCTGGCGGCGGCGCACCGCAGCGCGTGCTGGTCGTGGGCATGGCACGCAGCGGGGTCGCAGCGGCAAAGCTGGCGGTTTCACAGGGGCACCGGGTGGTGTGCACCGACCGCCGCCCGGAGGCTTCCGTGGTTCCCGGCACGGATGCGGTGTACGGCACGCACCGGATCGAGGACTTCACAGGCGCTGACAGGGTGATTGTCTCCCCGGGTGTCCCGGCGGCGATGCCCGAGGTGGTCGCGGCGGTGGCAGCCGGCGTGGATGTGGTGGGGGAGTTGGCGTTCGCGGCCGAGCAGCTGTCGTGCCCCATCCTCGCGGTGACCGGCACCAACGGCAAGTCCACGACCACCCACTTGCTGGCACAGCTTTGCGCCAACGCGGGGATGCGAACGTTTGAAGGGGGGAACATTGGTCGGCCGCTCTCGGAGGCGGTGGGGGGGGGATTCGATGTGGCGGTGGTGGAGGTGTCGTCATACCAGATGGAGCTGCCGGGGCGGTTTCGACCGCGGGCCGCCGCCATCCTGAACCTCACGCCGGATCACCTGGAACGCCACGGCACGATGGATGCCTACGCGGCCCACAAGTGCCGTATTTTCGCTCGCATGGGCCCCGACGATGCGGCGATTGTGCCTGCGGGAGATGCGCGGCTGCGTCGCCTCGCGGAGGACCTGCCGGGGAAGCGCTTCCTGCTTGGGTCCAGCCCGGGTGTGGCTGTGGAGGGCGATCACCTCGTTTTGCGCGGCGTACACGACCCTGGCACGGTGCCGCTCGCCGGCTATTCGCTGCCCGGTCGGCACAACGTGGACAATCTTGCGGCGGCCGTTCTGCTCGCGGTGTGTGGGGGGCTGTGGCGTCGGGACCTGGATGTCGCGCGGCTCTTGGGGCTGCCTCATCGCATGTGCGTGGTCCACGAGGCGCAAGGCGTGCGTTGGATCGACGACAGCAAGGCCACCAACGTGGATGCCGCTCTCGCGTGCTACCGCGGATTTCCGACTCCGTTCGTGGCCCTTTTGGGGGGAAAGGGGAAGGCTGGTGCGCACTACGATGGCTTGGTGCCGGCGCTTCGCGGTGCGCGCGGCGTGATCTGCTTCGGGGAGGAAGGGCCCCTGTTGCACCGGCTTCTGGTCTCCCACGAGGTCCAGGCGCGGCTGGTGGGCACGTTGGGCGCGGCAGTCGAGGCGGCTCGCGCGGTCG
The DNA here is from genome assembly GCA_945867435.1 of Klebsiella pneumoniae. Classification (GTDB taxonomy): domain Bacteria; phylum Myxococcota_A; class UBA796; order UBA796; family SXON01; genus SXON01. Next base: position 27,524 of record CAMBIK010000014.1, read on the forward strand.
CGGTCTCGGGGGATTCCGTGCTGCTCTCGCCCGCCTGCGCCTCGTTCGACGAGTTCCTGGACTTTGAAGATCGTGGGCGTTTTTTTCATCGGGCCGCCACCGGCTGACGCGACCCGCTATACTCTTGACTCGTCAAGCTTCCGTCTACGGACTTTCCCATGCCGAACCCCCTGGGGCCCCCGCCCCCCGCAAGCGTCCTCCCCAAGACGTTCGCCGCGCCCCCGGTGAGCCGCCGCTACGACACCCCGCTGGTAATTGTGACGGCCCTGCTCTTGGGGTACGGACTCACGATGGTGTGGTCTGCGTCGGCATTCGTGGCGCAGGAAGAGACGAATAACGGCTACCATTTTGTGACCCGGCAGGCGATCGCCATCGCGATGGGGCTGGGGGTTGGCCTGGTCGCCATGGTCACGCCGTACCGGCACCTCCAGAAGTACGCGACCGCGCTCTACATGCTGTCCATCGTGTTCCTCATCGCGGTGTGGCTTCCCCGAATCGGTCACTCTGCGAACGGGGCCACGCGTTGGTTCGGTTTTGCCGGCGTCCACTTCCAGCCGGCGGAGATGGCGAAGGTCGCGATCCTCATCGGGCTCGCGACATGGATTCACAAACATCGGGCCGACATCCACAACTGGGCGGTGCTCGGCTGGGCGGGCGCGGCGATTCTGCTCCCTCTGGGCTTCATCATCTGTCAGCCCGATTTCGGATCGATGGCGATCATCGGCTTGCTGTGCGCGACGATGCTGTTCTTTGCGGGCCTGCGGTGGTCCTGGATCCTGTCGCTGTTCATCTCCCTCACGGTCGTCCTGGGCATCATCATGGTGGCTCAGCCGTACCGGCGCGCTCGCGTCGCCAGCTTCCTAGACCCGTTCGCGGACTGTGCGGGGGATGGCTACCAGGTGTGCCAGTCGCTCCTGGCGCTCCACCACGGTGGCCTCGGGGGTCGCGGGCTTGGGGAAGGGGCGGCCAAGCTGCTCTACCTGCCGGAACCCTACAACGACTTCCTGGCGGCGGTGCTGGGCGAAGAGCTCGGGTTGCTCGGGTTCGCGGTCCTGACCCTCCTGTATGTGGTGGTCGCTCATCGCGGGTTCTCGATTGCGCGCCGGGCCCCCGACCTCTTCGGCAGCTTGCTGGCTTCGACCTTCACGGTGATGATCGTTGGCCAGGCGGCCCTGAACCTCGGCGTGGTGTTGTCGGTCGTGCCCAATAAGGGGCTTGTGCTGCCGTTCATGAGCTATGGCGCTAGTGCCATGATGATGAACATCGCCGCCGTCGGTGTCCTGCTCTCCATCTCCGCGGAGTGCAAGCCTGTCGAGGTGACGACCAAGGCCACTCGTCCGGTGTTTAGCTGATGTTTCGTGGAAAGTTTCGGCGCATCCACTTCATCGGGATCGGCGGGTCGGGGATGTCGGGCATCGCCGAGGTGCTCCTGACGATGGGCTTTGCAGTGTCGGGGTCCGACCTCAAGGAGGGCCCGGTCGTCGCCCGCCTGCGCAGCCTGGGCGGCATCGTTCACATCGGGCACCACGCAGACAACGTGATGGGTGCCGACGTGGTCGTGCGCTCCGCGGCGGTTTCGGAGGCGAATCCCGAAATGGTCGCCGCTGCGGCTTTGAAGATCCCGATCATCCCCCGCGCCGAGATGCTCGCGGAGCTGATGCGGCTCAAGTACGGCATCGCGGTGGCTGGCACGCACGGAAAGACAACCACGACCTCGATGATTGGCACCTGCCTGCACCGGGCCGGGGTCGACCCGACCGTGGTGATCGGCGGCCGGCTCGACACCTTCGGCTCCAACGCGCGGCTGGGCGCGGGCGAGTATCTGGTGGCCGAGGCGGATGAGTCGGATGGCAGCTTTCTCCTGCTGGATCCGACCGTGGCGATCATCACCAACATCGATCCCGAACACCTTGAACACTGGGGCGACTTCGACCGCCTCGTCGATGGCTTCGTTCAGTTCGCGAACAAGGTTCCCTTTTACGGGTTCTCGGTGGTCTGTGTGGACCACCCCGTGGTTCAGCGCATTCTTCCTCGCCTTCGCCGCCGCTTTCTCACCTATGGGCTCAGCGCCCAGGCCGAGATTCGCGCCGACCGAATCCGGCAAGATGGGCGTTCGCTGCGCTTTTCGGTCCTGAGGCAGGGTGAGGTTCTGGGGGAGCTGCACCTGGACCAACCGGGTCGTCACAACGTACTGAACGCCCTCGCAGCGACCGCCGTGGCGCTGGAACTGGACTTGCCGTTCGCGCAGATCCAGGCGGGCTTGGAAGGGTTCAGCGGTGTGGACCGTCGGTTTAGCCAGCGGGCGGATGTGGGGGGCGTGCTCATTGTGGACGACTACGCGCACCACCCCGTGGAGATCCAGGCCACGCTCTCGGCGGCCGCCGAGGGGTACGAAGGTCGGCGCCTGGTGGCCGTGTTTCAACCGCACCGATACAGCCGTGTCGCGGCGTTGAAGGATGAGTTCTGTCAGTGCTTCCATGCGGCTTCGCAGGTGCTGGTGCTGCCGGTCTACGCGGCCGGGGAAGCCCCGATCGAGGGTGCCACCCAGGAGGCGCTGGTCCAAGGGCTGACCGACCGGGGGCATCGCGGCGCGGTGGCGGTTTCCTCCGTGGACCACGCGGTAGACGTGTTGGCCGAACTTGTTCGTCCCGGCGATGTGGTGCTCACCCTGGGGGCCGGCGATGTGAACCGGGCCTGCGCGGCGCTGGCTGGCCGGCTCGCGAGCCGCTGATGGAGGCCGTGCGCGGGTCTCGGGAGGAAGAGCCGATCGCGCGGCACCTGCCGCTGCGGGCCTCGCCGGGTGCGTTCGAGCGGTGGGTTCATGTGGAGGATGAAGCCGCTCTCGTCGCGGCGATCCGCTCCGCCCGTGCCGAGAAGCTCCCGGTACGCGTTCTGCCGCCCTTCTCGGATGCGCTGCCGCCTGAAGGGGGGCTTTCGGGCGTCACGCTTCGGCTCGGTGCCGGGTTCGAGGGTCTGGAGCCGCATGGCCGCCACTGGGCTGTGGGCGCCTCGGTGCCGCTCGCCCAGCTCGCGGTGGTCGCGGGGTGGAAGGCACTGTTGCGGGCGGCCGGCACTGTCGCCGACGCCCTGGAGGATGGCTGGTTGGTGCCCGCGCTGGTCCGGGCTCGCCGCTTCAAGGGTCGCGGCTTCGAGGAGGTGGAGGCCTGGGTGGTGGATCCGAAGTCGCTTCTGGTGCGGGCCACGCTCGACCCCGCGGTGAAGGTGAAGCCCATTGTGGCCGGTACCGCCTTTCGCGAGCCGGGTCCGAAGGCCGACCTTCGGGCGGTCTTGAGGCGGGCGAACCTCACGACCGTGCGTCTCTACGATGCTTCCTTGGCGGAAGATGATCCTGCCGTTCTCGTGAATCGGGGGGAAGCCTCCCCTCGGCAGCTTCGTTTGTTGCTCCAGGCCGTGCGCGAGCGCGTGCACGTGGCCACGGGGTTGGAGTTGGATGAACGTTTGGTGCCCCCAGGGCGGGGCGGGAGGTGGTGATGGTCAACAAAAGCACGGCAAAGGTTGGGGTTCTTCTCGGCGGCATCGCGGCTGAAAGGCCGATCTCGCTCAAGTCCGGGGCTGCGGTATCCAAGGCCCTGCGAGCGAGAGGATGGAACGTCGTGGATATCGATGTGGGTCGCGATTTACCTGCCCAGATCGTGGCGAACGGGGTCACGCACGCGTGGCTGGCCCTGCACGGACCCCTCGGCGAGGATGGCTGTGTCCAGGGGCTCCTGGAGGTGATGGGCATTCCGTACACGGGGAGCGGCGTGCGCGGCAGCGCCATCGCGATGGACAAGATCGCCACCAAGCGCATGCTGGCGGGTACGGGCGTCCCGATGCCGAGCGATCAGGTGTGGCATCGGGGCGATGGCTTCCCGACCGGCGTGCGCTACCCGGTGATGGTCAAGACCCCTGAGGGCGGATCCACCTTGGGAATTCGGAAGTGCCACGATGCCGCGGAGCTGGAAGCCGGGCTGGCCTACTGCCTCGACTTCGCCGGCGAGGTGCTGTTGGAGCAGTTCGTGGCTGGCTACGAGATCACGGTGGCCGTGCTGGAAGGCACCGCGCTGCCGGTGGTGAAGATCGAGCCGCTCAATGAGTTCTTCGACTTCGAGGCCAAGTACCAGAAGGGAAAGACCCGCTACCTCGTTCCGGCACCCATCCCGGATTCCGTGGCCGCCGCGGCGCAGGCGCATGCGAAGCTTGCCTACGATCGCCTGAACCTCGCGGGGGTGGCTCGCGCAGACTTCATCGTGGATGCCGAGGGAATCCCGTGGTTCCTGGAGATCAATACTTTGCCGGGCATGACCGAGACCTCGTTGTCACCCATGGCGGCCGGCCAGGTAGGGATGAGTTTTGAGGACCTCGTGGAGCGCCTGCTTCACGGGTCGCGGTGCTGGGTGCCGGAGTACGCGCCGAAAGGGTAGGGGTCAGGCCACCAAGGCCTGAAGCCTCGCGACCTCGGCTCGCTTCCCGCGCACCTGGAAGCGAACGCCTTCGTCTTCATGCGCCTCGTCGAGGACGCGCACCGCTGCGTGGATCTGGCCCATGAGCGCGGCCCTCGCCCAGGGCACGAACAGCTCGGCGTCGGCCAGATCCCTGTCAAACCCGGCGACCAGGGAGGCGTGCAGCGCGGCCACATCTTCTGCATCGTGCGCGCTGAGTTGAAGGGCCTCGGGAAACTCAGCCGTCAACGCCGCTCGCGCTTCGGTGTCGATTCGGTCGCACTTGTTCAGGATCAGCCGGCTCGGCACCACGTTCGCCCCGATCTCGGTCAAAACCGCCGTCGTCACGGCGAGCTGGGCGCGGAAGGTGGGGTCGCTCGCATCCACGACGAGCAGCAGCAGACTGGCCTCCAGCGCCTCATCGAGCGTGCTGCGGAAGCTGGCCACGAGGTCATGCGGAAGCTTTTTTATGAAGCCGACAGTGTCGGAAACCAGGATGCGCGGCACCGTTTCGGGGTGAAGCGTGCGTACGGTGGTATCGAGCGTGGCGAACAGCTTGTCGGCCACGAGCACCTGACTGCCCGTGAGCGCCCGCATCAGCGAGCTTTTCCCGGCGTTGGT